>CAUJIC010000080.1 GCA_963205305.1 Pseudomonadota bacterium | reverse complement strand
TAACATGTCGCCATCAGCTTTGAGTCCACTTACTATCCGCAACATCTCAAAATCCTATGGCAAACAAGTTGTGCTTGATGATGTTTCGTTCGAACTTCGTGCAGGCGAAATTTTTGGGCTGGTCGGGCTCAATGGTGCGGGAAAGACGACGCTCATCAAAATCTTACTAGATTTAGCCACTGCCAATTCAGGAGAGGCAACGATATTTGGCGAGCCGAGCAACAGCGTGAAGGCGCGCGAGCAGTTATCGTATTTACCAGAGAAGTTCTCGCCATCGCGCTATCTGAAGGGAAGCGAATATTTAGCGCTTTGCTTATCCTATTATGGCAAAAAACTCGATTTGGAGAAAGCCAAGAATCTAGCAGCAAGCCTTGATCTCGACCCCGATGTATTGCAGCGTAAAGTTGGCTCGTATTCGAAGGGTATGGGACAGAAATTGGGCCTGATCGGAGCGTTTATGGTGGATCAGCCGTTCATGATACTGGATGAACCGATGAGCGGCCTTGATCCACGTGCGCGGATCCATTTGAAGGAAGTGATGCTAAACGCCAAGCGTGAAGGCAAGACGCTGTTCTTTAGCTCGCATATTCTTTCAGATATTGATGAGATCTGCGACCGTATCGGCATTATTCACAATAGTAAGCTGGTGTATTTGGGTACGGCTGCAGAGTTCAAACCAACCTTTAAAGAGGAAAGCCTTGAGCGTGCATTCCTCAAAGCGATTGGACAAGAGTTGAAGACTGCGGCCTAATAGAAATAGCGCCTAGAATTCAGAAGTTCTGCGCGGCGCCAATGCGGCGGCAGAAGGTAAATCGTTCATCGTAGAGCTCATCTTTTTGTTCTGAATCATCATGCGCAAATTCGGTGCGCTGTCCGATTCCCCAATAGCAGTTTGCTCGCTAATAATCTGGTTTTGGAATAGTTCAAACAGATGCTGGTCAAAGGTTTGCATTCCTTCGGCCACCCCTTTTTCAATCATTTCGCGTAATTCACGAATCTTACCTTGTTCAATATGCTGTCGGATTAAGCCGCGATTGAGCAAGATTTCTAACGCGAGGGTGCGCTTGCCATCCACAGTTGGCAGCAGACGTTGCGATAGCGTGGCACGCAGGTTGAGGGCGAGATTGAGCAAAATTTGCGCATGTTGTTCTTCGGGGAAGAAGTTAATGACGCGCTCAATGGTCTGGCTGGCGTTATTGGCATGGATGGTAGCAATGCAAAGGTGACCTGTTTCAGCAAAATGGATGGCTTGTTCCATTACTTCGCGGTCGCGCACCTCACCGATAACAACTAAATCGGGGCGCTGGCGCAGCGCGTTCTTGAGCGCCAATGAATAGGAATAGGTGTCGAGGCCGATATCGCGTTGAGTAATAATGCATTTGTCGTGCGAATGGATGAATTCGATAGGGTCTTCGATGGTAAGAATATGACCCTCGCCAAATTGGTTGCGATGCCCCACCATGGCCGCCAGCGTGGTCGATTTACCTGATCCTGTTTGTCCCGAGATAAGAATAAGTCCGCGTTTAAGCAATGCTAGATCGCCGAACACCTTCGGAAGATTAAGATCATTCAGTGTTGGAATGCTGGTCTCGATACGACGGATCACAATGGCGGCGTGCGTTTGCTGGCGCAGCACGTTGATGCGGAACCGCGCTTTGGTATCAAAATTCAGCGCCATGTTAAGTTCGAAGGTAGATTGAAACTCATCCAACTGTTCTGGGCTAAGGATACTGCTAAGGTATAGCGTTATATCTGCGTCGGTTAAGGGTGCAGAATCATGGTGCTGGATGGCGTTGTTTACGCGAAACGCAGGCGCGCTAGCAAATGTTAGATATAAATCAGAGGCACTGCGTGTGACCATTTCTTGTAGGAGAAGGTTGATGTCGATTGCCATAAAACTACTTAAAATGATGAATTATGTGTGGGGCGCTTGGCGGCGGTCTGTGGCATTGCTTCTTCATCTGTTTGTGAGCCCGTCACGAGCATCTCGCGTAATGTTTCAGCCGATATTTCGCCGTCTTCGTAGAGTTTATTTAGCGAATCACGCATGAGAATCATGCCCTGCTTGCTGCCCATTTGAATCATCGAAGTGATTTGCGGTATTTTCGCTTCACGGATGAGGTTGCGAATGGCAGCCGTGCCCAGCATTATCTCGTGCGCGGCGATACGTCCTTTGCCATCGGCACGCTTGACCAGCGTCTGCGCGATAATTGCCTCCAGCGAAACGGAAAGCATGGCGCGCACCATCTCTTTATCGTCGGATGGAAAGACATCGATAATACGGTCGATGGTTTTTGCGGCGGAGCTGGTGTGCAATGTGCCCATGACCAAGTGCCCTGTTTCGGCAGCAGTCATCGCGAGTTGAATGGTTTCCAAATCTCGAAGCTCGCCGACAAGAATGACATCGGGGTCCTCGCGCAGGGACGATTTTAGTGCTTTAGCAAAGGATCGTGTAGAACCGCCAACTTCACGTTGATTCACGAGCGAGCGACGTGACGTATGTACAAATTCTACTGGATCTTCAATCGTTAGAATGTGCTTGTTAAAGTTCTGGTTGATGTAATCTACCATGGCGGCCAGTGTGGTGGATTTACCGGAACCGGTAGGGCCAGTGATAAGAATAAGCCCTTTGTGCAAATGGCATAGGCGTTTGAGAACGTCGGGCGTGCCGAGTGCATCAAGCGACAAAATTTTAGTAGGAATGGTACGAAACACTGCTGCCGCGCCATAGATGGTATTGAACGTATTGACCCGAAAGCGCATTTCCGAGGAAATCGAGATTGAGAAATCGAGCTCCAGTTCTTTTTCGTAATCACTGCGCTGATGTTCAGTCATGATTGAGTAAAGAATCCGTTTGACGTCTTCAGCGGAAAGAGGGGGCATATCCAACGGTAGCATGTCGCCGTTAACCCGCATAAGCGGCGGATTTTTAGTGGAAATATGAAGGTCTGATGCCTTGTTCTTACAGGTGGCGATCAATAGTTCAGAGATTTCCATGGCTTTAAGTCCTCGTCGTGCTGCCAACTACCATAGGCATATGACAGTAAAGATTTTATTAACAATCAGCCTTTAACTGCCAATAGGTGCTGTGTTTGCTCGAATGGCTGCTATATAATTGAGGCGTTTTTGAAGTGAAGCAGCGGGGGCAGGTATTTTTTCGCCATTTAGTGCCGCATCAATGAGCAAGCGATAGAGCGCACTAGCCTCTGCGTAGTTGCCTGTTTTATCCATCATAATCGCTAGGTTATACTTGTAGGTTAAGTTGGCGGGAGCCAACTCGATAGCGCGCAAAATTTTATCGCGTGCTTTGTCTACATACCCTAGCCTTTCGAGTAGAACTGCTTGTTGGGCAGGAATGGGACTAAAATCTGGGTTACGCTGCTCGAGACGCTCCAACTCTGCGAGGGCTTCTTGAGGCGATTCGTCGCTAATCAGGGCCAGAAAGTTATTCAGCCCATCGCGGTGATTGGGGTTCAACTTGAGCAGTGTCGCGTAGTAGGGGCGAGCATGCTCAATATCACCAAGGCGGTGATAGGTAGAAGCCAATCCAAAAAGGGCATCCTCATTCGAGGGTTCGCTCGAGAGAATGTTTTTGTACGTATCAATGGCAACAGAAGATTCTCCGCCCATGAGCGATGTATAGGCTCGGTTAAGCTCAAAATTTGCGTCTAATCCTGGGCGCTGAACTTTGATACTAAGTCCCCCAGAATCAAAACTTTCAACTTTCGGATTCTGTACAAGCGGATAAGCTTCTTGACGCGCGCGCGAGATGGCTAACTTGCCCCCCTTGGGTGGATGTTTTTCATCAAGTTTCGAGGGCAATCCGCTCAATATCTTTTTTGAATCATCTGACAAGAGGCTTTCCGCGATAGCGGGCTCGTCTTTAGGCAGCGCCGATAGGGTTGGCGGTATAGGAGCAATTGGAGTCTCTGCCAGTTTTTCGGGCGCAACTTCTGCAACTTCAATGGCTCCAGCAGCAGACGGCGTTAGCGCCGCAACGCGAGCCGATGATGTGGCGGGTTCAATTAAAGCAGGTGGTAGTGCAGCAATTTCTTGGCGCGCGCGCTGCTCTACAACAGCGTCGACAGGTGGCAAAGACGGTAACGCGGGTGCTGCCGCAACGGCTACAGGTGCAGGGTTCTCGATAGGTGTTTGTGGAACGCTGACCACTTCAGGAAAAACAAGTTTAGGGCGTGGCGACTCAGGTTTTGCAGACGTGTCTTCAACGCTAGAAAAAGTAAGGCGCGGCATCGGTGCAATGAGTGGTGCGGTAGAGGGAAGACGTGGTCGCGCCTTGCTACTTGAGGATTTACTGGCACCTTCGTTGGGGTCGAAAGCATGGGTGGTTAGCGGCAAGAAACACGCGAGCGCGATGCTGCACAACGCGGTGCTACGTAAGCTCGTGTAAAAAATGCGTCGACCAAATGACATGCAGAGCAAGCCCATAAAATTCGTAGTAACTCTGACAATATTTGCACCCCAATGTAAATAGGTTTGCGATTCATGGTGGATAACTCACTTTCTTCTAGTAACGATGGTGAGCGATTACTCTAAGAAGTTGTGCGGAATTGTCCGCGCGTAACCACGAATGAATGATGGATGATGTGATTCGAAATGTTCTGCTCATTATGTCGATGCTATTGCCGAGTGAGTTGCTCGCGGCGGAGCCATTGATATTACCCAGAGAAGATTCGTTTCAATCGCCGAAGCGTTTTATTCCACTCAATGGCACCCGGGCGCAATCGGCCGATAGCCAAAATGGCGTGACCATTATTAACGAGAAAAAATTTATCCCACTGCGTACGGATGCAAGCGCGATGTCGAATGGCAATTTAGTGGTCGATCGTGCAGGCGGGAACCCAGTGGCGGCGCCCATTGCAAAAACGGTCGATGTTGCCTCGCGTGGGGCTGAAAAATCCAGCATCGTGAACGATGTTAAAGTGACCCACGAGCTAGAGCCAGAGAGCGATGGCATCGAGGGTGATACCGAAACCATCAACCCTGTCATTGCGCTCTATGGTTCAGAAAGTAGCGGGCCGTTAGGTTCGTTCCGCGATGTGATGCGCGGTGGTGGTGCAGGTTCTTTTGCGGGTCTTGCACGGCATTTAATGTGGCCCATCCCGCTGGCTGCGAAGCAATATGTTTCCTCAGGCTATGGCGTACGGAATGACCCATTCCATGGCCGCCCAACCTTTCATGGGGGCATCGATATTGCGGCCGATGCTGGCACCGCTGTGCTGGCAACCGCCGCAGGCGAGGTAACACAAGTGACCGAGGATGCACGTTACGGAAAATATGTTTCTATCAAACATGCGGATGATACCATCACACGTTATGGCCATTTAAGTTCGCAATCGGTGAGCGTGGGGCAACGCGTGCGGGCAGGGCAACTCATCGGTGCGGTTGGCTCAAGCGGGCGCTCAACGGGCGCGCATCTCGATTACCGCGTGAGCAAAAATGGTGTAAAGTATGATCCACTTTCAATTCTCACCATTCCATCCAACATCACCGTGAAGGCGTCCAACATGGGGCGCATGGCATCGGCTACTGCGGGCGCTCCCTCTGCGGTCAATATCTACCGTGGCGCAGTGGCGAGCAACCCAACACCTAAACGCCCTATGGTGATTCAGGTGCGCTGATTCATGCTTCCCATCTTGGTGCAGATTCGTTAGACAAATTGCATGAGCCTTTATTCCACACTTCGTCCTGCGTTGTTTTTATTGCCGCCAGAAAAGGCGCACCGCGCGGCCATTTGTGCGCTTCAGCGCGGGTTGGTGCCACCCGCACGCAGCACGCACGCAAATTTAAAAACCACCGTGGCTGGGTTAAGTTTCGAGAACCCCGTCGGCCTCGCGCCAGGGTTCGATAAGAATGCCGAGTGCTTCGAGGGCGCACTGAACGCTGGTTGCGGCTTTGTCGAAATCGGTACGGTCACTCCGCGCGCGCAAGCGGGCAACCCCACACCGCGCGTGTTCCGCTTGGTGGAGCACGAGGCTATCATCAACCGCCTTGGGTTTAACAACGAGGGCATGGATGCAGCCGCCGCGCGTCTAGCAAAACGTAGTGGGCGTGGCATCATCGGCGGCAATATTGGCAAGAACAAAGAGAGTGCAGATGCGGTGGCCGATTACACCGCCGCCATGCGCGCGCTTTACCCACATGTAGATTATATCACCGCCAATATCAGCTCGCCCAACACGCCCGGTTTGCGCGCACTACAAGCGGCAGATGAGCTGAAAGCGCTGATTGAGGCGCTGCAAAAGTTGCGCACAGCGTTAGTGGCCGAGGGCGCGCCACATCGCCCCACCTTCGTGAAGATTGCACCCGATTGCGATGATGCGATGCTCGAAGCCATCGCGCAAACCGCGCTCGCCACAGGGCTCGATGGCTTGATTGTCGGCAACACCACGCTCTCGCGCGAGGCCGTGGTCAATAGCCCGCACACCCAAGAAGCAGGCGGCCTAAGTGGTAAGCCGCTCTTTGCGCTTTCGACAGAAATACTACGAAAAATCTATCGCCTTACGGGTGGTAAAATCCCGCTCATTGGTGTGGGTGGTATTGCCAGTGCGGCGGATGCGTACGAGAAAATTCGTGCGGGGGCATCGCTGGTGCAGCTTTATTCGGCACTCATCTATCAGGGGTTCGGGCTGGTGAGTTCTATCAATGATGGGCTTAGCGAACTTCTCGCGCGCGATGGATTCGCAAATGTGAGCGATGCCGTAGGCAGCGCCCACCGCATAGGCTAATAAAGTTTACTCAATGTTTCTTGCGTGTGATGTGCAATTTTTTCGCGGCGCTGCTCCACCCACGCGTTGGCAAACGCCACATCGCGCACATGGGCATCAAGTTCGTTTTTGGGGATGCCGAGTTTATTCGCCCACACCACCACGGCATCCATTCTCACAAGGCGTAAAATCATCGCTAAAGTTGTGATATCTTTAGGGGTATGTGCCAATTTCCAGCGCGCAGCGGCGATGCCAGCGCGATTGTTGTGCAAATCCTTGATAATCTCGATAGTCGTATCGGGCTGCGTTCCAGCCACACGATTTTTGGGATAGGAGCGCATCCATTGCTCAGCATATTCGTTCATATGGCCAAGCCATACGACCATATCTTCCGCCGCTTCATCCGGGAGTATGGATGTGAGTAGTTCATAAAGTTGCGCCGCGGCATAGGTGTGCTTTAAGGCATTGGCCTGCTCACCATCGATATGTTCACTGACAATGATTTCTTCCGTGAGGTTATGGTAATGCACCAAATAACCCACCAGCGATGTGGCGGTTATGAGTGTAAGTAAAATGACTCTGTAAATAATGCGGCGCATGAGGGTCTTACAAACCAAAAACGCGGCGTAAAAACGCGGCGGTGATGTCGATGCCTTCTTCGTCAATCCCGTGGCCTAGGCGCGGGCGCGCATGGGCTTCTACGCCGACATTGGCGGCGCGCAGGGTGGTTTCTGCTGCACCCATCGCCACAAACGGCACCACTTCATCGTGCGTGCCATGGATGAGGCAAATCGGCGGGCGCGATTTGATTTCAGCAGCTAATAACTCCGCGCCAAATAGCGCGCCTGAAATACCAACCACGCCTGCAATGGGTTCCGCCCTGCGCGGCGCGGTGTGTAGCGACATCATGGAGCCTTGCGAAAAACCAATCAGCGCCACATCTTTCGGTGTCAGTTTATGCTTAGCCATTTGCGCATCGATATAGGTATTGAGGATAGGTTCTGCGCGGCGAATTTCTGGCAATATCCGCGTGGGGTCGCGGTCTTGTAGTGAAAACCATTGATAGCCATAGGGCGCCATGTCGCACGGGTAGGGCGCGTTGGGCGAGGCAAAATGCGTATCGGGCAAATCCAGCATGGGCGCGAGGCTCAGCAAATCGTTACCATCCGCGCCGAGGCCATGGAGGAAAATAACAAGGCGCTTGGTGGTGCCGCTGCGCGAGGGCAGCTCGGGGCCGTTGAGCATTGTGGGTGACATCGTGGTATTGCTTTCTAATGGAATGAATTGCGGTATGCTCTAGCGCAATGAATACGCAGGCAGCAATGGAAAAGTCAGATTACAAGCAACGCCTCATCCTTGTCGATGGCTCGGGCTACATTTTTCGTGCCTATCATGCGCTGCCGCCCCTCACACGGCGCGATGGCACTCCCGTGGGCGCGGTGCTGGGTTTCACCAACATGCTCATCCGCCTGCGTGAGACCTATAAACACGACATGCTGGCGGTGATTTTCGACCATGGCCGCGCCACGTTCCGCAGCACCATTTTCCCTGAATATAAAATGAATCGCAGCGAAACGCCGGAGGATTTAATCCCCCAATTTCCACTGGTGAGGGAGGCCACGCGCGCGCTCAACATCCCCGCGATCGAGATGGAGAATTACGAGGCGGATGATTTGATTGCGAGCTACGCCCATGCGGCACGGGGCGAGGGGCGCGAGGTGGTGATTGTCTCATCCGATAAGGATTTGATGCAGCTCATCGTCGATGGTGAAATCAGCATGATGGATCCGATGAAGAACAAAAAAATCGAGTCCGCACAGGTGATGGAAAAGTTCGGTGTGATGCCCGATAAAGTGGTTGAGGTACAATCACTGATTGGTGATTCGGTCGATAATGTGCCCGGTGTGCCAAGCATTGGCCCCAAAACAGCGGCGGAGTTGATCAACCAATTCGGTGACCTCGAAGGTGTGCTCGCGAACCTCAACAACATCAAACAACCCAAGCGACGCGAGGTGCTGACGACCCATGCCGAGGCCGCACGTTTGTCGAAGCAACTGGTGGCGTTGAAATGCGATTTACCGTTGCCCATGGCACTGCCCGAGCTTGAAACCAAACCGTTCGACAGCGCCGCGCTGATGGCATTTTTGGAAACGCAGAATTTCAATTCCCTCGCCAAAAAAATGGGGCTGGCTAGCTCAGGCGCGATTGAGCAGGCGGACGCCGCCGAGGGCATAAAAAACACGAGTGCATTCTCACCCTATGCAGGTGGTACTTCGTCTGTGCGCGAATCCACACCCACAATCAATCGCGCGCCAGCAATCGCCGCCACTTACGAATGTGTAACGAGCGAAGAAACGCTGAATAAGTGGATTGCAGAGTCCACTGCGCGTGGGCTGGTGGCGATTGATACGGAAACCACCTCACTCAACGCGGTGGATGCCGAATTGGTGGGTATCTCGCTCAGCGTAGAGGCGGGTCGCGCGTGTTACATTCCGCTTCAGCATGTGAGTGAACTCGCGGCGGCACCACTTGCCCAAGGCGGGTTGTTCGATGCGCCAAAAACACTCGAGAAAAAACTCGTCGCGGGGCAATTGCCGCTTGCGCGTGTGCTGGAATTATTGGCGCCGCTGCTGATGAACCCAAGCGTGCTCAAAGTTGGTCACAACATTAAATACGATTTAGTGGTGCTCGAAAAATATGGCGTGAATATTGCGCCGCTCGGCGACACCATGCTGATGTCCTACTGCGTTTCCGCTGGTCTGCATGGGCAGGGGCTGGATTTTTTGGCAGAGCGTTATTTCGGCCATAAAATGATTGCCTTCACCGAAGTGTGTGGCACTGGGAAAAACCAAAAGAATTTTTCCGAAATCGCACTCGATGCCGCCACGAATTACGCCGCCGAGGATGCGGATTTCACGTTGCGTTTATATGAAGCGTTAAAGCTACAACTGCCCGCCAACCATGTCACGCGCGTCTATGAAACCATCGAGCGCCCGCTGATTCCCGTGATTGTGGCGATGGAATGTGCAGGCATTAAAATCGACCCCGCCGCACTTGCGGGCATGTCATCGCAATTTGGGGTGAAGATTGATACGCTTGAGAAGGAAATTATCGCCCTCGCAGGTATGCCATTTTCGGTGGGTTCACCCAAGCAATTGGGCGAAGTGTTGTACGATAAATTACAACTCGGTGGTGCCAAAAAATCGAGCAAAACTGGGGCTTACACCACCGATGCCCAAACATTGGAGGCGCTGGCCGAAGAGGGGCACGAAATTGCCGCCAAGGTGCTAGAGTGGCGTCAATACAGCAAGCTACGCAGCACCTATACGGATGCTTTGCCGCGCGCCATTTCCGCGCGTGATGGGCGGGTGCATACCAGCTACGCGATGGCGCTGACGACAACAGGGCGGCTGTCGAGTAGCGACCCGAATTTGCAGAACATTCCCATCCGTACCGAGGAGGGGCGGCGCATCCGCACGGCGTTTGTCGCGCCCGAGGGCTTCACGCTGCTTTCGGCGGATTATTCGCAGATTGAGCTGCGCTTGCTCGCCCACGTGGCGAATATGGATTCTCTCAAAAACGCGTTTCGTGATGGGGTGGATATCCACGCCCTCACGGCCAGCCAAATGTTCGGCGTGCCGCTGAGTGAAATGACTAGCGAAATTCGTCGCCGCGCCAAGGCTATTAATTTCGGCATCATTTATGGTATCAGCGCGCATGGGCTTTCGGTTCAGCTTGGCATCAGCAGGGCGGAGGCAGCGGACTACATTGCCAAATATTTCGAGCAGTATCCTGGTATCCGCGAATATATGGATACGACTATTCAGTTCGCGCGCGAGCATGGCTATGTCGAAACGCTCTATGGCCGCCGCGTGCATGTGAAGGATATTAATTCTAAAAACGGTGCCTTCCGCCAATTCTCGGAACGCGCGGCAATCAATGCCCCGCTTCAGGGCACGGCAGCGGATATCATCAAGCTCGCCATGGTTCAGGTGTATAACATTCTGCCCAAGCAAGCGCGGCTACTACTGCAAGTGCACGATGAACTCGTTATCGAGTGTCCAACCGAACAGGCTGCCAGCCTTATTCCGCAGGTGAAGCGGGCGATGGAGCAGGTGGCCAGCTTGAGTGTGCCCCTCACGGTGGAAGTGGGGCAAGGCGCCAATTGGGGTGTGGCGCATTAGCGGCACTGGGCAAATGCTGCACACAGCGCTATGAATTTTCGTGGTAATTGCCAAATAAACCATTATATTGGGGCAGCACAGGAGAATACGCTGCCTATGGCCAAAAAGATACTCATTGTCGAGGATAACGACCTGAACTTGAAGCTTTTTCGCGACCTTCTGGGCGCGAATGGCTACCTGACGTTCGAGACAAAAGAGGGGATCGAAGCCATTAGCCTGACGCGTAACGTGATGCCCGATTTGATTGTGATGGATATTCAGCTGCCCGAAATTTCAGGGCTCGATATTACCCGAAAAATCAAGGCAGATGCAGCGATTAAGCATATTCCTGTGATTGCAGTAACCGCCTTCGCGATGAAGGATGATGAGGACAAGATTTTAGCGGCGGGGTGCGAGGCTTACCTAAGCAAGCCCATCGCCATTGATGTATTTTTGAGTACGATTCGTCGGTTTTTAGAGCCGCAAAGCGTATCGGCATAGGGGTAGAGCGTGACTGGATTAGTGTTAGTTGTGGATGATGTGCCTGCGAACATTAAGTTGCTCGAAGCGAAGCTGACGAACGAATATTACGATGTCATCACCGCCAAGGATGGCTTCGAGGCGATTGAGCAAACCAAGGCAAAAAAACCTGATCTGATTCTGCTCGATGTGATGATGCCAGGGATTGATGGGTTCGAGGCCTGCCGCCGTTTGAAGCAAGACCCTGAAGTGTCGCACATCCCTGTGGTGATGGTGACCGCGCTTTCCGACCCCTCCGATCGCGTGGCGGGACTAGAGGCAGGGGCGGATGATTTCATCACCAAACCCATTAACGATACTGCGCTGTTTGCGCGCGTGCGCTCGCTAGTACGTATCAAGGTTCTTATCGATGAGCTGCGCTTGCGCGATAAATCGGGCAGCCAGCTTGGTATGAGCGCGAGCGATTACTCGCTCAACCTCGATGTAACGGGCAGCAACCTGATGCTGATCGATGATGATGTGGTGCAGGTGCGCCGTATCACCGAAAAACTGGTGGCGGGTGGCTATAAACTCAGCCATTTCAGCGACCACAAAGAAGCGCTGGAATATGCACGCGATAATTCGGCGCTCGACCTCATTCTCATCTCCACGCAACTGGCGGATATGGATGGTTTGCGCCTTGCCACGCAATTTAAAGCTATTGAACAGGCGCGCCATGTTCCCATCATCATGTTGGTGGATGAAGACGAGCAGCATTTGATGCTGAAGGGGCTTGAGCTGGGCGTGAACGATTATTTGCTGACGCCTGTGGATTTCAACGAGATGTTCGCGCGCATTAAAACCCAAATTCGCCGGAAGAAATATCAGGAAGCGCTGAAATCGAATTATCAAGAATCGGTGAGCATGGCGGTGACGGATGGCCTGACCAAGCTCTATAACCGCCATTACCTCGATACCCACTTGAAAAACCTTGTGCGCCAAGCCTCGGAGCAAGGCCGTAATCTTTCGGTAGTGATTATGGATATGGATCACTTCAAAAAAGTGAACGATACCTATGGCCACGCCTCGGGCGATGAAGTGCTGAAATCACTGGCGGCCATCATTGTTCAAATCATCCGCTCGGCAGATTTGGCCGCGCGCTATGGTGGCGAGGAATTTGTGGTGCTGATGCCTGAGACTGATGCGGCGCGCGCCTATGAAGCGTCCGAGCGTTTACGCAAAGAGGTGGAGAATGCTGAATTTGTGATTCCGCACCCCGATAGCCCCATCAAAAAAACCATCAGCATTGGCTATGCGACGATGGAACCGAACGATACCCCAGAAACATTGCTCAAGCGTGCGGATTTAGCGCTCTACGAAGCGAAGAATTCCGGACGCAATAAAGTGCTGCCGCTGGTTGGTGGGGCGGGCTATGAATTGCCGCCAAGCCGCCAAGTCGCGCGCGAGGAATTAAGTGTGACGAATGTTCCTGCGGGAGAAGTGACGATTAAACTGGCTGTCCCTGGTGCGAGTGGAGTAATCCCAGATACAGGCAGCGATTCGAAGGAAAACGAAGGCTTTCCGTTTGTGGTAAAATTCAAAGACCAGAGCAAGCTCTAAAAGAAAAAATAAAAGGGTGCACATTCATCATGTGCACCCTTTTTTAATGTGGCTAGTGGCTCTCTGTTGGTGCGGCCTTATCTGCGGCCCGCTCCGACATTTTTTCCTTCATTTTCCCCATCTTTTCTCTGCGGTCTTCCCGGCGCTCTTTCCATTCAGCGCGTTTCTTTTCGTGATGGGATTTACGTTCATCTTTGCTCAGTTTTCCGTCTTTATCGGTGTCTATTTCACCAAATACTTGGTCGCCTTTCGTGCGCCATTCATCTCTCGAGATGAAGCCATCGTTGTTGGTATCGTTTTCGTTAAGTTTCTTTTCGGCTTGATTTTTTTCACCTACGGGTGGTGTTGGCGCTTCTGTTGCAAAGGCGCTCGTTGCGGCAAAGGCAGAAATCAGGCTGAGCGAATAAAGTGTCATCTTTTTCATTGGGTAGGCTCCTATTTAAGGGTGAAATATGAACAAACAAATGAACTAACTAACGCAGACTATAGCCAATCATGGTGATGCGAAACTGATTTTAACAGCTGGTATTTAATCTATTTTCGCCGAGGGAAGGTTAACGCATACCTCGCACGAGGTAGTAGTAAGTGCTTGCACATGAATCAGCCCGCCTAAACGTTGAATCAGCAAATCCGCCAACTGCACGTTGGCGTGGATACGAATAGTCTCAGCGAACATGGGCGGGGTAAGGTGTTGCAATTGGCGGATTAGATGTTCCTCTCGTTCATCCTCAGTCATGCGTCCTGCAGATAATTCGCTGACCACAATGCTCATCATAGCCTGTGTGCCATCACGGCTATAGAGACTACGGATACGAAGGGTGCTTTCATCGGCGGCATAACGAACCATGCCCAGTAGCATCATCCATAGAATATGGGCGAGGGTTCCCCCATGGCCATAGGCTGCAACTGACATATCCACCTCCGCTGTGGTGAGCTTCATGCTTCGTCGGTCGAGTGCGGGGGCGAGGGCAAGCATGGTCTGTTGCAGCAGCGGGGCAAGGGGCACATTGCTAAGCTCGGGCATACGCCCATGGCTTAGCATGCTAAGCGCCCCCGCGATGAGCTTAAGATTGAAGCTTGATTCACAGACATCATCAAGGTCATAACGTATGCTGGGGTCGAGCTTATTGGTGGTGATTTGCTCTTCAAGGTAATTCGCATACGAGAGAACCGAACGATATTGTATGGCTATCTCGCGATTAGTGCTGGTCAGCAGGGTTTCCTGCTCCATCGCGAATTGGGCAATAATATGTCGTGATTGTTCAAGTTCCTGAAGGGTTTCAGTATGTTTACGGTATTGTTCGCGCGCAAAGCCAATAAATCGGCCAACCTCACCCGCAATACGGGTAATTTGCAGCGGAGAAGTTACGCCAAAGCTAGTCTCTTCGTTGTAGGTAGTACGAAGCTGGTGCAGTTGGTGTGCTATCGAGTGAAGGGGTATCAGTAACCATTGGTGCAAGACGTATAGGGCAGCGATTACAAGTATATTTAGGGAAGACCATACCACTACAAGCTGTGCGATAGGCCAAGCAGGAAGGGTGTAGGCAAACATACCATTGGGGAGAATGACCAGCATTGCCACCAGCAGTATTTCCATTCGATAGCGTTGGAAATACTCGGCATACTTATAGCGAGTGGGGGGCATTGGGGATGTGACCTTCATGGGGGGTCATACTATCATTAGCCGCCGTAAGTTAATATTTAGTTAAAATTGATGCAGTGTATTAACTAAATCGGGTGCAGACATGTGTAGTGATGATTTTGCTAGGTTTTTTGCTGCAATGCACATGATTTTGTGCTACAGGCTGACTATGACAAAGCCTTTTTCTCTACATTCCACGTGTGTTCTACTTTTGTGTGCGGGCGTTGCGGCTTGTGGGGGCGCTCCCAAAAAATCCAATGTGATGGACATGTACGACGTCCCCAATCCTGCATCGGGACACCCAGTGAATGTCGATTACGACAGCTACTACACGCAGCCCACCACCTATAAAGGTTGTGCGGTGATTAATGACGCGCCTTCATGCGGTGGCGGTTAGCGCACCAAGTCTTTTTCGATCATTAGTGGCGTGCTATCATCGGCGAGTGTGCGGTATACACCCAGATTTTCATGAACACGCATAATGTAATTGCGCGTTTCGGTGAAGGGGACGGATTCAATCCAATCAATCGCGGCATCCAGCTTCTTGGGGGGCATACCCATGGTTTTTATCCAGCTACGAACATTGCCGGGTCCTGCATTATAACTAGCGATGCCAAGGATGTAGGATCCATCAAATCCTGCGATCATTTGCCCCAAATAGCGTGAGCCAAGGGTGAGGTTAGTATTGGGTTCATTGAGCATATTGCGCTCGAACTTCATGCCCAACCCTTTAGCCACATGCTTGGCAGTCGTCGGCAAAAGCTGCATAAGCCCCTGTGCGTTGGCAGGGCTGCGTGCAGTAGGGTTAAACTGGCTTTCTTGCCGTGTAATGGCTAGGGCAAGGGCAGGTTCTATGGGTAAATTATCGGGCAGTCTGGTGCGCGGCCAACCATGGGGGATGAGAGCCACGCCTTTGCGCAGTGCCAGCTTTGCAACCTCGACCCCTGTAGCTGTGCCACCAATTTTTTTCGCGAACTCGGCAAGTAAGCCAAGTTGTCCATCGCTTAGGCGTTTTGCCGCCGCCGAAATGAAGCGGTCGCGCAGCTGGCTATCGCCATTCGAGGCATCAATCAATTTTGCAGTGCGTATGAGCGGGTTCGCATCGAATTGTTTTTCCTCGGCATCACTAGCGCGCGGCGCCTTTGGCAGCTCGAGTGTCGATTTGGGCTTCAGCCAGCTTTGTGCCAACTGGCCATAAAACACCGTGGGGCGCTCGGCGGCTTTTTCCATCCAATCGCGGGCGATGCTGCGGTTGCCATTTTTCTCGGCGGCGCGCCCCGCCCAATAAGCGGCACGTGCCTTGCTGACCGGGGTGCTGGTGGTGGTATAGAGTTTGAAGAATTCCTTATACGCCCCGCCCGCATCGCCACGATGGCGCAGCAGCAGCCACCCCTTAAGCCACAAGGCTTCGGCCATATCTTCGTCATCATCGATTTGCCCATGGTGCGAAACAAGCGCTAACGCGCGGGTATAGTTGCGGGTGCTGATAGCTTCGCGCGCGGCGCGCAGGCGCAACGGCCACCACAAATTGGCGTAGGGCGCATCGGCAGGCGCGGCGGCGACAAGGTCGGCATAGCTGTCGCTGCCACGGCGGATTTGCCAGCGGGCGCGGTCGAATAAAATTCCCGCTTCGCGTTGCTGGGCAGCGCTTAATGTTTTGAGCAGTGCGGGGGCTTTTTTATCGCCCGCGATGAGTGCCACACGCACCGCATAGAGTTTGCGCTTATCGGCAGGGGCAAGTGCAATAGCGCGTTTGGCTGCGCCGAGCCTGCCTTCGTACAGCAAACGCTCGGCACGTGCGGCGTGGTCGGCACTGGTGAGGGTGCCATCATACGCTTTCAAAATGCGCTGTTCTTCATCCTCGTTGAAATCGCCTTGTGCCCAGCCTTGTTTAACCCATGCGGTTTGCTTCGCTTTATCACTCACGCCGTTGCTGGCGCATGCCACCATGCCACGCCCCGAAATGGGCGGGAAATCGGTACAGAATTTACTCATCAGCTCGTTGCTTGGGCGCTCATAAAGCGCCGCTGCCTCGGTACGCAGGCGGATGGTGTTTTCATCGGGCCAATTGGGGAACTCGTAGAGGAAGCTCGCGCCTTCGATAAAACTTACGCTGATGGTGGCAGGGTCACGCAGGCGTTGCCACTGGGCGAAGGTATTGGAAATATCGGCGGCCTGCGTCGGCAACGCCCAGCCCAGTACACCTATAACCATCAGCAAACGAAGCATTGGAGAATCCAAAAAATGGGTCTAAGTATGTGCTTATGAAGTCGCGCACGAATGTCAAAGAAAATACCCCAAGCGCGTGGTGCATTCCACCACTTTGCGCCGAGGATAACAAATATACACGTGGTAGTGTGGTTATTCTGGGTGGCGAGGTGATGACTGGTGCAGCACGCCTTGCAGCACTTGCGGCGCAGCGCGCGGGCGCGGGGTTGGTGACCATTGCTGCCACCCCAAAAACATGGCCAATCTATGCTGCCTCCGTGCTCAGTGTCATCGCCCGAGCGTGTGGCGCGAAGGAGTGGGGCACACTCGTTACCGATAATCGTGTTCGCGCCGTACTCGTGGGTTCGGGCAGCGGCATCAACGCGCGAACCAAAAGCGCAATGCTGGCAGTGGCGAAATCGGGGAAGCCCCTCGTGATCGACGCGGATGGACTAACGTTACTGGCGAAGGACGCCAGCTTGCGCGAGGCGCTGCAATCGGTACCGAAAATTTTTACTCCGCACGAGGGCGAAGCAGCGCGCTTGAAAGCAGCACTTAAACTCTCAAAGAAACTCGATAGGGCAGAATTCGCCCAAGCGCTTGCCAAACGGTTCAATGCCGTGGTGGTGCTCAAAGGTGCCGATACCATCATTGCTGATGCAAAGCACATTCTTGTATCACGTCCACCCGCGTGGCTGGCCACCGCAGGCACAGGCGATGTGCTAGCGGGTGCCATTACTGCGCTGGTGGGGCAGGGCATGCCATTGTTCGACGCCGCGGCTGCAGGTGTTTGGCTGCATGCCCACGCGGCAAGCCTCCATGGGCGAGGCATGATTGCCGAGGATGTGATTGCGAGTATTCCCCAAGCGCTGCGTAGCCTGAAATAAAAAAGCCTCTAGCTCTACACGTGGAGTTTGCTGTTTTTACAGCAAATGGCTAGGCTTTACGTGGGTAATAAGAAGGCGCGATATCGCTAGTTTTGGGTGGCTGCCACCGATGAGCTCTCATACAGCGTAGTGACGGTCATGGTCTGGTTGTGCAGACCACATTTGCCAGAGAATTCCTGATGGCAGATTTCACCGTACGAATAAAAACCGATGGTAGGTACCGCGTGTTTGAAAATATCGGCAATGGCATGGGTTTCATGGTGAATCGACATACCAAGCAACAGCTTGCGGCCAATGCAGCTAACCAAGATGGCCAGTGACTCAGATGCAGGAACCTTTTGGTTTGCAAGGGTGGCGGCGTTTGCAGCGCCCTCGATTAAGTGGTTGAATTCGCCACGCATGAGGCGAACAATCGATCCTTCAGGCACATCACCTGCGAAGACGAGGCTTTTTGTGGCTTCATCCACGCCGACAATGGTGCGCACAATATCATGTTCGGAATTGGCATCGGAACGCATGTTGAACGGGAAGAGTAATGCATTTTTGGGTAATTGTAGTGCGGCATCACCAAGATATATCTTGTAGAGGTCGAGTGCAGGTTTGCCATCCAGCTCGTAGAGGATGTTACTGTCTGATCGGGTGATTGTCCAAGTGGGGCCAAACGTTCGCCATCCCCCCACACTGCCATAACCAATCTGTAGTGCCTCGCCGTAAAATCCGATGGCAACGATTTGCTTGGCGGCAGGTTCGCCATCTAGGCCGACGGTAGTATGCTTAAAATCTGCCCCATCGCCTGCAAGGCCACCCGTTACGATCACGCGCTCGTCGAGAACACTGTAGAGGCCGCGAATAAGGTCGCTGCCATTGACGTTCGTACCATCCGACAATACCAGCACATAGCGTAAATCGGGCTGGTTCAATTGTTGAGCAAGTGCCGTGCCCGCAGTAAAGGAATCAGCGGCAGTGTTCACGGTGGTGAAGGCTGTGCGCAGCGGTGTTTGGTCAAAATGGATGGCGCTGACGCTGATACTATTATCGAGAACATCTGCACCATAAATCTCGCCACCTGTGCTACAGCCGACAATATGTGCCTGTGGGTAAAACGAACGCAGCGTGGTATAGCATTGGCTGGATTGAAGCGCCGCTCGTTCCCCAAAATAAATCACGAGCGCCGCAGTGGAGAGCTTTGGCTTGGTATTCCACCCAGCCGCGGCTGTCCATTGCAGTAGCTCAACCTTCATGGGTCTACCTTTAAGCTGCTCTTTATGCAGCGTGTGAGAGTAACGCCAGCATCAGGATGGCCGCGATGTTGGCAATCTTGATGAGTGGGTTCACCGCTGGGCCAGCAGTATCTTTGTAAGGGTCGCCCACGGTGTCGCCAGTTACGGCCGCTTTGTGCGCTTCCGAACCTTTGCCGCCATGGTGGCCTTCCTCGATGTATTTCTTCGCGTTATCCCATGCGCCACCGCCCGAGGTCATTGAGATAGCAACGAACAGACCTGTCACGATAATACCAATCAGCATCGCGCCCACCGCAGCAAAGGCCGAGGCCTGACCGCCGATAGCGTTGATGGCGAAGTAAAGCGCCACAGGGGTAAGGATAGGCAGCAGCGACGGCAGCACCATCTCGCGGATGGCGGCTTTGGTCAGCATATCCACGGCCTTGGAGTAATCAGGCTTCGCCTTGCGCTCCATGATGCCGGGGATTTCGCGGAACTGACGACGCACTTCCACCACCACAGCACCTGCCGCGCGGCCAACAGCCATCATCGCCATGCCACCGAAGAAGTAAGGCAACAAACCACCGATGAACAAGCCAACCAGCACGTATGGGTCAGCAAGGTTGAACTGCACATCAAGGTCAGGGAAGTAGTGTTTGATGTCTTGCACGTAAGCGGTGAACAGCACCAGCGATGCAAGTGCTGCCGAACCAATAGCATAACCTTTGGTCACGGCTTTGGTGGTGTTACCCACGGCATCGAGTGCATCGGTCGTCACGCGCACTTCCTTAGGAAGACCCGACATTTCAGCAATGCCACCTGCGTTATCGGTCACAGGGCCATAGGCATCAAGCGCCACAATCACACCTGCAAGCGCAAGCATGGTGGTGGCTGCTATGGCAACGCCGAACAGGCCGCACAGCAGGTACGGAATCAGGATACCACCGCAGATGACGATGATAGGCATGCCGCATGCTTCCATCGACACGGCGAGGCCTTGAATCACGTTCGTGCCGTGGCCAGTGCTGCTCGCTTGCGCGATGGATTTCACAGGGCGGTAAGAGGTCGAGGTGTAGTATTCGGTAATCCACACCAGCAAGCCCGTTACGCCAAGGCCAACCATCGAGCAGTAGAACAGTTCCATGCCCGTGAAGGTGATGCCACCGTTATAGGCAGCGGCCGCCGTTTTGGTGGCGGCTTTCTTCAAGGTGCCACCCACATTGTAGGTGGTCTCAAAGCCAACCATTTTCTCGATGAGGCGGTAAATCAGTGCTGCCGAAAGTACAGCGCTCACCACCAAGCCTTTATACAAGGCACGCATGATGTTGCCGCTTGCATCCAACCGAACAAAGAATGTGCTCACTACCGAAGCAGCAATGCACACGCCACCAAGGGCGAGGGGCAGCAGCATGAACATTTCCTGCGTGGCACCCGTGAAGTAAATCGCGGCGAGCAGCATGGTGGCTACAATGGTCACCACATAGGTTTCGAACAAATCGGCAGCCATACCCGCACAGTCGCCCACGTTATCGCCCACGTTATCGGCAATCACGGCAGGGTTACGCGCGTCATCCTCGGGGATGCCAGCTTCCACTTTACCCACTAGGTCAGCGCCCACATCCGCGCCTTTGGTGAAGATACCGCCGCCAAGGCGTGCGAAAATCGAAATCAGCGATGCGCCGAACGACAGGGCAACCAGTGCCTCAAGAATCGTGCGTGGCTCGGTGCCTTTGCTTTGTAGGAAGAAATAGTAACCCGCGGTGCCCAGCAACCCAAGGCCAACCACGAACATACCGGTCACCGCGCCCGAACGGAACGCAATGGTGAGGGCTTTTTGCATACCTTTACGCGCCGCTTCGGCCGTGCGCACGTTGGCGCGTACCGAGATCATCATGCCGATATAGCCTGCCACGCCCGACATAATCGCCCCGATGGCGAAGCCGATGGCTACTTGTTGGCTCAGTTTCCAGCTCAGGAACGCGAAAATCGCGATGCCGACCATGGCGATGGTGGTATATTGACGGTTAAGGTAGGCTTTCGCGCCGATTTGAATCGCATCGGCAATCTCAATCATTTCCGCATTACCCTTACTCTGGGCAAGGATGGAGCGAATGGTAAGCAGGCCATATACAATGGCAAGGCCACCGCAGGCGAGAATGATGTCGTGGATCTGAAAGCCGTAGAGTTCCATGGATTAACCTCGTGAAAAGTTTGAATTACATCGGTTAGGATGCATTTTTTGCCGGATTGCAAGGAAATCCGTTTGTGCGGTGCGATAGTAGGGGGATTAATTGCGCCAATGCGATGAAAAACAACAGCTTTGCATTTGGGATGGCATTATAGAAAAATTAACCATGACGAGTGTACGATAATGATTCACTTATGAGGTTCCTATGTCTCAGCCTAACTACGTCATTGATATTACGCCTTCAGCTGGCACTGGCCCATATGAGGTTAAGCTCTCGGATGTGCGTGCCGCAGGCACGAGCTTCATAAGTATCGAAACCAAGCAGGCAGGCGGTAAGCCCTCACACTATGAAGAACGGCCACTGCCGTTTGTTCCCACCATGATTAAGGATGACCATGCGGTTATTGAATTGGTACGGCAGGGGAGCATCATGGGTTTATTCGATGACACGGTTGGCAAACTAACAGCGGGTGAGTTGAAGTCAGCGGTCGCTAAGGGGTTTCCAGATATTCTTGAAACCTATGCTACCGATATTTTGAACAAGAAACCGGAGGCTTCGTTGCCATTCACAGAATACGTGAATGAGAAGTTTGTCCAGCGCGCCAAACAGCAATGCAGTGAGGTAGGCGGGGTCCTTGCGCAGGGCGAATGTAAGATTGCGCCACCCGCGGCACCCGCTGCCCCAACAAGCAGGCGGTCAACAGGGCAGAGCAGCCAACGCTGAGCCTTATTTGTTCGCGTTTTTAATGCCTGCGTGAATAAGCTCTACCGCTTTGGCTTTGTTGCCCCAGCCCGTCACTTTCACCCATTTGCCTTCTTCCAAATCCTTATAATGCTCGAAGAAATGGCGGATTTGGTCGATGAGCACTTTCGGCAGGTCGGTATATTCCTCCACCTCATCCCAGAACGGGTGCAAGCGCGCGGCAGGAACGGCGAGGATTTTTTCGTCCTGCCCTTTGTCGTCTTCCATCAGCAGCACACCAATGGGACGTACGCCAACCACACACCCAGGCATCAGCGGCCGACGGCCAACGACGAGTACATCCACAGGGTCGCCATCCAGCGAGAGGGTGTGAGGAATAAAGCCATAATTGCAGGGGTAGGTCATCGCCGTGTGCAAAAAGCGGTCGACAAAAATAGCGCCAGAATCCTTATCGAGCTCATACTTAATCGGCTCGGAGCCCATCGGCACCTCGATGATGACATTCACATCATCGGGAATGTTGCGACCAATGCTGATTTTAGAAACGTCCATTATTCACCCTTGTACTTAGAAGATTATGTTGCACCGCGTTATGCGTAAAATGATAGGTGGATGCAACTGCTTTTGTAGAAGTTTTCAATAATTCTTGCGAGAGTGGCGCGCCTGCCGTAAAGGAGGCGCACCATTAGGAGGAAGCGCATGAGCAAGCCCATCAAAAAAGTAGTCCTCGCCTATTCAGGCGGGCTCGATACCTCCATTATTCTCAAATGGTTGAAGCAGGAATATAACTGCGAGGTGGTGACGTTCACAGCCGATATCGGCCAAGGCGAGGAGCTGGAGCCCGCGCGCGCCAAGGCCGAACTGATGGGCGTGAAGCAAATTTTTATCGATGATTTGCGCGAAGAATTCGTGCGCGATTATGTGTTCCCCATGTTCCGCGCCAACGCGCTGTATGAGGGCGTCTACCTGCTCGGCACCTCCATCGCCCGCCCGCTGATTGCTAAACGCCAAATCGAAATTGCCCGCGAAACGGGGGCAGATGCGGTATGCCACGGCGCAACGGGCAAGGGCAACGACCAAGTGCGCTTCGAGCTCAGCTATTATGCGCTCCAGCCCGATATCCACGTCATCGCCCCATGGCGCGAGTGGAAGCTGAACAGCCGCACGCAGATGATTGAATACGCGCAGGCGAACCAAATCCCCGTGGCGAAAGATAAAATGGGCGAGGCGCCCTACAGCATGGATGCCAACCTGCTCCACATTTCCTACGAAGGCAAAGCGCTCGAGGATCCGTGGGTCGAGCCTGATACGTCCATGTTCCGCCTGACGGTGAACCCCGAAGCGGCGCCCGACACACCTGAATATATCGAAGTGGAATTTGAAAAGGGTGATGCCGTCGCCGTGAATGGCCAGAAGCTTTCGCCAGCGAATTTGCTTGCCGAGTTGAACCGCATCGGCGGTCGTCATGGCGTCGGTCGTTTGGATTTGGTCGAGAACCGTTACGTGGGCATGAAATCACGCGGCGTGTATGAAACCCCCGGTGGTACCATCCTCCACACTGCGCACCGTGGCATTGAATCCATCACCTTAGATCGTGGCGCTATGCACTTGAAAGAAGAGCTAATGCCGCGCTATGCCGAGCTCGTCTATTTCGGCTATTGGTTCTCGCCAGAGCGCGAAATGCTGCAATCGCTGATTGATAAATCGCAGGAGAATGTGTCGGGTATCGTCCGCCTCAAGCTCTATAAAGGTTCGGTGTCGGTGGTGGGTCGTAAATCGCCCACATCGCTCTACTCCATGGCGCATGTCACCTTCGAGGCCGACAGCGTCTATAACCAGCGCGATGCCGAAGGGTTCATAAAACTCAATGCCTTACGCCTGCGTCTGCGTCATCAAGGGGCGAAGTAATATCCTTTGATTACTAAAATTGTCATAAAACTGTAATATTTCATTAATGGTTTTATGGTAAGGTAAGAGGGTGGAATTATCTCAGGTTCGAGGCGCCCCTATGAGCGAAGGTCAAGAGAACAATCTATATGGTTATGTGCCTCCTGCGGTAGCACCTGTTGCTGAGGTAGCGCCTGCTGCGCCAACAGTTGTCGAGGCCGCGCCAGTGGCAGCGCCCGATGTGGCCAGCCTCATCAACCAACTATCGCCCGACCAGCAAGTTGCTATCGTGCAGCATGCTCAAGCGAATGGTCTCACGGGTGAAGCGCTTCGTGAATTTATCGAAACGAACATCAACCAGCAAAGCGTCAACGCCGAGGCGTCGCTGCTGCAAGGTGGCTATGATGCTGGCGTTGCACGCGCAGTGGCGGAGTCGGTCGGTGTGGGTGGCGATACCCAAGCCACGCAGCAGGCCGCGGCCGATTATGCGCGCATGGCAGCGCAAGCAGTCGCGAATGGCCAGCCACTTGATCAGGTGCGCTTTAATGACCCTGCTCTAACAGATGCAGCTAAAGAAGCGATTTACGAGCAAGTGGCGCAGCAGCAAGGCACCACTGCCGAGCAAGTTGCCCAAAAGGCAGCAGAAGAAGCCGCGCGTGATAGGGCAGCTATTCAAGGCATGCTGGGCGCATTGGTTGGTGGCGCAGCAGTGCTTGGTGGTGCAGCGGCGGTCGCGCCCTTGCTAAGCGCATCAGCGCCTGCGCAGCGTGAACCCAATGAATATGGCATCGAGTCGGATCGTCTGCCCGTGGCATCGGCATCACTTGCATCGCTTGGGTTGC
This sequence comes from Pseudomonadota bacterium, assembly GCA_963205305.1. Taxonomy (GTDB): domain Bacteria; phylum Pseudomonadota; class Alphaproteobacteria; order Rickettsiales; family UBA3002; genus QFOX01. The sequence goes on along the minus strand of CAUJIC010000080.1, from coordinate 15,738 downwards.
TAGCGCGCCCAGAAGTGCCCGATGTGCGTACTGCTGAGCAGACCAGAGGGCAAGAAGGCTGGAGTAGGGCGTAACATGTTTCGTGCGACAAAAGTTAATAGGTTGTTAATTATTAGCTGATAAGATTCTAGGGTAGATAAAGGTTAGTATGGTCACTCAGGCAGATACCGCGAATCATGAAAAGCTGTTTGAAGCTATCAAGGGCATGTCACCCGAGGAGCAGGTCGCCCTTGCCGAACGCATTGCTTTGATGACCAAAAAACCGGACAAAGAAGTTGCAAGCACTGTTCAAGCCGCGATTGATAATCTACAGGCGGCTTCGCCTGCTCCCGTGTCGCCCGCTGCGGAACGGTTGGCAGAGCTTTTAAAACAGCCAGAGCCCGAGCGCAGTGCCTCCACCCAAATTGCTGAGGCACAGAATATTGCCAAAGAAGCCGCTGCCAAGGGCGAAAATGTCGGTGCCATTACGCAAAGAATTGGTGCGGATGTAGGCGGCGCTGCCTTCGCTCAGAATGTGGCCACCCAAGCCGTAGAGCAGCAAAAACAAGCGCAGCAGCTCGATGGCCAAAACAACACAAAGGCCATGCACGAAGAAACCGTGGCAAAAGTGGAAGGGCGTGAAGCGCCCGCGGCTGCACCCGCCAACCCCTTCGCCGCATTGCTTGCAAATGCTGACTTTAAAGTTCCTGAGAGTATGCGCCAGTATAACGATAGCTCGTCTGTCACTCGTATTGCCGATACTGGCCAGAAACGCGGGGCTGAAGGCGCTCATATTGCCTAAGTTTCGCGCCAAGCACAGCCATTCCCTTTTTACCCCCTAAAACCGTCCCCAACCTGTGGATAACTGCGCCTCGCGGCTGGTTAATCGTGCCTTATCCGCTACAACTAACCCACATTAAAACTAAAGGGTTAGTCCATGAGCAGCAACATCGCCGAAATTCTTCCCATTTCCATTGAAGAGGAAATGCGTAAATCCTACCTCGATTACGCCATGAGCGTCATCGTTTCGCGTGCGATTCCGGATGTGCGCGATGGTTTGAAGCCCGTGCATCGCCGCATTTTGTTCGGCATGTTGGAGCTGGGCGTTGAATATAACAAGCCTTACAAAAAATCGGCGCGTATCGTCGGTGATGTGATGGGTAAATACCACCCGCATGGCGATAGCGCGATCTACGATGCGTTGGTGCGTATGGCGCAACCGTTTAGCATGAGCCTGATGTTGGTGGATGGCCAAGGGAACTTCGGCTCCATGGATGGCGATAACGCGGCCGCGATGCGTTACACCGAATCACGTTTGAGCAAAGCCGCACACGCGCTGCTCAACGATATCGAGTTCGACACCGTGAACTACCAAGAAAACTACGACGGTGCGGAGCAAGAACCTACCGTGCTCCCTGCGCGCTACCCGAACTTGCTGGTCAATGGCGGCAGCGGCATTGCGGTGGGCATGGCCACCAACATTCCGCCGCACAACCTTGGCGAGGTGGTGGATGCCACCTGCATGCTCATCGACAACCCCGAGGCGACGATTGATGAGCTGATGGCCGCGTGTCCCGCGCCTGATTTCCCAACCGGCGGCATCATCCTTGGCCGCACGGGTTCGCACTCGGCCATGCATACGGGCCGTGGTTCGGTTGTCATGCGCGGTAAGTGCGAAATCGAGGTCGATAAAAAAGGCCGCGAGGCGATTATCATTCACGAAGTGCCGTACCAAGTGAACAAAGCGCGCCTTGTCGAGCGCATTGCGGAACTGGTGAAGGAAAAGAAAATCGAAGGCATTAGCGATCTGCGCGATGAGTCCGACAAATCGGGTGTGCGCGTCGTCATCGAAATCAAAAAAGATGCGATGGGTGAGGTGGTGCTGAACCAACTTTACAGCTACACCCCGCTGCAAACCAGCTTTGGCGTGAACATGTTGGCGCTCAATGGTGGCCGCCCTGAGTTGCTCGATTTGCGTAAAGTGCTCACGGCCTTCATCGCCTTCCGCGAAGAAGTGATTTCGCGCCGCACACAATTCAAGCTCAATAAAGCGCGCGACCGCGCCCATGTGTTGATTGGTCTGGCGATTGCCGTAGCGAACATCGACGAAGTGATTGCGGTGATTCGTAACTCGCCTGATCCTGTAGTGGCGAAGGAAGAATTGATGCGCCGCGAGTGGAAAGCGGGCGACATTGTTGCTTTGCTTAACTTGGTAGAAGATTCGGGCAACGTGCTGAATGGCGACAAGATTTTCTTCACCGAGGCACAAGCCAAAGCCATCCTCGAACTGCGCCTTGCACGCCTCACTGGGTTGGAGCGCGAGAAGATTGATGGTGAATTGGGTGAGCTAGCGGTCGAGATTAAAGAGTATCTCTCCATCCTCGGCAGCCGCGAGAAACTCTATGCATTGATGCGTAATGAGTTGGTGGAAGTGAAAGCCCAATTCGCCGTGCCACGTCGCACCGAGATTCAAGAATCCGAAGCCGAAATCGACATCGAAGACCTCATCGCGCGTGAGGAAATGGTGGTGATGGTCACCCAAGGTGGCTACATCAAGCGCGTGCCACTCGCCACGTACCGTGCACAAAAACGCGGCGGCAAGGGCCGTTCAGGGATTGATCTGCGCGATGAAGACGCAACGACGGAATTGTTTGTGACGAGCACGCACACGCCGGTTCTGTTCTTCAGCTCCACGGGTCAGGTCTATAAACTCAAAGTCTATCGCCTGCCGCTTTCCACGCCACAAGCGCGCGGCAAGGCACTCGTGAACATCTTCCCGCTGAAGGCTGGCGAGACGATTGAAACCTTCATGCCACTGCCCGAAAACGAGGAAGATTGGGACAAACTCAACATCTTCTTCGCCACCGCGCAAGGCAATGTACGCCGTAACGATCTGAGCGATTTCAAATCGGTTCAAAGCAACGGCAAAATCGCCATTCGTTTGGATGAAGGCGATAAACTCGTCGGCGTGAAAACCTGTAACGAGGAAGACCATGTGCTGCTAGCGTCATACGAGGGCAAGGCCATGCGCTTCCCTGTGGATGCGGTGCGCGTGTTTAAATCCCGCACGAGCGATGGTGTGCGCGGCATGAAACTCGCCGATAAAGACCGCGTGGTTTCCATCTCCATCCTGCACGGCATTCGTGCAACGGCTGAGGAGCGCGAGGATTACCGCAAAGTCGCATCCGCCCGCCGCCGCGCGGCAGGGCAGGAGGAGGCCGATGGTGAAGCCATTGACCTATCCAACATCACCATCAGTGAAGAGAAAATCGCCGAGATGAGCAAGGCCGAGGAGATGCTCCTCACCATCACCGAGAATGGTTATGGCAAGCGCACCAGCGCGTTTGAATACCGCGTCACGGGGCGTGGTGGTTCGGGCGTCACGGGCATGGGCATCAGCAAAAAGAACGGCAACATCATCGCCAGCTTCCCTGTCGAAAATGGCGACCAGATTATGCTGATGACCAACAAGGGCACGCTGATTCGTACGCCTGTCGAGGATATCCGCATCTGTGGCCGCACCAGCCAAGGCGTCATCACCTTCCGCACCGAAGGCAAGGAACAAGTTATCTCCGCCGTGCGGATTAAGGGCGAGTTGCTGGTCGAGGATGGGGCAGTTGAAGCTGAGGGCGAAACTCCTGCAGCCGAATAGTTGCCTATAAACTAGTCAGCTCTCCTGAGCGATAGTATCTACCTTCAAGTAATCTGGCTGCTTGGCTGTCGGGGCGACCGACCACAAGTTCATCGTCATAACTGCGACGAGCTGCTGCTAATCCCACTGCAGAAAGTGGCGGCAGGTCTCTGGTTACAGAATGCACCACAGGTGTAGGCGCGAAGTGGTCTGCCACTTCTGATGAAGGTTGCGGCGTTTCAAGTACCACTGGCGTTTCCATTTCTGGTGTCGCCTGCTTCGCCGCAATCAGCCTGTCAGCTTCCAATTTCAGGGAAACGTAGCTCCGCGTTGCATCCGCAATATTAGTTATTCCGAGTTTTAAGTAGATTTTCTTTTTATAATCACTACTCGTATTTACCGACATGCAGAGCTCCTTGCTCGTCTCTTCTGCTGTTTTACCGTTTGCGATTAGCTCAAATACTTCGTGTTCGCGTTTTGAGAGAGTCGCGTATTTTTGTATTAAGGTTGTCAGATCCGAACCTTCGATTGGCTTTATTACTCCAGCAGCTAGCGCGGCTTTAACCATCTCTGTGCGGTTTTTTACATGCAATTTAGTGTGTATAGCGATCTCATAATCACCTACAGTAAAGTGGGACAAACGCTCGCCCTTGGCAGAAAACATTTCTTTTGCGGCTTCCTTAAGGGTATTTCCGCTGCACAATAACTCAAGCGCCCGTATTTCCTGTTGGGTTAATAACGACAAATCAACGGGCTTGTGCTGATAAGGCGCTGTTTTCGCGAAAGCTTCGAACCATTCTTGCGTAGAGTTTAGGGAAGAGGTTTTGTTTTTGGTGTAGTGGGCCATAGTTGTAAATCCATGATCGAACATTGAATATGTAAATGTAACAGCGATATTGTTGAGAAGTATTAAGATTTGATGACAATGCGTTATTCTGGATGGTTCGGCAGACCACTTTAACCTTGCAAGTATACATAAATTCAATAAGTTCAGTCCATGCGTACAGGTATCTATCCAGGAACATTCGACCCCATCACCTTCGGTCACATGGACATCATTCGCCGTGCGCTGAATGTGGTGGATAAGCTGGTCATTGGTGTGGCGCTCGATTCGGCGAAGCAGCCCTTGTTCGATGTGAAGACCCGTGCAGCGATGGTTGAAAAAGACATCAGCAATGCACTCGGTGTTGATGAAACGCGCATTAAGGTGAAGCCTTTCTCGGGCCTGCTTGTCAACTTCGCGCGCGAGGAGGGGGCAACGTTATTAATCCGTGGCTTACGCGCAGTTTCTGATTTTGAATATGAATTCCAAATGGCCTCGGTGAACAATAAAATCGCGGCGGAAATTGAAACCGTATTCCTCACCGCCAGCGACGCCACGCACTTCATTTCATCGCGCTTTGTAAAACAAATTGGCCGCTTGGGTGGCGATGTAAGTAAGTTCGTTTCGCCCGATGTGGCGGAGATGATTAGCCAAGAGTATTTGCTGCCGCGCGGCTAGCTGGGCTGACTAATTTTGACAGCGATTGGCGTTCAGGTTCATGTTGAACTGACGCTTCATTTCCACCAGTCGGTCACTTAGTTTTTGTGCCACCTCCTCACTCGCCACCTGATAGTTCAAGTTGCCAGAGAAGTTATAGGTCATGCTCGGCGTGCCGTTGTTGTAGTTGGAATTGGCCGAAACATTGTAGCTGTAGTTAGAAAGTTGGATTTGGTTGCCGCCAAGTTTGGTCGATTCGGCCTCCATGGCTTTTTTCTGCGTATCGAACGCTGCGCGGGCCTTGGCAAGCGTTTCTTCCTGCCCGTTAAAATTGATGGAGATGTTTGCGGTCTTGGTCATGCCATCCACGCATGGCGGCTGCTGAAAGGGGTTCACGGCGTGGCCGAGCACTGCGCGATCCATCGATTTTGCCTGAACAGCAAACGGCATGGTCAGCATAAGTGCAACAGCGAGGTGAATAGCGCGCATAAACAAGCTCCAAAGGTTTAGCGTGTGTTTAGCAGAATTGTGGCCGAAATTCAACCCCCGAAGCTACGTTTGCTAGTTGCAAGCCGCCTGAAACCCCGCTAAACCACCCCCATCATAAACCAACGGAGTTTGACCATGCGTATTCGTTCCCTGATTCTTGGCCTTGCCATGATGCTCAGCGTTTCCACTGCCAATGCGGCGGAGATTAAAGATCCTGAAAACACGCTGCTGTTGCAGCTCAAGGATGGCACGGTGGTAATTCAGCTGAAGCCAGAAGTGGCACCCAACCACGTAAAACGCATCAAAGAACTCACCCGCAAGGGCTTCTATAACGGCATTGTGTTCCACCGCGTGATTGAGGGCTTCATGGCGCAAACGGGCGACCCAACGGGCACGGGCTCGGGCGGTTCGGATTTGCCCGATTTGAAAGCAGAATTTAACAGCACCAAGCACGTGACAGGTACACTCAGCATGGCGCGCGCTGGCTCGCCCGATAGTGCGAACTCGCAGTTCTTCATTTGCTTCAAGCCCGCCAGCTTCCTCGATGGCCAATACACCGCCTTCGGCCAAGTGATTGATGGTATGCAGTTTGTGAACAACATCAAAAAAGGTGATGCGGCAAACAATGGTTCGGTGAGCAACCCCGATAAAATCATCAGCCTGAAAGTGGCTGCGGATGTAGCGAAGGCGGCTGCACCTGCTGCGGCTCCAGCCAACCCATCGACCAAAGCGCCTGCAGATGTTATCGCGCCGAAATCGGAAGCGATTACCCCTGCAACAACGGCTAAGCCAGCCGCTGCCGCTGCACCAGCAACCCACTAGACCCGAGAGAACCATGGCCAAGAAAGACAAAAAAGCAGCACCTGTAGATCTGCAATCGCCCGAGAACAAGTTGTTGATGCAGCTGAAAGACGGTGTGGTGACCATCCAACTGCGCCCCGATTGGGCGCCCAAGCACGTTGCCCGCATCAAGGAATTGGTGCGCGAAGGGTTTTATGACGGCATCATCTTCCACCGCGTCATCGAAGGTTTCATGGCCCAAACGGGGGATCCAACCGGCACCGGCATGGGCGGCAGCAGCAAGCCCAACCTCAAGGCCGAGTTCAACAAGGCATCGCATGATCGCGGCGTATGCTCCATGGCACGCTCGCAAAACGTGGATAGTGCAAACTCGCAGTTTTTCATCTGCTTCAAAAACGCGGGCTTCCTCGATGGCCAGTACACTGCGTGGGGCGTGGTGATCGATGGCATGGGGTATGTCGATAAAATTACGCGCGGCGAGCCACCCGCAAACCCTGATAAAATGATCAGTGTGAAAGTGCTGGCAGATACGCTCTCCGAAGTATCGGCCGAAACGCCCGACGCCATTGCACAGGTGCTCTAGCGCGCCCACGCGTGTGACAGGATAACATGCCATGCGCGTTGATCTGTTCGATTTTGAATTGCCTGATTGGTGCATTGCCCATGCGCCCGCGCACCCGCGTGATTCGGCGAAGCTGCTACATGTGACGGATACGCTCAGCGATAAAACCGTGCGCGATTTGCCAAGCCTGCTGAATGCAGGCGATGTGGTGGTGTTCAATAATTCACGCGTCATCCCCGCGCGGCTGTTTGCCGAGGTAAACGGCAGCCAAGTGGAGGTGCTTCTGCACCAGCCCATTCGCGGCGAGGGCACCCAATGGCTCGCGTTCGCGCGCCCCGCAAAAAAACTGAAGCAGGGCATGAAACTCAATTTCGCCGCTGATTTCGAGGCCTATGTGCTGGGTCGCACCGAGGATGGGCAGGTGCAGCTTGGCTTCCCGCATGATGCCGCTACGCTGTTCGATAAACTTCGTGCCCATGGCCACATGCCGCTTCCACCCTATATCACGCGTGAGGATAACACTCAGGATAAGGCCGATTACCAGACCATTTACGCGGCGCATGATGGTTCCGTCGCCGCGCCCACGGCGGGGCTGCATTTCACGCCTGAACTCATGGCCGCGCTAGCAGCAAAAAGCATCCACACCGCGTTTGTCACGCTGCATGTAGGCGCTGGCACCTTTCAGCCCGTGAAGGTGGAGGATACGAATGAGCATATCATGCACCGCGAGCAGATCGAGATAGGGCAGGCTGCATGCGACACCATCAACGCCGCGCGCGCTGCAGGTGGCAAGGTGGTGGCAGTGGGCACAACCAGCTTACGTATTTTGGAATCCGTAGCGGATGATATGGGCCACCTCGCGCCTTTCATGGGCGATACGGGCATTTTCATCACCCCAGGCTATCGCTTCAAGCTGGTGGATAGGCTGATGACCAACTTCCATTTGCCCAAATCCACCCTGTTTATGTTGGTTTCCGCCTTTGCAGGGCTGGAGCGCATGCACGCGGCCTATGCCCACGCCATTGCGAGTGATTACAGATTTTATTCCTATGGTGATACTTCGCTGCTAGAACGCGCCTCATGACACTCACCTTCACCATCCATGCCCGCGAGGGGCAAGCCCGCACAGGCACGCTTTCCACCAAGCATGGCGACATCCGCACGCCTGCCTTCATGCCGGTTGGCACGGCCGCCACGGTAAAGGCCATGCACCCCGAAGCCGTGGCTGAAACGGGCGCAGATATTCTGCTTGGTAATACCTACCACCTCATGCTGCGGCCAACTGCGGAGCGCATTGCGCGCCTCGGTGGCCTCCACAAGTTCATGAATTGGGATAAGCCAATCCTCACCGATTCAGGCGGGTTTCAGGTCATGTCGCTCAGCCAGTTACGCAAGATGGACGAACATGCCGTCACCTTCCAATCGCATATCGATGGCAGCAAGCACGTGCTTTCTCCCGAACGCTCGATGGAAATTCAGCATCTGCTGGGTAGTACCATCACCATGGCGCTCGATGAATGTACGCCGTTCCCCGCGACGGAGGACGTGGCGCGCACCAGCATGGAACTTTCCATGCGTTGGGCACAGCGCAGCACGGACGCGTTCCAAAAGCGCGAGGGTTATGGTCTGTTTGGCATTGTGCAGGGCTCGGTGTATGAAAAACTCCGCCACCGTTCCATCGAGGCACTCACCAGCATCGGCTTCGATGGTTATGCGATTGGCGGTTTAGCCGTGGGCGAGGGGCAGAAAATGATGTTCGAGGTGCTGGATTACACCACCCCCGCGATGCCCGCCGATAAACCGCGCTACCTGATGGGTGTGGGCAAGCCCGACGACATTTTAGGCGCGGTGGAGCGGGGCGTGGATATGTTCGATTGTGTCATCCCCACGCGCAGCGGCCGCAACGCCCGCGCCTATACTTCCATGGGCGAAATCAACCTGCGGAATGCAAGGCACGCCGATGACCCGCGCCCGCTGGATGAGGCCACGAATTCACCCATTAATCGCTATTCCCGCGCCTATTTGCACCATCTCTTCAAGGCCGATGAAATGCTAGGGCCCATGCTGCTGACCCAACATAATTTGCATTATTATCAGGAATTGATGGTAGGAATTCGCGCCGCGATTGAAAAAAACCAGCTTTCAAGCCATGCCCAAGCCCTGCGCGAGGGCTGGAAACGTGGGGATTTGGCGGCTCTCTAGCCAACATGTAGATATTCTGCGGCAAGCGCTTGACAATCGACTGATAATCCGTAAGTTCGCCCTTCGTTTTTCGCCTAGAGCATGTATGAGCCGGTAGCTCAGTTGGTAGAGCATTCGACTTTTAATCGAATGGTCGCGGGTTCGAGTCCCGCCCGGCTCACCAATAAAAGAACCCGCCAGTTTTCTGGCGGGTTTTTTTATTGGTTGAAATGGGTGATTCTGGCACGAACCTGAGTTCGATTATTTACTTAATGAGCGTAGCGAATTTAGGAAATAACACGAAGGCCTTAGCCTGAGAAAGTCCCGCCCGAAGAGGTGGAGGCCAGTAGGCCGACATCTGTCCCGCCCTATTGCAGCGACTCCACAATCTTCTTCGCTGCCGCTGCCCTATCGCTCGCATCCGTAATCGGCCTTCCAATCACCAAATAATCCGCACCACGGGCGAGAGCTTCTTTGGGCGTCATAATACGTTTTTGGTCACCTGCATCCGCACCTTCAGGGCGGATGCCAGGCACCACAAGCGCAAGGTCAGTTCCGCAGGCTTTGCGAATCGGCGCAATCTCGAATGGGCTGCACACCACACCATCCAGCCCCGCGCTTTGGGCAAGGTCGGCCAATCGCAGCACTTGCTCCTGCACCGTGGCGTTAAAACCAATCAGCGATATATCATCTTGGTCGAGGCTCGTCAGCAGCGTCACGCCAATCACCAGCGGGCGCTCTTTGCCTGTCACCTGCGCCACGCGGTCGCTCGCATCCATCGCCGCGCGCAGCATGTGTTGCCCGCCACTTGTATGCACCGTCATCATGAACATATTCATACCCGCCGTCGCGGCAATGGCCTTGGCCACCGTGTTGGGGATGTCGTGAAATTTCAGGTCCAAAAACAGCGGTACACCCAGTTGCGTAATTTGTTTCACGCCCGCCGCGCCATTGGCCGTGAAGAACTCCAGCCCCAATTTCACCGCGCCCACATGCCCCATCACCTCGCGCGAGATTTGGGTAGCCACATCCACCTCTTGCGTATCAAGCGCGCAGATGATGGGGTTGGTGTTGGTCATAGTTTGAACACCGCTTCGCCACCCACCACCGTGCGCACGGCGCGGCCTTTGGTGGCAAGGCCATCGAACGGCGAGTTTTTTGATTTGCTGTGCAGCGTGTCGTTGGTCACGGTCCAATCATGGTTCAAATCAATCAGCACCAAATCCGCAGGCGCACCAATTTTCAGGCGGCCAGCGTTGGCATGAATCACATCGGCGGCTTTATAGGTCATGCTCGCCAGCACATCCCTCAGCGGCACAAGGCCTTGGTGGACGAGGGAGAGCGAAAGCGAGAGCATGGTCTCCAGCCCCACAATGCCAAAGCTTGCCGCATCCATCGGCACGCGTTTGGTTTCGCTGTCGTGTGGCGCGTGGTCGGTCGCAATCGCGTCAATCGTGCCATCGCGCAGGCCTTCAATTAGCGCCAGTCGGTCTTTTTCCGCGCGTAGTGGCGGGTTCATTTTGCTGAAGGTGCGGTATTCCATCACCGCTTCATCCGTCAGCGTGAAGTGGTGCGGCGCCACCTCGGCCGTCACGTTCACGCCCTTGGCTTTGCCCCAGCGCACCAGCTCCACCGCTTCTTTGGTGCTGATATGCAGCACATGGTAATGCGCGCCCGTCAGCTCTGCGAGGAGGATATCCCGCGCGACAATGACCGCTTCGCTTACATTCGGAATGCCTTTGAGGCCAAGCTTGGTGGCCACCCAGCCCTCGTTCATGCAGCCGCCGCAGCTGAGGTTATGGTCCTCCGCATGCTGTGCAATCGGCACGCCGAGCGCTTTGCCCAGCGTGAGTGCTTGGCGCATAATCTGCGCGTTCATCACGGGTAAGCCATCATCCGTAAACCCACATGCGCCCGCTTCCACCAGCATCGCCATTTCCGTCAGGGCTTCACCCTTTTGGCCTTTGGTGATGGCGGCATAGGGGCGGATATTCACATAACTGGTTTCCGCCGCGCGCTTTTGCAAAAAGGCGAGGACGGTAATATCATCCACCACGGGTTTGGTGTTGGGCATGGTGGCGACAGTGGTCACACCGCCAGCGGCTGCTGCTTTGCTACCCGTTTCAATCGTTTCCTTATATTCCTGCCCCGGCTCGCGGAAATGCACCTGAATATCGAGCAATCCCGGGGCTAGCGCATGGCCGCCGCAATCTACCACCTCGGCGCCTTCGGGCGTTTTGCCATCATTAAACAACCGCTCACCGAAATCGACGATTGCATTGCCCTCCGTCAGCAGTGCGCCTTTGGCATCGAGGCCGCTCTCGGGGTCAATTAGCCGCGCGTTCACATAGGCAACGCGTTGGCCGTCATTTTTGCGGGTGGGTTTTTGAAATGTGGTCATGATTTGCTCGCGAGTAAAAGTTCCAGCACCGCTTGGCGCACGGCCACGCCCATCTCCACTTGGTCGAGGATGGCGCTGCGGCCAATGTCATCCGCCACGTCGGTGTCAATCTCCACCCCGCGGTTCATGGGGCCGGGGTGCATCACCAGCGCATCGGGTTTGGCGTGGCTTAGCTTCTCGTAACTCAGGCCGTAATTCATGAAATAATCGCGCACGCTGGCAATGCCGCGCCCTGCCATGCGCTCGTTCTGGATGCGTAGCATCATCACCACATCCGCATCCTTCAACCCTTGCGCCATGTTGGTGGTGTGGTTCACACCAAACCCTGCCACGCCGGTGGGCATCAGGGTGGGGGGTGCAATCAGCGTCACTTCCGCGCCCATGGTTTTGAGCAAGTAGATATTGGAACGCGCCACGCGGCTGTTCGCAATATCGCCACAGATGGCGACCTTGAGGCCAGCGATTTTGCCCTTATCGCGCCGAATGGTCAGCGCATCCAGCAATGCTTGCGTCGGGTGTTCGTGTGCGCCGTCACCCGCATTAATCACATGCGCATCCACTTTCTCGGCAATCAGTTGCACGGCACCGGCTGATGCATGGCGCACCACAATCGCGTCGCACTGCATGGCGTTCAAGGTCATTGCGGTGTCGAGCAAGGTTTCGCCCTTGCTGGTGGAGGAGGTGCTGGCGCTGATGTTGATGACATCCATGCTCAGTCGCTTGCCCGCCAGCTCGAAACTGGTGCGGGTGCGGGTGGAGTTCTCGAAGAACAGATTAATCAGCGTACGCCCGCCGAGGATTTTGTGTTTCTTATCCACCGCGCGGTTGCGCGCCACATAGGTTTCGGCGGTATCGAGAATTTTTTGAATATCGGCTGCTGCCATGCCTTCGATCTGGATCAAATGGCGTGGCCAAGCGAGGGACTGGCTCTTCATCGTTTGCGACATCGCGGCCAGCAATAGCGCATATGGGCAGAATTGCAAGTGGCGGCGTGCAAATTTTACCTATTTATTCCCCCCGTGGTGCGTGCTATGCATGGTCGCATGAAAAAGCTCGCACCCGCCTTATTGCTCTCAACCGCCCTGTCCCTCAGCGCTTGCAGCCAAATGGGCTATATGGGCAACCAGCTATTTAACCCTGATACCACCTTCGCGGCGGCCGGTCAGCCCACCATCAAGGGCATTAACGATACGCAGGAAGATATGGCCAAGGAAGCTATGCAAAACGGCGATTTTGGCCGCGCGGCGCAGTTTTACCAGCAACTTATTGGCAGTGAAAAGGGTACACCTGAACAGCAGCTACGCTATAAACTGGGCATGGCGGAAGCCGCGCGCCGCTTGGGCGATACCGAAGCCGCACTGCGTATGTATCAGGATTTACATAGCAAACAGCCCGCGAATATGGATGTGAGCGAGGGGCTTGGCCTCACCCTCATGGCCAGTGGAAAAATTTCCGATGCGGGACAGTTATTCTCCGAGGTGATCGAGAAAGAACCCAAACGCTGGCGCACGCTGAATGCGCTGGGTATTTTGTTCGTCACCAAAAACATGACGCCCGAGGCGACCGCTTATTTTACCGAAGCCAATAACCAAAGCCCTGATAACCCAGCTGTGCTGAACAATGCAGGGCTTGCCTTTGCGGTCGATCGTAATTTTCCGCGCGCCATCGAGGCGTTGCAGCATGCCTCGCGCGCTAGCAAATCGCCGCTGCAGCGTAAGCAGGTGGAGTTGAATCTCGCGCTCATCTACGGCGTTTCGGGCGATTTTGATACCGCGCGCGATGTGGCGGGCAAACACCTCGAAGGGCCCGCGCTTGAAAATAACCTCGGCCTTTATGCCCACCTCGCGAAGGATGATGCGCTGGCGAAAAGTTACCTCAACATGGCGCTCACTCAAAGCCCAACCTATTACGAGCGCGCGTGGGAAAATCTCGATGCGCTGAATAATGCAGGGCGTAGCGATAGCACGGATGCCACGCCAAAAGCGGAGCCAAAACCCGCTGCCCGCGCCGCACTGCCTAAAACGGATGCATTAGTGGCGCCCGAGCCAGCGCCCGCAAAACCTAAGAAATGGAAACGTGGCAGCAAATCACGCGCGGCTGCTACTGAATCATCGCCTGTCGAGGTTGAGCCAGCCATCAGCCAGCCCGTGACGCCTGATGCAGCGCCCGCGCCAAGCGCCGCGCCAGCTCCCGTTACCGATAAGCCTGCGGGCTTGATTGTTGGCCCCAGCGAGTAGCGCTAGTTCTCGCGGTCTATCAGGAACGCAGCGCTAGCCCGATCAATTGGTCGGAAGGTTATAATTTCACACAATTGTCATACTTTCGAGCCAAAGAAATCTTATAATAGAAGGGTTAATGCTTGAGAGGCGCTGTGACTATAAACCCTACAGCCGATGAAAAGTTTGCCTTATTCGATACGGATGATCGCCAGTTTTTGGCGCGCATTGCAAGTAAGCACCCAAAAATCATCGAAAATTTCGATAAATATCTTGGCTTTCCCGCGAGCTTGCGTTTTCCAATGGCAAAAGTCGAGGTAATGGATATTGCGCGCACGGGGTGGGTGTTGAAGGGAATTAAAGATCCTGAATCTGTGTATGACCATTTGCATGGGCTATCCAGTTTGGTCGATAACTATCTCAGCCGCTTTTTGCCGCATCTCAATGGAGAAGATCGTGAAACTACCATTCGCATGGGTAGACGAATGCAAGGGATGGCCAAGGTGCATGATATTCCCGAAGCAATAGCCAGTGATTTTACTCACCATGACCATACAAGTGGAAAAATTAGTAGTGCAGATAAGCAGAGGTTAGAATTATTGGCCGCACGCGTTATTTTTGAAGATAAGCCTGAATTGATGACGCTGTATCAAGAATTCCACGAGCAAAAATCGGCGGCGTCGCAATTGTTGCACGATTTAGATAAAATTCATGCAGTCGTTGGGTGTATTTTCTATGAGGCTAAGTATCCAGAAAAGACAAATCTGTGGCCAGAATTTTACCCATATACTAAGAGCAAAATCAAGACTGATGCTGGGCGAAACTTTTTGGAAACCATTGCGCGTGACAAAGAGGCTCATATAGCGATGCTACGAAATCCGACTGCTAAGGATGAAGTGCGTTCAAGATAGTTGGATACTACTCTTGCCGCCACACTTTTGGCCCACTGGGGGCTTGGCATGTGGCCATCAGCTCAATGCGATTGATGTTCACATGCGCAGGCTGAGCAATCGCCCAGCGAATCGTTTCCGCAATATCTTCAGCGTGGAGTGGCTCTGAGTTGGCATAGACCGCATCAGCGCGCGACTCGTCACCCTTAAAGCGCACTATCGAAAATTCTGTATCCACCATGCCTGGTTCAATGTTCGTCACGCGAATGGCTGTCCCCAGCAAATCCGAACGCATGGCGAGGGAGAGATAGGTGACGAACGCCTTGCTCGCGCCATAGACATGCGCGCCCGCGTAATGATACGTGCCCGCGATGGAGGAGAGGTTGACGATATGTCCCACCCCGCGCGCCTTCATGGCAGGGAGGATTTCGCGGGTGAGGGTTAGCAGGCCGAGGATGTTCGTCTCAATCATCACCTGCCAATCCTCAGGGTTGGCGGTGTCGAATGATTCTAGGCCAAGCGCGAGACCAGCATTGTTCACCAGCACATCGATGTCTTTCCAATCATCAGGCAGCCCACGAATCGCGGCTAGCGTCGCTGCCTTATCGCGAATATCAAACGTCAGCAGGTGCGTTTCACACGGCAATGTTGCGGCCAACTCCTTGAGCTTTTCTTCCCGCCGCGCGGTGAGGATAAGCCGCGTGCCTTTTTCCTGCGCCAGCAACTCCGCTGTCGCCTTGCCAATGCCTGCACTTGCTCCGGTGATCAGGATGGTCTTCATGCGCGCTCCTTTTCTTTTGCCGCGTTCCAAAGCGTTTCCATTTCATCCAAGCTTGCATCCTTGATGTGTTTACCATCCGCCTTCAGCGCATCTTCGATAAATTCGAACCGCCGCACAAATTTCGCGTTCGTGCCACGCAGTGCCGTCTCCGCATCCGCCCCCACAAAGCGGGCGAGGTTGGTGACGGCGAACAACACATCGCCCAGTTCTTCCTCGGTATGCGCCTTATCACCACTGGCAATCGCGGCTTCCACCTCTGCAAGTTCCTCTTTAATTTTCGCAATCACACCGCTCACATCTGGCCAATCGAAACCAACCCGCGCGGCG
>CAUJIC010000079.1 GCA_963205305.1 Pseudomonadota bacterium | reverse complement strand
TGTGGGTGGCTATGATGAAAGCTTCAGCCATAACGAAGATGCCGAGCTCGACATACGCCTAACCAAAGCAGGTAGCCGCATCTGGCTCACTGGTGCCACCACGATGGATTACTACCCACGCGGCAACCCGTTTGCGTTGTTCAGGCAATACCGCAATTACGGCCAAGGCCGTCTACGTACCGTGCTTAAACATGGCGAGAAGCTTAAAATCCGCCAGCTTTTACCTGTGGCAGTTGCCCCCGCAGCGGTGATGGCGCTGGCCACCCCATTTATCCATGTTGCTGCGTTTCCACTATTCGCGTGGGCAAGCATTTGCCTAGGTTATGGTGCGTTTATTGCGTGGAAGGCCAAGGAGCCCCTCCTCGCCTTAAGTGGCGTGGCCGCGATACTGATGCATAGCGGCTGGTCGTTCGGCTTTTGGCAGGGGTTCTTCAAACACAGGAAACCCCGTGCATGAGCCAGCCCACGCGCATCGATATTTGCATCTGCACCTTCCGTCGCGCACATGTAGCCAACACGCTTGCATCATTAGCGTTGCTCGAAGCACCCTTCCACAGCACGCTACGCGTGATTGTGGCCGATAACGACGACGACCCAACCGCGCAAGTGATAGTGGCGCAGGCCGCCGAGCAACATGGTCTAGATGTGCAATATATTCACACCCCTGCACGCAATATCTCCATCGCGCGTAACGCGTGCTTGGATGCAGCCACCGCCGATTTTGTAGCGTTCGTGGATGACGATGAGGTAGTGACGCCGCAATGGTTAGTGGCACTCACCACTCAACACAAAGAATCGCAAGCCGATGTGGTGCTGGGCCCCGTGTTGGCTGTGTATCATGCCAACACACCGAAGTGGTTGCTCGATGGGGACTATCACTCGACCCGCCCTGTATGGATCAAGAATCGCATCATCACGGGCTATTGCGGCAATGTGCTGATGCGCCGCGATGCCCCTGCCCTTGCTGGCCTTCGCTTCCGCGAAGATTTGGGCGTCAGTGGCGGCGAGGATACCGACTTTTTCAGCCGTGCACACAAGGCTGGCGCCACGATTGATTACGCGCCCGACGCCGTGATTTACGAAGGCGTTCCGCTTGAGCGCGCGAATTTTAGCTGGCTGCGTCGCCGCAAATTTCGCTATGGCCAAACGCATGCCATGCAACTCATCGAAGCGGGTACCCCCCGCTTAAAGAACATACTGATGGCAAGCGCCAAGGCCAGCCTTTGCTTTTTTATGGTCATCTGGTCGCCACTCAACGCGCGGCAATGGGTTTTGCGCGGCATGCTGCATTGTGGGGTAGTAGCAGGCTTGCGCGCGACTTAGGCCGCCAAGCGATACGGCATATAGGCGTAATCGCGCTGAAGCTGCTCCAACTTTTCGAGCATGCGCGAGGTAACGCGATCCATCGCAACATCGGAACTTAACTGCCCCGACATTTTGGCTAAACGCGCCAACCTGCTTGCCGATAAATCCACCAATTTGCTGTTCACCCATGGTGATGCCGCTGATTTAAGAGCCGCACGCTTGAGTAGGCTTAATGCGCTGACGCCACGATCCTTATCCGCAATATCTGCAGTATCCTCGAAGCTTGGTACCGCGCGGATTAAGTTTGCTTTGCCAACTTCGCTCAAATCGGAGGGCCACAATGTTTCGGGGCGCAGCTTCATCTCGAGCGATTCGGCCCAATCATACCATTTGCCACGCTGCGTAATATCGAGAGGTGTCACGGGAACCCAAGGTATACGCAATGCATCGGCAATGATTGCACCGTGCATGGCCTCGCAAATCACCATCTTCGAGCGCAATAGCTGCTTAAAGACCGTCTGCACTGGAAGGCGCGGGTCGATGAGGTTGATACCCGCCTCATGGCAGACTTCGGACCAATTGCCCTTATCCATGCTCTCCCAATGCGGCATGAACGAAACCACCGAAGGGGTGTAGTGTGATTTATCGACGCAGGTGCGGACCAAGATACCTGAGTCGGAAATGGCAAGCGATGGGTCCAGATTGAGCCGTCGCGCTGTGTGTGGGCCACGAACAAAATACACGCGCCAATCACTAGCCGCCAGATTCGGCTCGGCGTGAAAGCCTGGAATGAACCCCGCACCGAAAATAATTTTGGTAGCGCTGGCATAGGCACGTTTTACGTGCTCCTCGTTTGGCTCCATGCCGATGATTGAGCCAATGCCGATGAACATATCGGAGGTATCTTCGTTAAAAAAACCAGGCAGAAGCCTTGGCCAAAGCCACGAATTCAAATCATCCCCAAAGTTAGGGTGATTGCCATGAAATTGTATAATTTTCATTTAGGCAGCCTGTTAAAAGTCATTCTTCATTGCGCGACACGGCACTGTTTCGACCCAGCGCGCTATCATTATTTATTAGGTAATACTATTTAATAAAATATAAAAGTCCCTCACCAAAAATCTTTTGAACCGCAGCAGAATTCGCATTTTTGCCATTAGTAGCAAAAAATTTGTGGTATAAAATCACCAAATCATGAATTCAGTTGGACAGTGTGAGTGCTGACCACCTATGTAAGCCGCAGCCAAACAAACCAATGGAGCCCCTCGTGTCGAAACATACCTCACAAAAAGTCCGCAAAGCCGTGTTTCCCGTTGGTGGCCTTGGCACACGGTTTTTGCCCGCCACCAAATCGATGCCTAAGGAAATGCTGCCGATTGTGGATATGCCGCTGATTCACTACGCGTTCGAGGAAGCGCGCGCAGCGGGGATTGAGCAATTTATTTTCGTCACAGGGCGCAACAAGCACGCGATTGAGGATCATTTCGACCATGCCTATGAATTGCAAACGCAGCTCACGGCAAAAAATAAAGCAAAAGAACTCAAACAAACCAGCGACTGGTTGCCCGAAGCGGGCAACGTAAGCTTCACCCGCCAGCAGGAGCCACGCGGGCTTGGCCACGCGGTGTGGTGCGCGCGGCATTTGATTGGCGACGAGCCTTTCGCCGTGATTTTGGCCGATGACATGGTGTTCACGAAAAAAGGCTGCATGACACAAATGGTGGAAGCACAGAAGAAATCCGGCGGTAATGTGCTGGGTGTAATGGATGTGCCACGCGAAAAAACCAGCAGCTACGGTATTGTCGATATCGACAAAAAAGCAAAATCGAAGGATGCGCGCTTAGTGAAGGCGAAAGGCTTGGTGGAAAAACCCGCTCCTGAGGATGCGCCCTCGACGCTTTCCATCATTGGTCGCTATATTTTGCAGCCTGAGATTTTCGGGATTCTGGATAAACAAAAACCTGGTGCGGGCGGCGAAATTCAGCTGACGGATGCGATTGCAAAAATGATCAAGACCGATGACGTGTTCGGCTATCGCTTCGACGGTGTGCGCTATGATTGCGGATCGCTGGTGGGGTTTGTGGCCGCAAACGTGGCTTATGCCCTCGACCGCAAAGAAATTACGGGCACGATGACCAAGGAACTGCAAGGCGTGTTCAAACGTGCGGGCATCAAGCTTTAACAGGCTGAGCCTGTTTTTGTTTTTTATCAATTGGTTGGCTTGCCTTTAACGCAGCACTTAGTACTTGGCTAGGGTAGCCTATCGACCCTGCCCTACTGCAGATTTTACTAGCCTTCACCAGCGTTATGTGGTTAAAGCCGCCTCCTTAACACAACTTGGGTACATGGTTTTAACCGATGCATGGTGCATCGCTGCTTGAAACCAACCGAAAGGAACTAACATGTCTGCAGTCATTCGTCTCGCCCGTGCTGGCGCTAAAAAATCCCCATTCTACCGTATCGTTATCGCTGATCGCCGCGCTCCACGCGATGGCCAATTCATCGAGAAAATCGGTACGTTCAACCCCCTGCTTGCCAAAGACAACTCTGGCCGCGTGGTGCTTAACACCGAACGCGCAAAACACTGGCTTGCTGTGGGCGCATTGCCATCGGACCGCGTGAACAGCCTGTTTGCGAACCTTGGCCTGACCAAAAAAGCAGACGTTGCTGGCAAACCACAAAAAACCCGCAAAAAAGCTGACAAGCTGACCCGCGCTGAAAAACGTGCAGCCGCTGAAGTTGAAGCCAAAGAAGCAGCGAAAGCTGAAGCCGAGGCCGCTAAGGCTGCACCTGCTGAAGAAGCTGCGCCTGCTGCTGAGGAAGCACCAGCTGCCTAGTGCGATAGGCTAATGCCCACAGAGGCAAACCACGATAAAGGGCGGCATGCATATGTCGCCCTTTTTGTTTGAAGGCGTCACGAAACTTTAACAATACTCATCTAGTGCATGCAGGCGCAATGTGTTATGGCTGAATCATTCATCTCGGAGGTTATATGGAAATCGTAATTGCTGTGGCAGGGCTAATTTTGGCGGCTGTGGGCTTGATTGAGCATTTCTAGGATGTCGACTACCACGAACGAACCTGTGGCCGATGCCGCACCCACATGGGTAGCGCTGGCCGTATTCGCCCAGCCCCATGGCGTGAGCGGGCGCATTAAGGTCAAGTCCTTCACCGAACCGCACGATGATTTTGCCAAAACGCCAAACCTGACCGATGCCAAGGGCAACCCCCTCAAGCTGCGCCTGACTGGCCACACGCAGGGCATGGCGATTGTGGAGATTGAGGGCATCACCCGCCGCGAACAGGCCGAGCTGCTGCGCGGCACCAAAATCGGCGTTGCCCGCGCCGCGCTGCCCGAACTAAAGAACCCCAATCTGTATTACACCGATGACCTCATCGGCATGCATGTCATCACCGAGGATGGTAAGCCATTTGGCACCGTGCGTAGCGTGGTGAATTATGGCGCGGGCGATATTCTCGATATCAGCCGTACGGATGGTAGCAGCGAACTCTATGCCTTTACGCATGCAAGCTTCCCAATTATCGACGCCAACACACGTACCATCACCATTTGCCCACCTGAAGTAGTCGGGCTCTAACCATACAAAACTAGCGGCAATAAAAAAGCCCGCCATCACTGGCGGGCTTTTCATTCATTAGAAGCGCAATAACTACGCTTTCATCGCCTTCGACAAGCGCGCGCTGGTTTTAGCAGCACAGGCATTCAATGGCTCGGAGATATCCGTTGCGCATTGGAACACCGCTTCCGACACCTTCACGCTTTGCGAGAAGAACGCATCGAGGTTCGATTTGGTGATGCGCGTCGCGAGGTCGAACATATCGTTCAGCGTGCGGCAGGTGAGCGCTTGTTTACCAAGCTCCACATTCTGGGCGAATTGCTTGTTGAGGTAACTTACCATATCAGCAGCTAGCTCTTTACTGACGCTTGCAGCAATATTGCATACATTGGTCAGCACGGCGATGTTCTCGCGCGCCGCTTCCATAGCTTCAGCACCTGCACGGTTAGCACCTTGGCTAGCGTGTGCAATTTTCTCCTGTGCCGATCCCATATCAAAGTTTGGCATTTGCGGCATTTGCGCTTGGAACTGCTTGAAGAACGCTGCAGGATCGAACGATTGGTTCGACGCAGCTGCTTTTGATTGCTGGCTGAACATTTTGTTCATGAAATCGCTGCTCATTTTTACAGCATTTTCCGTAGCTGATTTTACTTGCTCGGCCGCTTTTTGCGACGCGGCATTGATATCGCCTTGTGCGAATGGGAGCTGATAGAGCTTAGCGCTTTGCTTCGCCCAATCTTGGGCACCTTTTTGCCAATCCGCCGCAGCGCTGTTGCTGACCCAGTTGGCCGATGCGGCCGCTTTAGCAGCAGCGGGGCGAGCGTTGCTCGCCGAAGTTTGACGGCTGCTCGATTGCGATTTTGCGGCGTATTTTACTGTGCGCTTAGCCGATGCTTTTTTCTTTGCGGTAGCCATTACTTTTCTCCGTTTTGTGGTGTGCGGTGCAGTCTTTTTAGACCCGATTCCTGTAATGGTCAAGCAATCAACTCAACCTACACACGAAATTAATTACTGCACCGCACTTATTTACTTAAAATTGATTAACCATTAACTGCTTTTGATTGGGGCGACGCCAATTCACCACGCAACTGCTTAGCAGCTGCAACCATGGCATTGAGCGCCTTTTCCGTCTCTGACCAGCCACGCGTTTTGAGGCCGCAATCGGGGTTCACCCATACTTGGCTTGGCTCCAATACTTCGAGTGCCTTACGCAGCAAGGTAACCATTTCTTCCTGTTTTGGCACGCGCGGGCTGTGAATATCGTAGACACCTGGCCCAATTTGGTTGGGATATTTGAAATCGACAAACGCTTGAAGCAATTCCATGGCGCTGCGCGAGGTTTCGATCGAGATCACATCCGCATCCATATCGGCGATGGATTGCATGATGTCATTGAACTCGGCGTAGCACATATGGGTGTGGATTTGCGTGGCATCCTCGACGCCTGCTGCGCTTAGGCGGAACGAATCCACCGCCCATTTCAGATAGGCTTTCTTATCCGCATTACGCAGTGGTAAGCCTTCGCGCACGGCCGGCTCATCGATTTGAATGACGCGAATGCCTGCTTTTTCGAGATCCACCACTTCATCGCGAATCGCGAGGGCGATTTGCTTACAGGTGGTTTCACGCGGTTGGTCATCACGCACGAAGCTCCATTGCAGGATGGTCACGGGGCCCGTGAGCATGCCTTTCATGGGGCGCTCGGTGAGGGTTTGGGCGAACTTGCTCCAACGCACCGTCATG
>CAUJIC010000078.1 GCA_963205305.1 Pseudomonadota bacterium | reverse complement strand
CAATCGAGGGAATTTCGAGCAGCGTCGCTTCCATCGCCGCTGACACGGTGCCCGAATAGGTCACATCCTCAGCCAAGTTGCTGCCACGGTTGATACCGCTCAACATCAAATCAGGACGTTTATCCTTCATCACTTCCATGACACCGAGCAGCACGGCATCGGTCGGTGTGCCATCCACCGCGAAGCGGCGCTCCGCCACTTGGCGCACGCGTAAGGGCTTGTGCAGGCTTAAGGAGTGCCCTGCCCCGCTTTGCTCGTGCTCGGGCGCGACAACCCAGACATCATCGCTCAGTGTGCGTGCGATTTTTTCGAGAAGTGCAATGCCCTCGGCGTTCACACCATCATCGTTACTGATAAGGATGCGGGAATTTTTAAGGTCGATGCTCATGAAATTGCCTTCGTTGTTTTGGTAAAGGCATCTCTCATATCGCTTTTTGCGATAACATCACTGAAAAATTGTTCAGGATTTTTTTCTTGGCAGGTGAAGGTAAACCAGACTTCGTTCGAGTTCTTGTCGCGCAGCACCCACGCCGCATCATTGCCAAGGCTAAAAAGACTTTTAATGACATCATGCACTTCATCGACGCCACGGCTGGCTGCGGCGCGCGCCTCGGGCGAACCAAAGCCCACCTTCATGCGATAGCCGACAACAGCATCGTGGATAGATGCTGGCTCCGTGTGAACGGTGACCCCCGTGCGACGAACCCTACCCGCTTTACCATAGAGCGGGACAATGCTGAAATCCATGCTTTGTCCCTGTAGCTCAGGCGAGCCCGACAAGCGGCTTTTGATGTGCGTGTAACACGCGCGGCCAAATTGCATGACTTCCTGTGACATTACCTATGCATCACGCGCAATCACCTTCAGCCCGCCCATATAGGGCACCAGCGCATCAGGGATTTTTATGCTGCCATCGGGCTGTTGGTAGTTTTCCAAAATCGCCACCAGCGTGCGCCCGACGGCGAGGCCAGAGCCATTGAGCGTGTGGACGAATTCAGTCTCTTTTGCGTCCTTACGCTTGAAGCGCGCCTTCATGCGGCGGGCTTGAAAATCACCGCAGTTGGAGCAGCTGGAAATCTCGCGGAAGGTGTTTTGCGCGGGCAGCCACACCTCAAGGTCATAGGTTTTACGCGCGCCAAAGCCCGTATCCCCCGCGCAGAGTAACATCACGCGGTAATGGAGGTTTAGGCGCTTTAGCACCTCTTCGGCGCAGCCCAGCATGCGCTCATGCTCAGCAGCGGAATCCTCTGGGCGGGTGATGCTGACCAACTCCACCTTGCTGAATTGGTGCTGGCGAATCATGCCGCGCGTGTCGCGGCCGGCAGAGCCGGCTTCCGAACGAAAACAGGGTGTGTGAGCTGTAAGGCGCATGGGCGTGGCGAGTTGCGATTCATCGAGGATGGAATCGGCGACGAGGTTGGTCAGCGAAACTTCGGCGGTGGGGATGAGCCAATGGTCGAGCGTGGTCTTAAATAAATCCTCGGCAAACTTCGGCAATTGGCCAGTGCCAAATAGCGCATTATCCTTCACTAAATAGGGCACTTGGTGCTCAGTGTAGCCACCCAATGTTTCTGTGGCCGATGCGGTGTGAATATCCAGCATAAACGCCGCCAGTGCGCGCTCCAACCGCGCGAGTGCGCCACGGGTGACCACAAACCGCGCGCCTGAAATTTTGGCAGCGGCTTCAAAATCCATCAGCCCCAAGGCCTCACCCAGCGCCACGTGGTCTTTCGCATCCGCAATCGCGGGCTTGGTGCCCACCACCCGCACTTCAACATTCGATTCCTCATCCGCACCATTGGGCACATCATCCGCCAGAATATTCGGGATGCGTGCGAGTGCTTCATCGAGCAGCCCGCCCTCGCCGCTTTCGAGCGCGGCAATTTGCTCCTTGAGCGCTTTGCCTTCCGCGAGCAATGGCGCAATGTCGCGCCCTTCCTTTTTTGCGGTCGGGATGGTTTTTGCTATCTCGTTCGCTTTGGCTTGCAGCGCCTGCACTTTGGTTTTGCCACCGCGATCTTCCTCATCGCGCTTTTGCAAATCGGCAATCAATGCCTCCACATCCGCGATATTACGGCGCTTCAGCGCTGCCGCGAAGGTTTCAGGATTTTTTCGGATGAGCTCTTTATCATGCATGGGTAATCTCTTTTTCTGGTGCCTCGCGACGCGCTTCAATCATGCGGCCGATGAGGATGGACACCTCATAAAGCGCATAGAGCGGAATGAAAAGCAGGATTTGGCTAAGAATATCGGGCGGGGTGATGAATGCGGCGATGGTGAGCAAAATCACCACGGCATAACGGCGGCCTTTGGCAAGGGTTTGTGTGCTCATGAGGCCAAAGCGGATGAGCAGTGTGAGGAGGATGGGCAACTGAAACGAGAGGCCAAACGCGAGCACAATATGCATTACAAGACCCAGATATTCACTCACTTTGGCCTCCACCATCAAGGGCACGGTGCCATCGCCTTTCGGGGTTTCAAAGCTGAGGAAAAATTCCCACGCTTTGGGCATCACGTAATAATAGGCCATTGCCGCACCCATGAAAAAGAGGATGGGTGCAAGGATGAGATAGGGCGCAATAACGCGCTTTTCGTGCTTGAACAACCCAGGGGCGATGAACAAATAAATCTCGGTGGCGATGATGGGAAACGCGGCGAAAAAACCGCCATAAATCGCCAGTTTGATGTAGGTGAGGAAAGTTTCGGGTAAAGAAGTCGCAATCAGGCGGTGGCTGCTATTCTCGCCAAAGGCGGTGGCCAGCGGCTTTAGGAAAAATTGGTAAATATCCGCCGCGAAGAGGTAGCAGATAATCGTCGCCACAATCCAAGCCAGCCCCGCACGAACCACGCGGCCGCGCAGTTCGATGAGGTGGGTGATGAGTGGAGTTTGGGCGGTCATACATCGGCCTTGGGCGCTTCGATTTTTGGCTTCGCCGACAACTGCTCCAACTCCGCCACATCATACGCCACTTGCGGCTTGCCCTCGAGGTCGATGATGGTGGTCATCTCGCGCTTCATGTCGTTGATGCCCGCCTCATCCATCATCGCGTTCATCTGGCCTTTGAGGCCAGCATAAAGCCCGCGCAACTCGCGCAGGAACTTGGCCACATGGCGCACCACGACGGGTAAATCCTTAGGGCCGATGACGACGATGCCCGCGACAGCTATGAGGAGGAGTTCGGAAAAGCCAATGTCGAACACGGCCTTACGCTTTGTCTTTATCTTCGGGCGGCAGCACTTCTTGTTTGCCCTTTTCGCCACCCAATTCGTCGCGCATATTGCGGATGCCCTTGCCAATATCACCCATGACGCTTGGCAGGCGCTTGCCGAACAAAAGCAGCACGACCAGCAGCAATACTAAAAGATGTCCAAAACTTAAGCCCATAAAACCTCGCGCGTAACACGTTTATCGTTAGCGATTAGCTACCACTTCGCTCACGCAACCGCAACTAATCCTTGCCACTCGGCTAGCAGGGTGGCCTCCTCGGCGGGTTTGGGGGCGCGGCGCTGGCTGGCTGCCGCCTTCGCGCGAGCGAGGCTTTCGGGTGATAGCGTTACGCTTGCCGCCGCTACTTGCTTCAATTCGCCCATTAAATCGCGCACAGGCTCGCCAATCAAGGCGCCGTTGCCGTGAAGCACTAGGTCGCACCCAGCGGCGAGGCTGCGCTCGGCACGCTCCGCAAAGCTGCCACCGAGGGCTTTCATGCTTAAATCATCGCTCATAATCAACCCCGCGAAGCCGATTTCCTCGCGGATATACTTCATCACGATGGGTGAGAAAGTCGCACATTCGTTCGCATCGAGCGCGGTATAGAGAATAAGGGCAGTCATGGCCAGAGGCAGGTCGTTTAGGGCTTTGAACACAGCGAAGTCGACGTCCTCAAGCTCGCTCAGCGGTGCGCTGACGATGGGCAAGGTTTCGTGGCTATCCATCGTTGCGCGGCCATGGCCGGGGATGTGCTTGAGGATGCTGAGGATGCCACCATCGAGCAATGCTTCGGACTGCGCGCGGGCGAGCGTGGCGACTTGCTCCGCCGTGTCGCCAAAGGCGCGGTCACCAATGATTTTGTGGCACTCAGGCGCCAACACATCCGCCACGGGGGCGCAATCCATGGTGATGCCCACGTTGCGGAGTTCCTCGGCAATCAGCCGCGCATTCACATACACCGCGCGTGCAGGGTCGGCGGCACAGCTGAGCGCTTGCGCGGTGGGATATTTGCGCCAATGCGGCGGCTTGAGGCGCGCCACGCGGCCACCTTCTTGATCGACCAGAATTTCCGCATACGGGTGGGTCAGGACGGATTTAATTTCTGCGCACAGCGCCTTCACCTGCGCGGGACTTTCCACATTACGCGCGAAGAGGATGACGCCGTAAGGCTGCTCAACGGCCAGAAATTCCTTCTCCCACTCGGTGAGTGACGTGCCCGCGACACCGCAGATGAATGATTTGACCATGGCTATAATTTCCTTCGCTAGCGCGGCTTATATGCGGGTGGACTTAAAGCCAAGCCCACGCAAAAATCAAGCGGCGCGACGTTCGTTACTCCAAAAACTCCTCCACATCGGGGATGCGCGTGAAGGCAATTTTAGTGCCCGAGAAACTGCGCCCATCGGCGGGGAGCATGCCCAGCGCCACCGTGTCGCGGCCATAGCGCTGGTTCAAAGCATCAAGCGCTTTTGACATACGCTCGGCCTTGGCACGGGCGGCGGAATCCTCGGGCGAGAGTGCGGCGAATAAATGCGCCTGTGCGTTGCCCTGCGACTGGAGGTGATAGAGCGTGACCGATAGTTTTTTAATGCGCAGCGGCCAGATGCCTTCCGCCTTTGCTTGCTCCAACATACCCACCCACATCGCATCGAGCAGGTGCAGAAAGGTGATACTATCGCTTGCCGCCACGCAGCGTGCTTCGGCGGCATAGCGCGGCCCATCGACAATCCGCATGGAAAGCGACATGGCCGAAGCTTCATAACCCAGCCGACGCAGGCGGCTTGCGGCCTTGAGCGTGAGGCGGCGGGCGACATAGCGCGCTTTCTCGGGCGCGCGCAATTCGGGCGCCATGACATGGCTGTGGCCGACCGAGCTGCGCGTGGTTTCGATATCCGCCAGCTCCACCCCGTGCAGATAATGCCACATGCGCTCGCCCCAAATGCCGCCCCATAATTGTCGCATCTGCTTCGCATCGAGCGCCAGCAAATCGCGCATTGTCCACACCCCTTGGCGGTTGAGGCGCTTTTCCATGTTGTGGCCAATGCCTGGTAAATCACGCAACACAAGGCTAAAAAGTTTTTCGGGTAAATCGGTGGCATTCAAAAACGTCAGCCCATCGGGCTTTTGCATATCCGTCGCCACTTTCGCAAGGTAGCGGTTGGGCGCAATGCCGATGGAGCATTTCACATATTCCCCCACATTGCGCGCAAGCCCACGTTTGATATTCATCGCAATCTCGGTCGCTCGTGCGTGGCTGTTCTCGTTACTCATCAGCCGACAAGCAATTTCATCAATCGAGCAGACCATGGT
The DNA here is from genome assembly GCA_963205305.1 of Pseudomonadota bacterium. Taxonomy (GTDB): domain Bacteria; phylum Pseudomonadota; class Alphaproteobacteria; order Rickettsiales; family UBA3002; genus QFOX01. The sequence goes on along the minus strand of CAUJIC010000078.1, from coordinate 8,799 downwards.
GACGGGAATATGATTCTCCACCTCCGCAATCGCCCGCGCGTGATATTCGACATATTTCTCGTGTTGGCCGAGCACGCAAATCAGCTCGGGGCATTTGGCGCGCGCCTCCCATATGGGTGTGCCGGTTTTGATGCCAAACGCCTTGGCCTCATAGCTCGCGGCAATGGCGCTCGTTGCATCCGTCATCACGGGAACCACGGCCACGGGCTTGCCGCGAAGTGCAGGGTTCAACTGCTGCTCCACACTCGCGAAGTAGCTGTTAAAATCGATGTAAAGCCAGCGGTTTTGCCGCGTGATATTCCAAACTTGATTCATGGGACAATAATAGCGATTCATGCCACTATGTCACCCACCAAATGATGCTGATGTGCACATTATTTAATCAGCGCGCTGCCTAAAAAATAACCATGTTGAGTGAAACCTATGCACCCATAATCAATGCTTTACAGAAACTATGCCAAGCAACTAACTGTAGTCCAAGCCATCACCCAAACGGGATAGAAATGGCATTACAATTGCTGACGAAGAAGTCCAAAAAACAAGGCAAGCTATGAAAAAAATTGAAGCCATCATTAAGCCCTTCAAACTCGACGACGTGAAGGAAGCATTGCAGGAAATTGGTTTGCACGGCATCACCGTCACCGAGGCGCGCGGCTTTGGCCGCCAAAAGGGGCACACCGAGCTTTATCGCGGCGCGGAATATGTCGTCGATTTTTTACCCAAGGTGAAAATCGAAATCATTGTGACCGATGAACTGGTCGAAAAAACCATCGAGGCTATTGTGGCTGCCGCCCAAACAGGGCGCATCGGCGATGGAAAAATTTTCGTGTCGCCGATCGAGGATGTCATCCGCATCCGCACGGGCGAACGCGGACCGAATGCTATTTAATTACTAAACCACGAAAGGAACTACCATGTCTGCTAAAGATGTACTCAACATGATCAAAGAGAAAGAGGCGGTGTTCGTTGATTTCCGCTTCACCGACCCACGCGGCAAGTGGCAGCACACCACCTACATGGCCAACAAAGTGGATGCCGATAGCTTCCAAGATGGCATCATGTTCGATGGTTCGTCGATCAGCGGTTGGAAATCCATCAACGAATCCGACATGATTCTGATGCCTGATACGACGAGCGCGTTCATGGACCCCTTCACAGCGCAACCAACCGTGGTCATCACCTGCGATATTATTGAGCCATCAACTGGCCAATCCTATAGCCGCGACCCACGCAGCACCGCGAAAAAAGCCGAGCAATACCTGAAATACACGGGCATCGGCGATACGGCTTACTTTGGCCCTGAGCTGGAATTCTTCATGTTCGACGATGTGAAATTCGACTCGGGCATGTTCAACAGCTTCTACCACCTTGAGAGCGAAGAGAACCCAAGCAACTCGGGCAAAACCTACCCACATGGCAACCTTGGCCACCGCCCTGCCATTAAAGGTGGTTACTTCCCCGTGGCCCCCGTGGATTCAGGCGTCGATATTCGCGGCGAAATGCTGACGACACTGGCTGAAGTGGGCATCACCCCTGTGCTTGGCCACCACGAAGTGGCACCAAGCCAGCACGAGCTTGGCTTCGATTTCAGCACCCTCACCGCGACTGCCGATAACGTGCAGAAGTATAAATATGTGGTGCACAACGTAGCCAACACCTACGGCAAATCGGTCACCTTCATGCCAAAACCCGTCTATGGCGATAACGGTTCGGGCATGCACGTGCACCAATCCATCTGGAAGGATGGTAAGCCCCTGTTCGCGGGCAATGGCTACGCCGACCTTTCGGAAATGTGCCTCTATTATATCGGCGGCATCATCAAGCACGCGAAGGCACTGAACGCCATCACCAACGGCAGCACCAACAGCTACAAACGCCTCGTACCAGGTTATGAAGCGCCAGTGCTGCTGGCCTATTCGAGCCGTAACCGTTCGGCATCGATTCGTATCCCGTATGTTGCTTCGCCCAAAGCGAAACGCATCGAGACACGCTTCCCTGATGCTACCGCGAACCCATACCTTGCCTTCTCGGCATTGCTGATGGCAGGTCTGGATGGCATCGAGAACAAAATCCACCCAGGTGAGGCGATGGATAAGAACCTCTACGATTTGCCTCCTGAGGAACTCAAAGACATCCCAACCGTGTGCGGTTCATTGCGTGAAGCAATCCACGCGCTTGAGACCGACCGCGCCTTCCTCAAAAAAGGCGATGTATTCAGCGACGAACAACTCGATGCTTACATCGACCTCAAGAAGGAAGAACTTGCGAAATGGGAAATGTCGCCATCGCCCGTCGAGTTCAAGATGTACTACTCGGTGTAGTCATTTCATCGTAGAAACGAAAAAGGGCACCTTACGGTGCCCTTTTTTATTGGTCGTGTAATCTAGGCTACGTGGCCTGCCCCTTGCCAACGCTATAAAGCATCAACGCGATGCTAGCGTGGCGGGCTTTCATGGCCTCAAGGTCATGTTTTTGCATGATACGATCGAGCGCAAGGGTCAGCATCTCGGCAAAATTTGCAATCACTTGCTCCAACTGGCGTTTCAGTTTTTTAACCACCAAATGCGCGGCATTACGCATGTCACGCGCGCGGTTACCAAAATCAGCCATGGCGATATAAACTTTGCGCAACGCACCTTCCACTTTCGTTTTCGATGTTTTGGTACGCTCGGGCTTGCCTTCGCACAGGCCAACATATTCATCCGTCAGCACATCGGCCGATTCGCCAATGGTTTCGACCAGCGATTCGATCAGCGCCAATTGCGTCTCGGGACTTTGCGCGCCCGCTACGGTTTCCAAAAGCTCGTCCGCCAGCGCATAGAGCTCAGTAATGTCATGGTACTTTTGTTCCCACGCTGTCATTTGGTTGCTCGCTACGTTTGTCATCTCACTCATCCTATTTTATTCTATTATATTTGTCATTACACCTTATGCGCCACGGCCATACGCCGATTGCAATTCGTTGATATGCGCGCCGCCATCACCACGCTTGAAGCGCTCGTAAGCCATATTGGCATCCTCGCCCCGCTGGGCTGAAATGCTCGAACTAAATTTACCTGGGCCTTGAGGAATAGCGCTGTCGCCGATGGAGCCAATACCCGCGGTATAGGAACTGAGCACCTGTGGTTTGCTGCCCAGCGCACCCGTAATGCCACCAATAATATTCTCGGTCAGCGCGCGTGCATGCGTGCCCAACGTTTCGCCCGAAGCAATGCCTGAGCCTGCGTTACCTAACCACCATGTAGCTCCGCCAAGGATTCCGCCCGCAAAGGCGTTTACACCATTGCCCACCGCACCTGCGATGAGTGCCGTTGCAGCGCTACCAATTTTTCCACGGAACAGCCACTGGCCTGCTTCCATCACCGAATCAACCATACCCACTGCAAACCGCAATGGGGCGCCAAGAATGGGAACATACGAAAGGAAGTTGGCAGCTTTCGTCAGCGTGCCCTTGCCCGTTCTCGTATAATTCTCGTCTACATTTCCAAACAATGCCATAATGACCCTAGAAATCCTTTTTCCTAGCTTTCACTATACCATGTGTTTGGGGCAGTAGGATGACAGTTCTGTGACATTTTTAGACATAGCGCCGAATCAACCCATTGAAATACAACAATAGTTGTTTTCTACACTTCGCTCACCAAGGGGCGCTCCAGCAGCCGCTCAATCGCCGTGCCCACTTGCAAATTGCCGGCCAACACCTCGTTCACGGCAAAGGCAATCGGCATCGCCACGCCAAGTTTACGGGCAAGCTGGGTGATGGATTCTGCGGTGGCCACACCCTCCGTCAGCCCGCCGCTGGCGCGCATGGTTCCCTTGCCGATATTAACCCCGAGCGAATAGTTACGCGATTTGGTGCTCATGCAGGTCAGCATCATATCGCCGATGCCCGATAGGCCCATCAGGGTCTCTTCCTTGCCGCCTTTGGCTTTCGCAAGGCGCGAAATTTCGACCATGCCACGGGTGATGAGCGCCGCGCGCGCATTTTCGCCAAGCCCCCTGCCCTGAACAATGCCCGCCGCAATGGCCAGCACGTTTTTCGCCGCACCACCAATTTGCGTGCCGATGGGGTCATCATTCACATACAGCCGAAAATATTTGCCGCCGATGGCGTAGGCAATTTTATCGGCAAGGTTGGTTTGGTAAAGCGCCAGCGTGGTGGCCGTGGGCAAGCCCGCCGCCGCCTCGCGCGCGAAGTTGGGGCCCGAGAGAATGGCGATGGGGTTATACGGCAAAATCGATTGCATCACCTCGCTCATCAGCATCAGCGAGCCACGCTCGATACCCTTGGTGGCCAATATAAGTGGCACGTGCGAGGGCACCGTATCCGACAAAGAAATGGCGACAGTGCGTAGCGATTGCGCGGGAATGGTGACGACCAACATATCGCAGCTCGAAATAAAGCCCGTGTCGTCCGTCACCTCGATCGAGGGATCAATAAATTGTTCTGGCAGATACTGCACATTCTCGCGCCGCGTGCGGATGGATTCCACCACTTGCGCGTTACGCGTCCACATGGTCACGCGGCTGCCTGCGCGGTTGGCCAAAATGGCCAGCGCCGTGCCCCAGCCACCCGCACCGATAATGCCTACATGTGGGCTATCGCTACTCATGCTACCTTGCTCAGGCCGATGATGAATTGCTCGCCATCGAGCTCCTGCGTGATTTGCTGGGTGGCGGCGGCGCTGCCCTCGCCAATCGACACGGCCAAGGTTTGCTCCTTGATATAATCACCATGCGCCACAATCGCGGCTTTGAAATCCGCAGGCACATCCACCGCCAACGTAATGCGATCACCCACATTGAATCCCGCATCCTTGCGCGCTTGCTGAATCATCCGCACCAAATCCCGCGCGCGGCCTTCGGCCTCAAGCTCTGGGGTGATGGTGAGATCGAGGATAACGAGGGCATCGTTGGTGGAGAGGGCTTGCGATTTTTCGGCGTATTCTGGTTTAGGGTCGAGCGAGAGTTGATATTCACCTGCAAGTAATTTCTCACCCGCAATCACCACATCACCGCCCTCAATTTTCCATTCACCTTTTTTCGATGCAGGCAGAATCTCTTTCATTTTGGCGGGCAAGCGTTTGCCTAGCACCTGTGAATTGATGGCGAGCTTCTTGGTAGCGACATCATTGAGGTACATATTGCCCTCGATGACTTCTTTAACGTTTATCTCATCTTCAATGATGTAGGATATTTCACGCCCGTACAACTCGTTCCATTTGTCGGCAATATTAGTTTGTTCGACAAAAATTTCGATTTTTCTGAGTGGCTGGCGCGTACGAATGTTCTTCTTATTTCTAATTGATAAAGCGGCATTACAAATGTCTCGCACACGATCCATATCGGTGATGAGCTGCGCTGCCGAATCAATCCCACTCACATCAGGGAAATCCGTGAGGTGAACACTCGCTGCGTCGCCGTGCAGGCCGCGATACACCGCCTCGCTCACGAAGGGCAGCAGCGGCGCAGCGGCGCGGCACATCAGCGAGAGCACGGTAAACAACGTGTCATACGCCGCTTGTTTATCGGCCGTCATTTCCTCGCCCCAGAACCGTGGGCGGCTGCGGCGGATATACCAGTTATTCAGCACCTCGAAAAATTGGGTGATGGCCTCGGCAGCGCTTGGTGTATCATAGGCATCCATACCCGCTTGCACTTGCAGCACCGCCGCTTTCGCCTTGGCGAGGATGTAGCGGTCGAGCATGTTGTCGCTCGTCGCAATTTCCTTCGCCTTCACGCCATCCGCATTCGCATAAAGCGTGAAGAAGTTGAACGCGCTCCACAGCGGTTTAATGTTCAGGCGCACCACATCGCGGATGAATTTGCCGTCAGGGTCGACGCCCAAATCCGCGCCGCGCATGACGGGTGATGCCAGCATCATCCAGCGCAATGCATCGGCACCGAACTGGTCCATCACCTCTTTCGGGTCGCGATAGTTTTTGAGGCGCTTGCTGTATTTCAGCCCCGTTTCCTCATCAATCACCACACCGTGGCAGATGACATTTTTGAATGGCGCTTTGCCAAACAATGCCGCGCTCAACACTTGCAGCGTGTAGAACCAACCACGCGTTTGCGCGATGTACTCGGTGATGAAATCCGCCGGAAATGTTTCCTCGAACTGCTGTTTATTCTCGAACGGGTAATGCACCTGCGCGTAAGGCATGGAGCCGCTTTCGAACCAGCAATCGAACACATCCTCGATGCGGGTATATTCCTCGCCATCGATTTTTAGCTTCACGTTATCGATATAGGGGCGATGCAAATCATCGACTTTTGCGCCGCTGAGTTTTTCGATTTCCTCGATGCTGCCACACACATGCAGCTTGCCGCTTTCCGATTTCCAAATCGGTATCGGCGTGCCCCAGAAGCGGTTGCGCGAGATGCTCCAATCAGGCGCAGACTCAATGCCCTTACCCATTTGGCCTTGTTGGATGTGGTCAGGAATCCAGTTAATGGTGCGGTTATTCGCCGCCATGTTGGCTTTGATTTTTTGCACATTCACATACCAGCTGCTCATCGCGCGGTAGATCAGCGGCGTATCCGTGCGCCAGCAATGCGGGTAGTTGTGCTTGCAGGGTTCGTCCTTCACCAGCGTGTTATGCGCCTTCAGCCAGCGCACAATGCGCATGTTGGCAAGGCCATATTTCGCCACGTCCTTCGCGGCGATGTGCTGCGCCTTGTCCTCCTCGCTCACCACAATATCCGCTTCCGCAATGCGCGTATCAGGCACGACGATGAGGCCTTGCAGCTTCAAATCAGGCAAATCGAAAATCTCGGCGGTGAATTTGCCTTTTTCATCGACAGGAACAAGCGTTTCGGTGCCGTTCTCGTTACAGCATTTTTGGTCGACCTCACCAAACCCTGGCGCCATGTGGACGATGCCGGTGCCGTCGCCATCGGTCACGAACTCCGAACCATCCAACACGCGGAAGGCGTTGGGTGTATTGGCGAAATAAGGGAAGAGTGGTTCGTAGGTGAGGCCGATTAATTTTTCTGCATCGATATCAGTATATGTAAAATCACCTTCTGCCTTTTTAGCCTGATAGGACTTGATATAAGCGGCAGCCGTCATAATGACGATATCGCCATTGTCATCGAAACAACCATATTTGATATCTTTGCCTACCGCCAAAGCCAAATTACTCGGCAATGTCCAAGGTGTCGTCGTCCATGCAATTAGGTAATAATTCTCTGCATCGGGCGCGCCTTTGGGCTTCTCCTTCAGCTTAAACTTCACATACGCAGCCTTATCCTCCCGCTCGCGGGTCGCGTTATCAATCCGCGTTTCGAAGTTGCTCACGGGCGTTTCCGCCGCCCAGCTATAGGGCATCACGCGCATGGATTCGTAGATGAGGCCTTTAGTGTAAAGCTCCTTGAACGCCCACAGGCAGCTCTCCATGAAGTTTTTATCCATGGTTTTGTAGTCGTTTTTAAAATCCACCCAGCGGCCTTGGCGGGTGACGTAATATTCCCATTCCTTCGTGTATTTCATGACGCTGGTGCGGCAATATTCGTTGAATTTGCCGATGCCGTAGTTGGTGATGGCCGCGCGGCCGCTGATGCCCAGTTCCTTCTCCGCACCCATTTCGGCTGGCAGGCCGTGGCAATCCCACCCGAAGCGGCGTTCCACACGGCTGCCCTTCATGGTGTGGTAGCGCGCAATGGCATCTTTCACATAGCCCGTCAGCAAATGGCCATAATGCGGCAAGCCGTTCGCGAAGGGCGGGCCGTCATAGAACACATAGGCATTGGTGCTGCCATCGGCCTTCTTTTCGGCGCGATTCGCTACGGATTTCTCAAAAATCCCGTTCTCTTTCCAGAACTGTAAAATCCCCTCCTCCAGCGCGGCGAAGTTGGGGTTGGCATCAAGTTCGGGGTAATGTTTGGTGGTCATGGGGCTCAATCAAAAATCAGGTGAGCAAGCGTTGTAACCAACGCCAACACAAAAATCCAGCCCCTTGGGAGTAAGCTGCTATTCGTAAATGCGCCGCTTGCGACGCGCGTGCGGACTATTTGCATTTCGCTCGCAAACTGCGTATAGCAAAAGCATTGCGGGACTAACCAACAAATCGGCACATGCTACGATGAAATGGATAGCTTTCATACAACCGCAGGTTTAACATAATCGCGCAATGGTTGCAAGCGCGAAGGGGTATATTGAATATGGATCATCGTTTGGGCGATCGCCTGATTGGCTACTGGGACATCCTCCGTAAGGACCAGCCAATGCCAAGTTTTAACCACCTCAACAGCTCGGCGATTGCCGATATTTGGCAAAATTGCCTACTATTTACGGTTGCAAAAGCGGCGGACGACAAACCCAGCACGCTTAGCTTTTACCAAATGGGCGAAAAAGTGCGCGGTATGTATGGGCGCGATATGGTCGGCCATAGTTTCAACACGGGCCAACGCCATTTCCAAGGCGCGGCGATTATTAAGCGGGTCGAGGAAATCATCAGCAACCCATCCACGTTGACCGATGTGGGGCAGTTTGTGAACGAGCGTAGTAAAGTCGTTAAATATCGCTCGTGCTTACTCCCCTTCGGACAAGACGGCAAAGTCACCCATATACTCGTTGGCCTCAGCTGGCGCGAATTTTAGGAGCATTATGAGCAAGCCCCCCCACACCGACTGCGAACTCGATACCCAATTGGTTTACCTTGGCCGCGACCCACAACGCGATTGTGGCTCGGTGAACCCGCCTGTGCACCGCACCAGCACGGTGATTTTCCCTAACTATGCGACGTATAATGATTATAGCTCAGGCAAGCTGCCGCACTATCGCAGCTACGGGCG
>CAUJIC010000077.1 GCA_963205305.1 Pseudomonadota bacterium | reverse complement strand
CTCACTGTGGCGGCAAAGGAACTGCTGACGAATACCGAGCAGAAGGTTGAGGTAAAACCCTCGTATGGCCTTGCGTTCGAGGAAATCGAACGTATGTTGACCGAAAGCATGGAGCATGCGCGCGCGGATATTACCGAGCGTCTGCTGATTGAAGCGCGGGTTGAGGCTGAGCGGGCGTTGTACGATGTTGCAGCGGCCATGAAAGCAGATGCGGCGTTGCTAAAACCTGGTGAGGAGGCCATGATCAATGGCCAAATTGCGCGGGTGAAGGAAATGATGGCGGGCACGAACCGCGAGCGGATCGACCACGAGGTGCACCAAATGAATGCACTGGTGGGGCCTTTTGCCGAACGGCGAATGAACGCAGCGATTGCTGGCGCATTGGCCGGACGAAATGTAGACGAAGTGAACTAACGAACAACGAGAGTAGAATGCCAAAAATTACATTTGTACTGAATGATGGAACCGAAAAAGTGGTGGATGCACCCAATGGCATTTCGTTGCTCGAAGTGGCGCATAAAAACGCCGTATCGCTTGAGGGCGCTTGCGAAGGGTCGCTGGCTTGCAGCACCTGTCACGTGATTGTGGATGAGGCGTTTTATAAGCAACTGCCGCCTGCCTCGGACGATGAGGAAGATATGCTGGATTTGGCGTTTGGCCTCACCCACACTTCGCGCTTAGGCTGCCAAATTATGATGAATGACAGCTTGGATGGCTTGAAAGTGAAACTGCCCAGCGCCACCCGTAACATGCAAGTTGATAAAAAGTGACGCGCTGCGTCGTTTGAATTATAGTAATAACCGCTAAACGCTAACGAACGAGTGAACCAATGACCGAGCAAAAACCAACCATCACTGGCGAAACCCCAACCAAAAAGAAGCGCAGCCTTATTCTGCCGATTGCGGGCGCTATTGTCGCCATTGCGGTGGGCGGTTTTTTAGCCTCGCGCGCGGGAATGGATAAAGCGCTGGTGAAGCAGCAGGTTGATAATTTTGTATTGGAACTGAAGGAAAGAGGGCGCGAGGGTGGCCGCGACATCGATTTGACCTATGTTGATCTTGAGGTGGCTGGCAGCTTTGCCAATAAGCACGTGGTAATGCGCTCACCCGTATTGACGGTGAAGCCTATTGAGCGTGTGCAACCCAACCAAGGTGAGAAAAAAGTTATCGACGCCTTGCGGATTACGACGCCAGCCGTTGAAATTTTCCCTGGCCTTTCGAGCATGACCATCAAGGCTGCCGAGCCAATCAACTTTGCGGATGATGATGCGCCAGAAAAATCGTTGCTCAAGATAACCAGCAATACGCCGCAGGAAGTAGTTTCGTCGCAATCAAAAATGGGCGAAGTGAGCTATTCCAAAGTTGAGTATCGCGCGCCAAGCGAGATGGTCATGACCTACCTGAAAGAACTGCAAGCACAGGGTGCCGAAGAGCAGACGCCCGCGGTAGTTCCTGTCTATGAAACCATGAAGCTGGCGATGGCGCAGGGCGGTACTGTTGTCGTGAATATGGCTGAGGATGAAAGCGCCCTTGGTGAGGCTTCTGTTAATTTTCGTGAGTTGATTGCTACACCACAAGCAATGCCCGAGAGTGCTGTAAAAATTGCCGAAGTGTCTGGCAAGTGGAGCAATGTGCTGAATGACAAAAAACTGAACGTGGTAACAACAGCACTGAAGGTTGGTCCTGTAACGTCTGATAATACTTCCTTCCCGCATTTGCCCATCGCATTGAATTTGGATGCGACCTACGAGGGGGCAGTGCCCAATAATGCGGAAGCGGTTGCCAATATTCAATCGCCAGAATCTGTGATGACGCTAAAGGGATTTGAGCTGAGCACCAAAGATTCCGCGCTTAAAGCTACGGCTAAATTCACTGCCAGCGCTGCGGATACGCTGCCGATTGGTACGGCAAACATCACGCTTACCAATGTGCCATTTGTGTTGGGGCAATTGCGCACTTACAAATTTTTGAACGAAGCAAACGAACCATTGGTGATAGCGCTTCTTGCCAAAATCACGGGTACGCCTGCAGACCAGCTAACGGATGCGGTTGTGCCTATCGAGCGTGTACGTGGCGGCGCATTCAAGATTGGTGCATCGACATTCGAGGAACTGTTTGCAGTATTCCTTCAGCAGGCCATGCAGCATAAATCAGGTGAGGCTGTTCCCGCGCCTGCGGATGCAGCACCTACAGCGCCTGTACCAGCGGATGCGACCCCAGCGCCATCGCCCGATAAATCGAGTCAACTGGAAGCCCCGCATGTTCCCCAATTGCCACCAGCGAATAAGGCAAAGCTAGCGCCGATTGAAATTCCCGACCTTAGTGTTCGGGGCTAATCATGGCAAAAAAAGCAGCGAAGCAATCGGTGGCGAAACAGGCGCCAGCGAAAGCCACTAAGTCGCTTCCCGTTTGGGATCTGACAGATTTATATGCTTCTCCCAAAGACCCTAAAATTGCAGCCGAATTAAAATCGCTCGCAAAAAAAGCGGCGCAATTCGCTAAGGATTATGCGGGCAAGCTAGCCAAACTGAGTGGCAATGATTTGGCCGCTGCGGTGGTTGCCTACGAAAAAATGCAGGATACGTTGGGGCGCATCGGCAGCTATGCCCAGCTGCTTTATGCCAGCGATATGAGCAACCCAGCGTTTACGCAGTTCTACCAAAACGCGCAGGAACAGCTGACGGTGATTTCTAGCCAGCTTATTTTCTTTGGGCTCGAGCTGAATAAGCTGAGCGATGCACAGCTTGCGAAAGCTTACAAGCAATCGGCTAAACTGGCACATTACAAGCCATGGCTGGATGCGGTGCGTAGCTATAAGCCTTATCAGCTAAGTGATGAGCTTGAGGGCTACATCCACGAAACTTCGGTGACGATGGGGGCGTGGCAGCGCTTGTTCGATGAGAGCATCAGCCGCCTTGAATTCACCATCGATGGAAAAAAACTGAGCGAACCACAGGCGCTCGATTTGCTCTCGGGCAAGGATGGAAAGAAACGCAAAGCCGCCGCGAAAGAGATTGCGCGCGTGTTTGCGGCCAATGCGCCGCTGTTCGCGCTGATTACGAACACGCTGGCAAAGGCCAAGCATATCGAGGATGAGAAGCGCAAATTCGCCAAACCCATCAGCAGCCGCAACGTGAGCAATCAGGTTGAGGATCAGGTGGTTGAGGCGCTGATTGCCACGGTGAAGAAGAATTACAAAAACCTTTCGCATAAATATTACGCGTGGAAGGCCAAGCAATTTGGCGTGAAAGCGCTGGATTATTGGGACAGAAACGCGCCGCTGCCTGCCGCGAGCGATAAGCGCATCGACTGGGCCGATGGCGTGAAGCTGGTGCGCGAGGCGTACCACGCATTTTCGCCCGAGCTCGCCAAAGTGGGTGATAAGTTTTTTGATAATGCGTGGATCGATGTGCCTGTGCGTGCGGGTAAATCGCCAGGGGCATTTGCCCACCCAACGGTGCCAAGCGCGCACCCTTATTTGCTGCTGAACTACCTTGGAAAAACGCGCGATGTGATGACGCTGGCGCATGAATTGGGCCATGGCGTGCACCAAGTGCTGAGCGCTGGCCAAGGCGCGCTGATGGCCGATACACCGCTGACACTAGCTGAAACTGCGAGCGTTTTTGGTGAGATGCTGACGTTCCAAGAATTGCTGAACCGCGAGACGAACAAAAAAAATTGCCAGTTGCTGATTGCAGGCAAGATTGAGGATATGCTGAACACCGTGGTGCGCCAGATTGCGTTCTGCGAGTTTGAGCGCATGGTGCATGCCGAGCGCCGCAATGGCGAATTATCGGTCGAGCGCATTGGCGAAATTTGGATGCAGGTCAGCCGCGAATCGCTGGGGCCATCCATCACCTTGCACCCCGAATATGCCAGCTACTGGATGTATATTCCGCACTTCATTCACTCGCCGTTTTATGTCTATGCCTACGCATTCGGCGATTGCTTGGTGAACTCGCTGTATGGCGTGTATCTGCGCGAGAAAAAGGCAGGCAAGGCCGATGGGTTTGCTAAAAAATACCTGACCATGCTGAAGGCGGGTGGCAGTTTGCGCCACAAGGAATTGTTGAAGCCGTTTGGGTTGGATGCCAGCAAGCCTGATTTTTGGCAGGCGGGGTTGGATGTGATTAGTGGCTACATCAAGCAGCTTGAGGCTTAGCGCTCAATCAAAATTGAAAGCGCCAAAACCAGACTGCTATTTAAGCACCGCTCCAATCGCGGTGAAGATTTTCTCTAACTCGGTATCACTTATCGTCAGTGGTGGCATGAGGTAAAGGCAGTTGCCAAAGGGGCGCAGCCACACGCCCTGGGCAATGAATTCCGCACGTAGGCGCTGGTTATTCTCGGCATCGGTATTCATTTCAATGACACCGATGGCGCCTTTAACACGAATATCCACCACACCCTGCTTAGTTCTATACGGTTTTAGGCCATCCCATAATTTTTGTTCGAGGGCTTCCGCTTGCGCCATGCGTGGTTCGCGCTCGAAGAGGTCGAGCGAGGCGTTGGCAGCGGCGCAGGCAATGGGGTGTGCCATGAAGGTGGGCCCATGCATGAGTGCTTTTTCGTACTCGGTGCCGAGGAAGGCGTTGAAGACTTTGGCGTTGGTGAGGGTGGCGGCAAGGGGCATATGGCCGCCACTGAGGGCTTTGCCAAGGCAGAGAATATCGGGCTCGATGGCGGCCTCATGGCAGGCGAACATGCTGCCGGTGCGCGCAAAGCCCGTGGCAATTTCATCGGCGATGAATAGAATATCGTGCTCGCGGCAGACGCGGCGAATTTCGGACAGGATATCGGGCGAGTGAAGCTTGAAGCCGCCCGCAGCCTGCACCAGCGGCTCGATGATGAGCGCGGCGACGGTGCCTTTGATGGCGGCGATGGTATCGGCAAATTCCGCGAAGCTATATTCGTCGGACGGAATATCGAGTGTGTAGTTGCGCGTGGTGAGATTGTCGTAGGCGCGGTTGAATTCGCCCGATGCGGAAACACTCATCGCGCCCACGGTATCGCCGTGATAGCCATGCTTAAAGCAGATGAATTTGTTGCGCTTGGGCTCACCCAAATTGCGCCAATATTGCAGCGCCATTTTGAGCGCGACCTCGACCGCGACGGAGCCAGACTCGGCGAAGAATACGCGCTCCAACCCCATGCCCACGGTTTGGCAAAGGCGCGTGGCAAGATTGTAGGCGGGCTGATGCGCGAGGCCGCCGAACATGACATGCGATAGCTCACCCGCTTGTTTCTGGATGGCCTCGACAATATGCGGGTGCTGATAGCCGTGGCACATGCTCCACCAACTCGCGGTGCCGTCGATCAGCTCGCGCCCATCGGCCAACTTAATGCGGCAGCCCTCGGCGCTCACCACGGCCTCAGGCATGGCGGCTGTTTGCATCTGCGTATAGGGCAGCCAGATGTGCGGGTAGCCAGCGGTGAGCCATGTGGGAGGTTGGGTCATTATGCGGCTTGTGCAGATTCCGTGCCAGCGATTGACATCGGCTTTAGCCCTAGCTTCGCGAACAGTGCCTTGTCGGAATCCACATCAGGGTTTGCTGCGGTAAGGAGCTTTTCGCCGACGAAGATGGAGTTGGCGCCCGCGAAGAAGCACATGGCTTGCAGTTCGGCGCTCATGCCCTCGCGCCCAGCGGAAAGACGCACGAACGAATGCGGCATGAGAATGCGGGCGACGGCGATAGTGCGGACAAACTCAATCCCATCAATGCGTGGGTTGCCAGCCAGCGGCGTGCCATCGGCTGGGATGAGCAGGTTGATGGGCACCGATTCGGGGTGCGCGGGCAGGTTGGCGAGGGTGACGAGCATGCTTGCGCGGTCGGCGACCGACTCGCCCATGCCCATGATGCCGCCGCAGCAGGTTTTCATCCCCGCATCGCGCACACTGGCGAGGGTATCGAGCCGATCCTGATAGGTGCGGGTGGTGATGATTTCGCCGTAGAATTCCTCGGAGGTGTCGAGGTTGTGGTTGTAGTAATCGAGTCCCGCATGCGCCAGTTCCAGCGCTTGGGCGGGAGTTAGCATGCCTAGCGTGGCGCAGGTCTCGAGCCCCATGGCCTTCACTTCGCGGATCATGGTGGTGACTTTTTCCATATCGCGGTCTTTGGGGTTGCGCCATGCAGCACCCATGCAGAAACGGCTGGCACCAGCGGCTTTGGCAGCGCGGGCATCGGCCAGAACCTTTTCCACTTCCATCAGCTTCGTGGCTTTGACAGGGGTTTCGAACTTCGAGGATTGGCTGCAATAGTTACAATCTTCAGGGCAGCCGCCCGTTTTGATGGAGCAAAGCTGCGAAATTTGGACTTCGGATGGGTCAAAATGGGTGCGATGCACGGTGGCGGCGCGGAAGAGCAGCTCGTTCAGCGGCAGCGCGAACAGGGCTTCTACCTCGGGTTTGGTCCAATCATGGCGTAGGGTCATAATAGCTCGTTCATTGGTGTTTGCGTGATTTAGCCCGTAATGCTAAGCCTCGCAACGGAAAATGGCACAATTGGATGAACATTGCGCGGCCGAGCTGCGCCAACTTGAATCGCAGAACTTGCGTCGAAGCTTGCGCGTGAGCGCTCGTCGGGCAAAATCAGCGGTACTTATCGAGCATGACGGGCAGAAATTTGTGTCCTTCGCCTGCAACGATTATCTGGGGCTTCGTAACCACCCCAAAGTGACCGCTGCGGGCACACTGACAGCAGCAAAATTTGGGGCGGGGGCAGGTGCCTCGCGCCTTGTGACAGGCAACCACCCCTTTTATGCACCGCTTGAGGCACAACTGGCGGCCATGAAAGGTGCCGATGCCGCGTTGGTATTCGGCAGCGGCTACCTGACAAATTTGGGGGTTATTCCGGCCCTGATGCAAAAAGGGGATGTGATTTTTGCCGATAAACTGGTGCATGCGTGCATCATTGATGCGGCGCAGCTTTCGGGCGCGCGGCTGATACGCTTTAAGCATAACGATATGGCGCATTTGGAAGCGCTGCTGAAAGAGCACCGCGAGGAATCGCCCAACGCACTCATTGTGACCGACCATGTGTTCAGCATGGATGGCGATGTGGCGCCGCTGGAGGCAATTGCAGCGCTGGCCGATGAGCATGATTGCTGGACGATGGTGGATGACGCGCACGGGCTTGGCATTGTGAAATCACGCGTGGCGATTGATATTTGGATGGGGACGCTGAGCAAATCGGCGGGCGTGTATGGCGGTTATGTGTGCGGCAGCCGCACGCTTATCGATTTTCTCATCTCTACTGCACGCAGTTTTGTCTTCAGCACGGGGTTGCCACCTGCGCTGTGTGCTTCTGCCATTGCCGCGCTGGAGGTGTTGGACAGGGAACCCGAGCGGGGCGAACGGGCGCTCGAGCATGCACGAAGGGTGACGCGCGCGCTTGGCCTGCCACCCGCGCAGAGCGCCATTGTGCCCATCATGTTCGGCACGCCTGAGGCGGCGCTTGCAGCATCGGAGAAATTAAAACAACGCGGGTTGCTTGCGATTGCCATTCGCCCGCCGACGGTGCCTGCTGGCACCGCACGCCTGAGGTTGGCATTCAGTGCCGAGCATAGCGACGCACAGGTGAATGCGCTGATTGCGGCGTTGAAGAAAATTCTATGACCACGCTGCTGTTGAGTGGATGGACGCAACCTGCCGATGCGCTGGCACATATGGCCGATGATGCGGTGCTGTTCGATTACAGCGAGTATGCGAACCCTGCGGCCGCGATTGAAGGTTTAAGAAAAATAAAACCCGCCCACGTTGTTGCATGGTCGATGGGGGGGCAGTTGGCGCTGCGCGCGATGTCGGCGGGCGCATTGGCCCCCAAACACCTGACGCTGATTGCTGCACCGCAGCGCTTTGTGGGTGAGCATGGCATGGGCGAGGAGACATTTCGTTTGTTTCGTGACAGCTATGCAGCTGACCCTGCGCGCACAAAAACCCGCTTCCACGGCCTGATAGCCAAGGGTGACGCGCGCGTGCGCGAGGTGATGGACATGCTGGGGCACCACCCCGAGGTGGAGAATGTTTCGCGCTGGTTGCCGTGGCTGGATGATTTGGGGCGGCACGAATTTCTCGACGCCGCGCTTGCATCTCGCCCGCCAATCCTTATCATTCACGGCATGAACGATCAGATTGTGCCACACACACAAGGCGAACAGCTTTCGCGATTTTTGCCCAATGCTACGCTAAGTAGCTGGGCGAATGTGGGGCACGCGCCGCATGCACACGATGCCGCACGCCTTAAAGCTGAAATTTTTGCACACCGCACGAAACATGGGGTTGCCTGATGCTGATTGAACGTCAACGCTTGCAGGATAATTTCAGCCGCGCCGCATCGGGCTATGATTTGCGCGCCACGCGCCAGCGCCGCGAAAATATGCGCGTGCTGGAGGCAGCGCTGGATGTGCTGCCCCAAATTGGCACGATTGCCGATATTGGCTGTGGCACGGGTTATTTTGCCGCGGAGGCACGGGGTGTTCGGCCTGAGTGGAAGGTGCTTGGCATCGATATGTCGATGGGTATGTGCGAAATTGCAGGCCTACGCTGCCAAGCCATCGCGGGCGATGCGGCGCAATTACCACTGGCCGATGAGAGCATGGATGGGGCAGTCAGCTCGCTGTGCTATCAGTGGGTGGAAGACCAGCCCAATGCATTTACGGAACTAGCGCGGGTGATGAAGCCTGAAAGCAAAGTGGTGATGGCCACGCTGGGCGAGCGCACGCTGCACGAGCTTCGCGAGTGCGCGATGGAAGCAGATTTGCCGCTGAGCCTGCTGCCGATGCGTAATTTTGCCGCTCATAAGGCTCTGCTGGCCGTGGCTGGTTTTGAGGTGGTGCACGCTGAGCGCCGTGTGGTGACCGACCATTATGCCAGCGTTACGGATTTGCTTGAGTCGATGCGTAGCATTGGCGCGGGGAATAATTTTGGCCTTAAATCGCGCCATTTTGTGGGCCCTAAACGCTGGGTGGCGATGGAAGCCCTGTATGAGAAACTACGTACGGATCATGGTATCCCCGCGACATGGGAACACCAGTTCTTCATCCTCCATAAGCCCGCATGAGTAGCTATTTTGTGGCTGGCGTGGGCACGGGGGTGGGCAAAACCTTCACCACCTGTGCGCTACTACACGCCGCGAACCTGAAACAAAAAAACGCACTTGGCCTGAAGCCTGTGCTTTCGGGCTGGGATGAACATGCCGAGAATGACGCCGCGCAGATTATTGGTGCGAGCCAATCCAAGCAAACAGTCGATGATATTGCGCCATGGCGGTTCGTTGCGCCGCTTTCGCCGCACCGTGCGGCCGCGCTTGAGGGTAAAGCCATTGATGCTGATGCGCTGATTGCCTGGACGAAAGCCCGCGCGCAGGGCGATGGCTTAACGCTTATCGAAACAGTGGGCGGGGTGATGGTGCCGCTGACGAATACATTCACCACGCTCGATTGGATGGAAGCGGTGGGTGCACCCGTGATTTTAGTAACCGGTAGTTACCTTGGCAGCATTAGCCATACGCTGACAGCGCTGGCGGCCTTGCGCGCCAAAAAGATTGAGGTAGCCGCGCTGGTGACGAATGAAAGCGATGGCAGCACAGTCACACTAGCTGAGGCACAGGCAGGGTTAGAACCCTTTATCCGCGATATTCCATTGCAGATTGTGCAGCCGCGCGTAGCATCGTGGGAGCAGGCATCCGCCATTCATGCGCTGGAGTTAGTATGATGAAACCATTACCATTTCCTTTTGGCCCCAGAAAAATCAAAGATGGCCCACGCTATGGCGATATGTACGAGCGCAGCTTTGCAGCGCTCATTGACCTCATGATAATTTTTTTTCTACTCAAGGACATACTATTTACACCACTAAATAACTATATTTACAGCCTTGGAAATCACGAATTATTTAATTCGATGCCTCAGAATGTGACCGTTGGTCAATTTATGCAGACCGCTTGGGAAGCGAACATGCTTCAGCTTTGGTTAGTGAATGCTTCGATCCAATATCTGGTCATTGGATTTTTTATGGTGGGCTGTCAAATCACCTACCATACAACCCCCGGCAAATGGCTGCTTGGCTTGAAAGTGGTGCGTTATGGCTCGGACGAAGCTGTTGGGTCGGCGCGCTATGTGTTGCGCTTCATTGGGTACGCTGTTGCGTGTCTACCGCTTATGCTGGGTATGTTTTGGGCAATGTTTAGCAAAACACGTCGTGGCTGGCATGACTATATTGCAGGCACCGCCGTACTTCAGACACGGCCACGTGGCTGGTATTGGGAGAAGATAAAACAAGGCTACCGCTGGCTGAGAAAAAAATTATTCAACGTGCGGGCGGTAGAAAATACGGTGGCCGAGCCAACCACCGAACAACGCCATGAGGATGGCGATAAGCCCATATAATGCCCCATTTTTAATAGCGGCGTTCGCGATGGCTGCATCTAGCCCAGTCTTTGAAGCATTGAGAGGAATCATCTGGAAGCCAACGAGTTTGCCGTTATTGAACAGATAAACTTCCGTTGTGTATTCGCCGCTGGGTAACGTATCGGGTAAATCGATACGCGCCTTGAATAGGCTTTCGCCAAAATAGGTGATCTTTCCAAATGGTGACTGCCACCATGTTTTATGCTTGAACGAAGCGGCGAGGGCTAGGTCGAACACTTCATCGGGCGTACTGTTACTGGTCAATATAATACGGTTTTCGCCAAGGCCTAGCGACTGCAGTAAGGTGGGTGGTGCCAAGCGGTTAAGCGGTTTGGTCGAGGCAATGGCATAAAAAACGGGCAAACCAAAATATTTGCGTTGGTCTACATGCATCCACATGCCAGCGATACGTTCTTTGCGGCGCAGTTGTGCGTTGGTTTTGGGGCCACGCAAGGCGATGACAATCTCGCCCGGTGCATTGCGCGCGCCAAATACGAGAAGCTGTGTGCCATTAAAATCGGAGCGAATTTCGATGGCGTTTTGCGATACATCGGCAATGAGTGGCGTAGAGAGATTCGCATTCACTGAATTCTGCGCGGCTGCTGGCAGCGCGGCAAAGATGATGAGGCATAGCAAGGCGCGCAGTTTGCTCATGGCGTAACCGTGACTAGTGTAAATATTTCATTCGGTGTGATGAACAGCCCATAGGCCAAGCGGCCAGCTACAACAAGCAGCAATACGGCCATCATAAAGCGTAGGATATGGTTAGGGATATGGTGACTAAGCCGCGCGCCATACTGTGCGCCAACCACCGAGCCGATAAGCAATAGCACTGCTAACACCACGTCGACCGTGTGGGTGCTGATGGCATGCAGTAAGGTGGCGACGGCGGTGATAAAAATGATTTGGAAGAGCGAAGTGCCAACGGTGACGCTTGTAGGCATTCGCAAAATATAGAGCATCATAGGGATCATGATGAAACCACCGCCAATGCCGAGCAAACCAACCAGTATCCCAGAGAAAAAGCCGATAAAGACGGGGACAAATACGCTATGGGTCACTTGCGAGCGTTTGAATTCCACCTGCCACGGTAGGCGAATGACCCACGCAGGCAAATCGAGCGCAGTGATGTGATGATGATGGTTACCCACCGCACGCGCGCGCAACATCTGCCGTGCTTCGCGGAGCATGAGGACACTGATGGTGCTGAGCAGAGAAATGTAGAGCAGGGTAATCATTAAATCGACCTGACCAATTTTTTGTAACCGCGCGAACGACCACACACCCAACGAAACCCCAAGCAAACCGCCCGCAATGAGATAGATACCCATGGGTATATCGACCCGCTTATGCTTGAAATGGCTGAGGAAACCCGAGAAGGACGAGGCCACAATCATGTTGGTAGAAGTGGCCACGGAAACAGCGGGCGGGATGCCAATAAAGATGAGCATGGGCGTGAGAATGAAGCCGCCGCCGATGCCAAACAGACCTGAAAGCAACCCCGCAATGCCACCCAGTAAAATCAGGTGCAGTGCATTGGCGGAAAGTTCGGCAATGGGCAAATAGAGGTGCATATTATCTCAGGTAGGTTGAAAAATATTGCCGCAGGCGCGAATTGGCTTCGGTATCGAAATTGAGCATCATTTCCGATACCATTTGGTGGTAAATCGCCTCGCGCTCATAGACCGTTGCTTTTTCGTTGATGGTGCGGCTGCGGGTGACGTTCACGTTGCCGCTGGCGGCGGACATGGCTTGATCGCCTGAGTAGAGGCGGAAGGTTACGGCGAGTTTGGCGTCGTAGCGCGCATCCTGGTCGTCGGTAAATATACCCTTCACGCCTTTGGTTTTGGGCAGTTTTGTTTCCTTCACGGACGCATCGGCAATGGTTACCTCAAGTACCGAATTGGCACTGATGGCAGGATTGGCGCGAAGGCGCGTATTGACCCATTTTTTGACTGCCACGGCCGGAGGAACGGGGAAATCTTGCTCCATATTGGGTTTGTGCATTGGCGATTGGTACTCATCGACCACACGAATTTCGTGCACGTTCACCATAGCGGGTGCCATGCGGTTGACCTCGAACGCGAAGGGTTTGGGGGTGTAGGCATTGGGGGCATCTTGGCAGGCAGCGAGGGTGAGGGCGAGGGTGGCGATGAGTAGCTTTTTCATATTCTTCTCCTACATCGGTGGTTTAGCACGCGCGGGCGGTGCGCGAAAGGTCAATTCGCCTGCAACCATGGAAGCGGTGCAGAGGCAATCGCATCAGGCGGCCGGATATAGATGGGCAATGCGTTCGCGAGGGTCGTGGTGGGTAATGCATCCGCAATGGCGCAGAGGACGCCAGCATCGGGCCCGTGGATAAAATTCGCATCCTCAGCGGCGAGGTGGTTGCCATAGCAAGGTGTGCCCCATGCGGTGAAGGTTTCGGACACAAGGGAGATGTCGCCACTTGCCGTGGGTTTGGCGTTGCTGACTGCAAAGCGCTGGGCATAGAGTTCGCCTTTGCCAGCGCGCAGGGCGATGTGAAAATCAGCAGGGGCGTTGGGCATTAGCGAAACTGCCCATGCCATGGCCTCGAGCGTGGTGAGGGTTTTGATGGGCGTATTATTGGCGAGCGCCAACCCATGCAGCGCAGCCAAACCAATGCGAACGCCCGTGAAGCTGCCAGGGCCGACGGTGGTGAGGATGGCGGCAAGGCTGGGGTAAGCCACGTCGTTTGCCTTCAATAGCCCATCAATAGCAGCGACGAGTTCGGCTGCCTCCTTGGTCTGCGATAAGCGCTGTGACACAGTGTTGCCGCCAGCACGCAGGGCGACACTGCCGCCCACGCAGGCGCAATCGAAGGCTAAAATGGGTTGGTTACTCATGATGAATCTGCTAGCCCTGCCACTTCATGAAGTAAAGGGTTAGAGTAATGACCATCGCCAGTGAACAGTGCAAGCCGTGCCGCAAGGGGGAGGGGAAGCTGACCTCCAACGAAGCGATGATGCTGATGGGCGAACTGGAAGATTGGACCTTCTACCCCGACCGCATAGAGAAGCGCTGGGAGTTCAAGAATTTCACCCGCGCGCTGGGGCTGGTGGCCAAAGTGGCCGCCATTGCCCATGAACAAGACCACCACCCCGAAATCCGCTTCGGCTGGGGCTATGTGGAGTTGGTGTTGAACACCCATTCAGTCGGCGGGCTAAGCCGTAACGATTTCATTGTAGCCGCGAAGATTGACGCCGTGGCGTGAACTGCAGTAAACCCGCGCGCATGAGCAAAAAACTCTACATCAAAACTTATGGCTGCCAGATGAATGTGTATGACAGTACGCGCATGGCGGATGTGCTGGCGCCGCTGGGCTATGTGGAGAGTGATTCGGCGGAGGATGCGGATCTGGTGATTTTGAATACCTGCCACATCCGCGAAAAAGCGGCAGAGAAAATGTACTCCGACCTTGGCCGCGCGCGATTGCATAAGGTAGCGCATGGCGAGCAGGGCAAGCGGACCCTGATTGCCGTGGCGGGCTGCACCGCGCAGGCGGAAGGCGAGGAAATTCTCGCCCGCGCGCCCTATGTGGATGTGGTGGTGGGGCCACAGAGCTATCATACATTGCCTGATCTGATTAAGCAGGTGGAAGCGACACAAAAGAGCGTGGTGAATCTCGATTTCGTGGAGGAAGCGAAGTTTGATTTGCTGCCTGAGAGCCTGCAGCCTCAAGGCTCTGGCGCATTTGTGTCGATTCAGGAAGGGTGCGATAAGTTTTGCACCTTCTGTGTGGTGCCCTACACGCGGGGCGCTGAGTTTTCGCGCCCTGTGGATGCCATTATGCGCGAGGTGGAAACCCACCTGAAGCAAGGCGCGATTGAGATAACCTTGCTGGGGCAGAACGTGAATGCCTATCATGGCCTCGATGAGGCGGGGCAGGAAATCGGGCTTGCAGCGCTCATCAAAAAAATAGCCCAGTTCGATGGTATCGAGCGCATTCGCTACACCACCAGCCACCCGCGCGATATGGATGATGAGTTAATTGCCGTGCATGGCGAGGTGAAAAACCTGATGCCGATGCTGCATTTGCCAGTGCAATCGGGCAGCGACCGCATTTTGAAGGCGATGAACCGCAAGCACACGGCGGCGGATTATATTGCGATTATTGAACGCCTGCGCTCGGCGCGCCCTGATATGGCGTTTAGCTCGGACTTTATTGTGGGCTTCCCCAGTGAGACGGACGCGGATTTTGAGGATACGCTGAAGCTGGTGGAAACGGTCGGTTTTGCGGGCAGTTATGTGTTCAAATATTCCCCGCGCCCCGGAACGCCCGCTGCCGAAAAGGCCGAGCAAGTGCCCGATGACGTGATGGACGAACGCATGCAACGGCTGATGAAACTCATCAGCACCCAGCAACTACGCTTTAACCGCCAAACAGTGGGAACGGTGCAGCCCGTGCTGATTGAACGGCTGGGACGCAAGGATGGCCAAGTGATTGGCAAAACGCCGTGGATGCAATCGGTGGTGATCGAGAACGCTGTGCACATGATGGGCAGACTCGTTGACGTGCGTATTGACGAAGCCTACGAATTTAGCCTGAAGGGCGAAATTGTTGGGCAGCAGGCTCGCATCACGCGTGGGGAAGCTGCCTAGTCGCCGCCTAAACTCTGGCTGGAGCACCCATGTCGAAACCCGATAAAAAAGCCACCCGCGAAACGCAATCCATCAACGTTTTTTTCGAGCATAACAAATTTTTGCCGCTGCTGTATGGCCATGGCGATGCGAACTTGAAGCGCCTTGAACAGGCCCTGAATGTGGAACTGGTGGCACGCGGGAATATGCTCAGTATTACGGGCAATAAGCGCGATATCGATGCGACGGAGATTTTGCTGCAATCGCTCTATCGGCAAATTGAAAATGGCGTGGAAATTACCGATACGGATTTTGACGCCGCCGTGCGGATGATGCCGCCCGTGAACGATAAGAAACCGAAGAACCGCCATGGGCTGGAGTCGGTGGATACGGATGTTTACATTCGCACCATGCGTAAAACCATTACGCCCTATAGCCATGTGCAGGCCAATTATATCCGCGCGCTGTATGATAACGAGCTGGTATTTGCGCTCGGGCCTGCGGGTACGGGGAAAACCTACATTGCGGTGGCGATGGCGGTCTATATGTTCCTCAACAAAAAGGTGGAGAGGATTATCCTGAGCCGTCCAGCGGTGGAAGCGGGTGAGAAGCTTGGGTTTTTGCCCGGTGATATGAAAGACAAGCTCGACCCCTATATGCGCCCGCTTTACGATGCGCTGTTCGATATGATGCCCGCTGACCGCGTGCAGGAATGTATCGAAAATGGTGAGATTGAGCTGGCGCCGCTCGCGTTCATGCGTGGCCGCACGTTCAGCAATGCGTTCGTGATCCTCGATGAGGCCCAAAACACCACTCGCACGCAAATGAAAATGTTCCTCACCCGCATGGGCGAACGCTCGCGGATGATTATTACAGGTGACCAATCGCAGATCGATTTGCCGAAGGATATTAAATCGGGCCTTACGGATTGTATTCCGAAGGTCGAGAGCATTCCCGGTATTGAGGTGGTGCGCTTTAGCGATGGCGACGTGGTGCGCCACCCACTCGCCGCAAAAATCATCAAGGCCTATGACGATTGGGATGCGAAGAAGAAACAATACGCCGAGGAGCGCGGCGAGGGCGGCGTGGGGGATTAGCGTTTGAGTGAATTTTCTGGAGCGGGCTCTGATATGCGTTCAATCCATTTGTTTTCGCCCAGAGCTGACTGATGTTTTCCAATTGCTATTTTCACGCGCTCGTCTTTTGGGTAAGTTGCGGGGATGGGATAACCACCCGCTTTGCGTGCCGCCGCCATGTCGGCGAAAGTTGACTCTGCAGCTAACTTTAGCTTTTGTTGAACGTATTCATCTAGCATTGCGTGCTCATATTTTTGCATGTCGGCTTTTAGTTGGCTCATGCCTTCGTTGCCTTGCGAAAGTGCCTGAGAAAAACGCTTAGTCGCATCGTCGATTGGGGCATCGCCAAAATACAGTTTGTAGATATCTGGATTCTTACGTTGTAGTTCTTTGAACGACTCAGCGAGTTCAGTTGCTTTCGGATTCATTGAAATCAACTGCTGTTCAATCATCTGGTGCTTAGCTCGGAGCGCATAACCAGAGCTTGATGGATTTAGCGGAGCAGCGCGGCGACTCATAAGTTCATTAACAAGCTCATTGGGAGCTGGAATTTTTTTGATTTTATCAAGGGCAGCTATGGCTGCGGGGCTGGAGCCTAGGACCAACTGTGAATCCATACTATGCATAACCATTTGCGCGGCTAGATACGCTCGACTTAAGTTTAAGCGTAGGGCGGACATACCAAAATATTGCCGAAGCAGGCTTTCGGTTGTAGTAGCGGCAGCTTCTACGGTCGCTGCGGATGCTTGCGCACCTGCCGAAGTAATGAGTTCGCCCACAGGTACGGAATTAAGCAGTGTTGTGGGAGTTGTGGCAGCGCTCAGCATGCCGAGAATAAACCCGCGGCGACGCAATCCTTCTTTTTTAGGCTCCGTGGCCATGCGGCTTCTCCTTAGTCAGGCATCGTTTCGTTGGGCGAAGTTAGCACGGTATTGCTAGTGTAAATGTTAAGATTTCATGACAGTTAAAAAAAGAGCCACCTCTTGCGGGGCGGCTCAGTTAGGATGGTGTGTTTCGTGATACCAGCCCATCTGCTGGTGCGTGTCCTTCAATCGTTGTTGTTAACTTGCCGAGGACTTGCCGCTTGCCGTGGTGTGTTCGTTATTATGATGCGATAAAACCGCGCATTTTTGCATTTTGGCTGTTGAAGGCCATAATCGAGCGAATCGCATCCGAGTAGGTAGCGTCTTCGCGTTTTTCGCCGGTGTAGAGGCTAATGATTTCATCGGCGTTCATTTTGTAGCGGTTCTTGAGGAACAGAACTTGCTCTTCAGCCATCGATGCTATCGTTGCATTCACTTCGCGTTGTTGTTGTGTCATAACCATCTCCTGTTTTTTAAGTGCGCCTGAATGACGCTTACAGAGAGTTATGCAACGAGTATGCCAAGTTTGGGGATGGATGCTATATGATGCTGTAATTATGTAGTATTATTCATTTTGGATGAGTAATGACAAGTAATGCCATGATTATGGCAAACTAGGCAATAATTACCTAGTAATGGCAATAATTACTTATACTAGGCAATAATTGCCGCCCTAGACCAGCTCAGGATCAATATACGGATAAAGCTCTTCCTCGCGCATTTTATGGTCGGCGCCAAAACTGGCGATGTGATAAATGCCATCGCCCTCGTTCGCGAGTGGCAGGATGGAATTGCCAATAATGACACCATCGACAGGTGACACGATGGTGTATTCGTAATCGCCAAACGGGTTGGTGATGAAGCCGAGCTTATCGCCCTTGATGACGCGCTCGCCCAGCTTTTTGCGGGTGATGAAAATGCCGCTGATGGGCGCACGCACCCATT
>CAUJIC010000076.1 GCA_963205305.1 Pseudomonadota bacterium | reverse complement strand
TAAATCGTGGCACAACATGGCCAAAAATAGCGGCGCACGGTCGCCCACTTCCTCGGCCAACATGGTGGCCAGTGGCATGTCGCGCTGCCATGCACCGCTTTCAATTGTGCTCAAATTCCCGACCGCCACCAGTGTGTGCTCATCCACCGTATAGGTATGGTAGCCATCGTATTGCATCATGCCCGTAATGCGCCCAAACTCGGGGATAAGTGCACCGAGCACACCCATTTCGTTCATGCGTTGCAGCGTTGCTTCGGGCGATTTTGACGCTAGCAACATCTCGAGAAACAACTGGTTGGCTTTGCCCTCGAAGGGCAGCTGGCGTGCCATTTTGGGCAGCGCTCGGGCAATGGCCAACTGCGCGCGCGGGTGAATATCGAGCCCATGCTGGTGCGCTACATAAAAAAGTTCCACCGCCAAGGTTGGCTGCTCCTCAAGCAGCACATGCTCGGCAAATTGCAAGCGGCCACCTTCGAGCCTGAAAGCATCGCCAAGATTTTTGGCCAGCGTTTCTTGGCTGAAGGGCGCGACAGGTATCCGCAGGTTTTCATCCTCGAGCACCGCACAAAAAATGCGCGTCAGCGTGCCCACCTCACGCGCGTATTGGAAATAGCGCAGCATGAATTTTTCGGCTTTCTCCTGCGCCGTTTTGCCAGGGAAGTTAAGTGCCGCCGCAATGCTGGTTTGCAAATCGAAGGTCAGCCGTTCATCGGCACGGTTACGGGCAATATGCATATGCGCGCGCACGGTGGAGAAAAACAAATACGCCTCACGGTAATGTTTCCACTCGGCTTCGCTCAGCAATGCTTCGCGCACCAGATCGCCCACCGTGCCGACACGGTAGCAATAGCGCGCCAGCCAGTTCAGCGTGTGCAGATCGCGTAAGCAGCCCTTGCCCTCTTTGATGTTGGGTTCGAGCATGAACCGCGAATCGCCCCATTTACTGTGGCGGCGGTCACGCTCATTCAGTTTATCGGCCACAAATTCGCGCGGGGTTTGGCCAAACACTTCGGCACGCAACCGCTTCTTGAGTGCTAAAAAACTCGCGCGGTGCCCGCTGATGTAGCGCGCATCCATCAGCGCGGCGGTAATGGTCGCATCCGTTTGCGCCACCGCAATGGTTTCATCGAGTGTGCGCGTGGCATGGCTGACGGGGATATTCATATCCCATAATTGCTGTAGCACATTAGCCACCGCTGCATCGGCCGCATCGGTTACATCCTCTGTCACCAGCACCAACACATCCACATCCGAGAAGGGGAACAACTCACCACGACCATATCCGCCAACCGCAATTAAGGTCACCTGCGCACCTGCCGCCACTTGCAGTAGCAGCATATCCGTCGCCCGTGTTAAGGCGCGCCACAACGGCTGGATGCGACTGGAAGCCACAAACTGTGTGAGTGCTGCCGCACGCGCTGCTTGGTATTCGGCAAAGGCGGCCTCGTTGTGCACCAGTGCTGGCGATAGTGTACGGGATGTGCTTGTCTGAACCATCGCATCACTCTATCGAATAGCCCGTATGTTCTCCAGCCTTTTTGCAGCCCTTTGCCAACGTTTCCGCACCCAACCGCATTGGGTGGCTATTGGTTATATGCTGATCTCCACAACCGCCTTTTCGGCTATGAGCGCCTGTGTACGCCTTGTTTCGCCCGAGCTTCATATCGGCGTCATCGTCGTCATGCGCAACCTGCTGACGATTGCGCTCCTGCTGCCATGGTTGATGCGTGAAGGCACCGCGGCGATTGCCACCACACGGCTGCCCGCCCATGCGGCACGTGGTATCATTGGCGGTGTGGGCCTTGGCACATGGACCTATGCCCTCACCCTCATGCCTCTCACCCAAGCCACCGCGCTCAGCTTCACCGCGCCGCTATTCTCCACCTTATTCGCCATTCTCTTCTTGCGCGAGAGAAGCGATACCGCCCGCTGGCTAGCACTTTTGGCGGGCTTTGGCGGTGTGCTCATCACCCTCCACCCCAGCATGAGTGGCTTTAATTGGGCATCACTCATTGTCATCGCTGCCACCTGCTCGTGGGCGGTCACGGGCATGTTCGTCAAATCCCTCAGCGCCACCGAGCCACCCTTGCGCATGGTGTTCTACATGAACCTGTTCATGCTCATGGTGTCGCTACCGTTCAGTGTTGGGCATTGGAGCATGCCAAGCCCCCATGCGTGGGGGGTGCTGATTGGCATGGGCATCTGTTCCGTCATCATGCATTTTTCCATGGCGCGCGCCTATTCCCTTGCCCCCGTGGGCACCCTCATGCCGTTCGATTTCACCCGCCTTATTACCACTGCCATCCTCGCTTATCTGCTGTTTGGTGAAACCAGCGATGCGCAAGCATGGCTCGGTGCGGCCATTATCATCGCAAGTGCGGTGTTCATGGCGCGGCGCGATGGTAAAGCACAAGCGGCTATTGCGGAATAAACACGAAAGCCACAACTGCCCCAACTCCGTACAGTTCAGCCATAGGCAAACGGCTCACCACTTGACCACCCGCTCCTCACCCGCCACACTTAAGCCCATGGCCAAAACATCACACGAACACACCGAACTTTCTGCCGCACTTGCCGCCAGCAAGCGGGCGATGATTTTCATTTTTGTGTTCTCGTTCGCTATTAATGCGCTGTCGTTGCTGCAACCGCTCTATTCCATGCAGGTGTTCGACCGTGTCTTCACCACCCGCTCGGTCGATACGCTGATCGGCCTCACCGCGGTCGTGCTGATCGGCTATGCGTTCTATGGCGCGCTTTATGCCATACGCGCAGGCGTCATCGCCCGCATTGTGGAGTGGCTCGAGCGCACCATCGCGCCCAAATTATTGCGTATCTCGATCGAGCAAGCCGCGCAAACGGGCGCGCCCTACGCGGGGCAACACCAGCGCGATTTGCTTACCATCAAAAACTTCATCGCCCTTGCCACCCCCACGGCGATGGATATTCCATGGTCACTGCTCTTCGTGCTCGTGATTTATATGATCAACCCTATCCTTGGTTTCATCGCCATCATGGGCATTATCATCCTATGCGTGAGCGCACTGATTAATGAATATGCCACACGCAAAGCGCTTATGCGCGCCAGCGACAAATCAGTCGAAGCCATTCATAACGCCGATGCTATTGGCCGTTCCGCCGAGGCCATTTGCGCCATGGGCATGAACGATGCCGTGGTGACGAATTGGGAAAAAGATAATGCGCGCGGGCTCGAATTACAGGATATCGCCCAACAGCGCAGCGCCATCATTAATGGTATCAGTCGTTCGCTTCGCATGGTGTTGCAAGTGGCCGTCACCGCCATCGGCGCGTGGCTTGCGCTCAATAATCAGCTTTCCTCAGGGGGCTTGATTGCCGCAAGCATCCTCGTTCAACGTACCCTCAGCCCGTTCGATAATGCCATCACTATCTGGAAGCAACTCATCGGTGCGCGCGAGGCCTATCACCGCCTCACCACCCTCATGCGTAACGTTACTCCGCCTGTCGGTAGCACGCTCTTGCCCGCACCCAAGGGGCGGCTCACGGTCGAGGGGCTTTATTTAAGCTTCGGCAAAATGACGAACCCAACACTGCGGAACATCAATTTCGAGCTGCAACCGGGCGAGAGTTTGGGCATCATTGGCCCCAGTGCTGCGGGTAAATCCACCCTTGGTAAAGCGCTGGCGGGCGTGTTCCTTCCCACCATGGGCACGGTACGACTCGATGGTCAGGAGCTCTTTCGCTGGGGGCGCGCGGAAGTGGGGCAATATATTGGCTACCTACCACAGCAGGTCGATTTGTTTGCGGGTTCGCTCAAGTTCAACATTGGCCGCTTACTGCCCGATGTGCCCGATGCCAACATCATCGAAGCTGCACAAAAAGCGGGCGTGCACAATCTCATTTTGCAGTTCGAGAATGGCTACGACACCGTCTATGTCCCTGGCAACACCGTTCTTTCCCCTGGGCAAAAACAACGCATCGGCCTTGCGCGTGCGCTGTTTGGCAACCCGCGCCTTGTCATTCTCGATGAGCCCAACAGCAACCTCGATGGCGATGGCGAACGCGCACTGATGCATACGATTGGGCAACTCAAAAAAGCGCAGATCACCACCATCATCGTCGCGCATCGCCCCAGCATTTTGGCCACGGTTGATAAAATCATGGTGCTGCGTGGTGGCTCCGTCGAGGCGATTGGCCCGCGCGAGGAAATTCTTGCGCGCTTCTCACCCAACCGCCGCGTCGAACAGGGAGGCACAGCATGAACCAGCAGCGCCGTCGCCCACCCACACCGCCACACCGCCGCAATTTGCCCGCTGCCGTACCGGGTTCCACACCCGCCGTTCGCGAGCGTGGCCGCCGCGAGGTGGCCGTCATGCGTCGCTCCACCCATTGGCTCGATAGCCTTGCAGGTCGGCTGCTTCCCTACGATGCGATGAACCAACTCGCACCCGACCAGCGCGCACGCCCCACCATCCTCATGGGTATTATGCTCATGTTCCTCTTGTTTGGTGTCTTTGGCGTGTGGGCAGCAGTCATGCCACTTGCCGCAGGTGCCATCGCCCCAGGCAAGGTGATGAGTGAAACCAACCGCAAAGAAATCCAACATCTCGAGGGCGGCATCATCAAAGAAATTTTGGTGAAGGATGGCGACGTGGTGAAATCTGGCCAAGTGCTGGTGAAGCTCGATAGCACCAATGCCAAAGCGCGTTCCGAGCAAGTGCTGGGCGCTTACCTTGCCGCTAAAGCCACGGAGGCACGCCTGCTCGCCGAGCGCGATGGCAAAGAATCCATCAGCTTCCCCGAAGATTATGTGAAGCAGGAAGCCACTAATGCGAAGGTAAAAGAGGCACTCGAAACCCAACGTAAATTATTCGCCACACGCCGCGATGCACTTCAGGGGCAAATCAGCGTGCTGAACCAGAAAGCCGCTCAGAGCGGTGAAGAAATGCGCGGCCTGCGCGAGCAAATTGCTGCCGCCAATACCCAGATTAGTTTGCTAGGTCAGGAAATCAAAACCGTCGAAGGGCTACTTGCCACTGGCAATGCGCTGAAACCCCGCTTGCTTAATTTGCAGCGCCAACAGGCTGATCTCATGGGGCAACGCGGCAACGCACAAGCCATGGTGAGCCGTGCGAGCCAAGTCACCAGCGAAGCAAAAATTAGCATCTTGAACGCTAAAAACGAGTTCATGAATAAAGTCGCGGCGGAGTTGAAAGAAACCCAAGTGCAACTCTCAAGCCTCGAGGAGCAAGCGCGCTCCACATCCGATGTGGCGCGCCGTGTCGAGGTCACCGCTCCGCTCGCGGGCACCGTCACAGGGCTCAATGTTCATACCGTTGGTGGTGTGGTGCAACCAGGCGCCATACTCCTATCGCTCGTGCCCGCCGATGACCGCATGATCGTTGAGGCCCATGTTAGCCCTCAGGATATTGACGTGGTGCACGCAGGCCTAATTGCCCAAGTGCGCCTCACTGCCTACACCAGCCGCTATCTGCGCCCCATTGAGGGTAAAGTCACGACTATCTCGGCTGATCGGGTCGATGACCCCGCCACCAACACCAGCTATTTCGTCGCCCGCGTCGAAATTCCGCAAGCCGAACTGGCGGCGCTGGGCAAAGACATCAAGCTCACCTCAGGTATGCCGGCCGATGTGCTCATTGTCACGGGCACGCGCACCATGCTTTCCTACATCGTTCGCCCCATTCGCGAATCGTTCGGCCATGCCTTCCACGACCAATAAGGCACGCCGCTTCCAACTTTACTTTTTCTTGCAATCGTCCTAACCTTGGTCATGGGTTCAGCCCATTTCTCACCTTCATACAAAGGATCGATACCATGAAAAATCTTCTCATTCTTGCCACGGCTGTAGCCATGCTCACTGCGTGCGGCGAAACCAAGGGCGAACGCGCAGCAACTGGTGCAGCGATTGGCGCAAGCGCAGGGGCCATTGGCGGCGCCCTCACGGGTGGCAGCGTTGGCGGTGGCGCCCTAGTTGGCGGTATCGTGGGTGGCGCTGCAGGCGGCCTTACCGATAAAGATACCATCAATCTGGGTAAGCCTATCTGGAAATAAGGCACCCTTTGCCAACATCCAAGGCCCCGCCATCCG
The DNA here is from genome assembly GCA_963205305.1 of Pseudomonadota bacterium. Taxonomy (GTDB): domain Bacteria; phylum Pseudomonadota; class Alphaproteobacteria; order Rickettsiales; family UBA3002; genus QFOX01. The sequence continues at coordinate 45,811 of CAUJIC010000076.1, read as the reverse complement.
TGGCGGGGTCTTTTTTGTGAAGTTAACCCCCTTGCATCACAGTAAAACCGTGCTATAAGCCGCCCATGACCAAAGAAGAACTACTCGAATTTAAAGGCGTCGTTGCCGAAGTCCTCCCAAACACCATGTTTCGGGTGAAGCTCGAGAACGGCCACGAAATGCTGGCGCACGCCTCAGGGTCCATGCGCAAAAACCGCATCCGCGTTTTGGCGGGCGATAAAGTCATCGTCGAAATGACCCCGTATGACCTCACCAAAGGTCGCATCAAGTTCCGCGAGAAATAGTTGATACTTGCGTCGGCATCCCCCCGCCGCGTGCAATTGCTCGCCCAGCTTGGCATCACCCCCACTGCCATCATCCCTGCTGATATCGACGAAACGCCGCACCCTAACGAGGCACCACTGGCTTATGTCGAGCGTATTGCACATAGCAAAGCCCGCGCAGTAGCCACCCAACACCCTGCTCAAAACATCCTCAGCGCCGATACCGTTGTCGCCCTTGGCCGCCGCATTTTGCCAAAAGCCGAGGATGAGGCCACCGCACGCAGCTGCCTCAACCTACTCTCTGGCCGTCGCCACCGCGTGCTGACCTGTGTGTGCGTCATCGATGCTGCAGGCAAACTACGTAGCAAAACGGTGAGTACCATCGTGCGCTTCTCGCGCATCACCCCCGCACTGATGGAAGATTATATGGCAAGCAACGAGTGGCACGGCAAAGCTGGCGGCTATGCTATTCAAGGCAAAGCAGCTGCATTCATTCCATTCATTTCGGGGTCGCACAGCAATGTCGTGGGCTTGCCACTGTTCGAGACAGCACAACTGCTAAAGCTCTAGCCAGTTTGCCGAATTCAATGGTGAGGGAATACTAGGAGTCCTAGGCGAGGTGTTGCGCGGTGTAGCAGCGCTACATAAGCAGCACCGAGTCCAACGGACGACAACGTAGTCACCACCATTCAATTCGGCAGCAAGGCGCTCATCGGTTTGCCCGCCAGAATATGCATATGGAAATGGTGCACAGTCTGCCCCACACCCGCACCATTATTGCTGATGAGGCGATAATCACTCAACTTTTGTTGCGCAGCAATTTTCTCGATGCTCGCAAAATAACCTTGCTGCAATGGGGTGGGTGCATTCACCACAAAATCCGAAAAAGACACGAAGTGTCCCTTGGGGATCACCAGTATGTGCGTGGGTGCAGCGGGTGCAATATCATGAAAGGCGAGCGCGAACTCATTCTCATACACCTTGTTGCACGGAATTTCCCCGCGCAGAATTTTGGCGAAGATGTTGTTTGTGTCGTAACTCATACATACTCCATCGTGAACGTTTTCAATGTTGCCGAATACTAGGAGTCCAAGGTGAGGTGCTGCGCGGTGTAGCAGCGCTACATAAGCAGTACCGAGCCCGACGGAGGACAACGTAGTCGGTGACATTCAAAACGTTATTGTTCCACCCGCGAGGCTTTTTCCTCAACCCCACTTTGTGCCTCACGGCGCTGCAATTCGGCCATCACATCCGCAGGCTTGATACCCATGGCCTGCCACAACACCAGCATGTGGAAAATAAGATCGGCACTTTCCGCCACCACTTCCTCGCGGTGGCCTTGTGCGGCCGAGATGGCGGTCTCAACTGCTTCCTCGCCCAGCTTTTTCGCAATGCGGGCGGGGCCGCGCTTCAGCAACTTCGCGGTGTGCGAGAGTTTCGGGTCGCCGCCCACGCGGGAAGCTATCATGGCAACTAATGTATCTAACTGGTCGAATGCGCTCATGTTAGTTCCTTACCGCAATTCCTTCGCGCAATAAAGCTTCTTTCACTTGGGCAATGGTAAACTGCCCAAAATGGAAGACCGATGCGGCAAGTAAGCCAGTCGCGCCTGCGCGGGCACCTTCTGCAAAATGCTGCAAACTTCCCACCCCGCCCGATGCAATAATGGGCACGCGTGTGCGCGCTGCAATTTGGCGGATGAGTTCCACATCAAACCCCGATTTGGTGCCATCGCGATCCATGCTCGTCACCAGCAGCTCACCCGCACCTAGGCTTGCCATTTGCTCGGCCCAATCAACCGCATCGATGCCCGTTGGCTTGCGCCCACCATGGGTGAAAATTTCCCATTTACCCGCGCCAACATTCTTTGCATCAATCGCCACCACAATGCACTGAGCGCCAAATTTTTCCGAGGCCTCGCGCACAAATTCGGGGCGCTTCACCGCTTCCGAATTAATCGACACCTTATCCGCCCCCGCAAGCAGCAACGTGCGGATGTCGTTCAGCTCCCTCACACCGCCACCGACCGTGAATGGCATGAAACAATGCTGCGCCACGCGATCGACCATATCGTGCAAAATTCCGCGATTATCGCTGGTCGCAGTAATATCCAAAAAACATAGCTCATCCGCTCCTTGCGCGTCATAAGCAATCGCTTGCTCCACAGGGTCACCCGCATCGATCAGGTCGACGAAATTCACACCCTTCACCACGCGACCTGCAGTCACATCGAGGCACGGAATAATGCGAACGGGAAAATTCATGCCTGCATCAACGCTAAGGCGTCATACGGCTGAATCGTATTCTCGTATAAAGCGCGGCCAATGATGATGCCCTCGATGTTACGATGAGAGCGCGCTTTCACGTCACGCAAATGCTGCATGGTGCCAATACCGCCCGATAGGATGACAGGAATCGAAATAGCATCAGCGAGCGCCGCCGTTTCATCGAGGTTGGGGCCATCGAGCGTGCCATCGCGCGCAATGTCGGTATAAATAATTGCGGCCACGCCTGCATCCTCGAACATTTTGGCAAGGTCAATCGCCTTCATGGTGCTGGCTTTCACCCAGCCTTCCACTGCCACCATACCGCCGCGCGCATCGATGCCCACCGCAATTTTACCAGGGTGTGCAGCCGCCACTTCCTCGACCAGCGCGGGGTTTTTCACCGCCGCGGTGCCAAGAATAACGCGCGAAATGCCAGCCTCCAGCCATGTTTCCACGCCCGCGCGGTCGCGGATGCCGCCGCCCAGTTGCACGGGCATATTCACTGCCGCAATGATATTTTTCACCACCGCATGGTTCACAGCCTTACCGCTCACGGCGCCGTTCAAATCCACCACATGGAGATACTCAAACCCAGCCGCCTCGAAGCGGCGGGCTTGCGCGGCAGCGTCCTCGTTATAAATCGTCGCGGCTTTCATGTCGCCCTTGAACAGGCGCACGCATTGGCCGTCTTTCAAATCAATCGCGGGGTAAAGTCTCATATCAGGTTCGAAATCGGTTCTAACTTTTTATAAAAATAATGCCCGCTCACCATGCTCGCATTGACGAATTCGTAATAGGGCATCGTGCCCCACTCAGTATAGCCATGGGTGCGGTAAACCTCGAGCGCGCGGGCTTGCGTCTCACGCACCGAGAGATTGATAACGGCAAAGCCTTCCTTCGCGGCTTCCCTCTCAGCGGCCTCGAGCAGCATGGGGGCGAGGCCATGGCCACGCGCCCATGGCGCCACAAAATGCGCCTCAACCGATGCAGCAAATGCCGACGTCTCTTTCGATTTGCTCGGCCGCATGAGTTGGATCGAACCGCAGATGACATTATCGAGCCGTGCAATGAACAACTCGCGGCTGGGCACCATCAGCACCCCACGCCAGTAGCTTTCCAGTGTTTCGCGCTGCGGCGGCGTCAGCCAGTTAAAGCCAATGCCATCCTTGATCGCATCTTCCGTTGCCACGCACAGTTCAGTCAGCTCGTTCTCGGTCAGCGCTGTTTTTTTCTCAACGCTCAGTTTCGGCGCGGGCTTCATTTCGGGGTTAGCGGCCATGATTCATCCCTATAAAATTTCGTAGTATGCGTAACCCCACTTCTTGGCTCTTTTCGGGGTGGAATTGGGTGCCAAAAATGTTGTCGCGGCCGATGAGTGCCACAACATCCCCCCCATAGTCAACCGTGGCGAGGATTTCTGCGGGATTACACTGCGTTGCAGCATAGGAATGGACGAAATACACGAACTCGCCATCCTGCACGCCGCTGAGTAGTTTTACCTCCGCCTGCCTCAGGCGCAGCCTGTTCCAGCCCATATGGGGGATGCGAAGCGTGGCGTCGCTGGGCGCCAGCAGGCGCACCTCGCCCTCGAACCAACCAAAACCTTCATGCGTGCCATGCTCGTGGCCACGCTTGAACAGCATTTGCATGCCCACGCAGATGCCCAAGAACGGCTTTTTCTGCTCGAACACTGCACGTTCGAGCGCCGCGCGCATGCCGTTAAGCGCGTTGAAGCCTTGCATACAATCGGCGAATGCACCCACACCGGGCAACACAATATGCGTCGCGGCATCCAGCGCCGCCGCATCTGTCACCACCGCAAGGCTGGCGCCCGTTGGCAGTTGGCTGGCAATGGCTTTTCGCACGGAGTGTAAGTTCCCCGCCCCGCAATCGATGATGGCCACATGCGTCATGTTAGCTCGCAAACTCGTAGTAACGACGCTCGGCAGCCATTTCGGATTCTGCCACCAGCACCCCAGCTAACCGATAGCCACGGCGCTTGAGCGACCATCCTTGCAAATCATAGGCATGGAAACCCAGCAGCAGGTTCATCAGCGTTTGCAGCAACATCACTGAAACTTCCGAAAGATTGAGCATCTGCGCTCCCAAAGCCAACGCCACCCCAATGGCAATGTAACCAACAAGCACCAGCCACATACGGTTAAATATCAGCCAGAAAAAATTCAGTACGAATGCAAAAAACGAAAACCCCTCGCGTACCAACTCCACCCGCTCGGTCGGCTCCGCCGCCTCGGGCTTTTCATACACGTTGTATATTTTTTCTGATTTTCCGAACATGAAGCACTCCTTAGTAAGCGCTTTCAAGGGTGCCGAATACTAGGAGTCCTAGGTGAGGTGCTGCGCGGTGTAGCAGCGCTACATAAGCAGTACCAAACCGACGGACGACAACGTAGTCGGTGCCCTTCAAAGCGCGGCAGTATTTAGTTTTTAGTCAGCACGCCCTTGGTACTTGGCACTGCATCAGCTTTGCGCGGGTCAATCTCAATCGCCTCGCGCAACGCACGCGCCAACCCTTTAAAGCAGCTTTCCACAATGTGGTGGTTGTTGATGCCATAGAGATTTTCGATGTGCAGCGTGGTGCCCGCTTGGCTGGCAAACGCTTGGAACCATTCGCGGAATAATTCCGTGTCCATCTCGCCCAGTTTATCTTTGCTGAACTCCACCTTCCACACAAAGTATGGCCGGCCCGAAAGGTCGAGCGCCACACGGGTGAGGGTTTCGTCCATGGGGCTAAGCGCCGAACCAAAACGGGTGATGCCCACGCGCTCGCCCAGCGCATCGGCGATTGCCTTGCCAACTGCAAGGCCGGTATCTTCCGTGGTGTGGTGAAAATCGATGTGCAAATCACCCTTCGCCTTCACGGTAAGGTCAATCAGGCTGTGGCGCGAGAGTTGCTCCAGCATATGATCCAAAAAGCCAATCCCCGTGGAAATATCGTATTTCCCCGTGCCATCGAGGTTCACCTCAACAGCAATGCTGGTTTCTTTCGTGGCGCGTTCAACGCGGGCGGTACGGGCTAGTGACATACTGTGTTCTCCTGTTTCAGTAGCTTAGCTCAGGGTTTCACAGGCGTCAATGCGGCGCATAAAAAAGCGGCCGAGGTTGCCCTCGGCCGCGTCCAAGTCATTCAGGGAAGGTTACTTAGCGTTTTTCAGGACTTCACGACGATCCTGACGCAATTCTTTACGGTCATGAACGAGTTGCTTGTGGTCCTCATGGCGCTCTTTCAGGTCGGTCTTCAGGTCGCCTTTGGCATCTTTCACTTCGGCGCGGGCATCCTTCACGGCTTCCTTATCGCCCGTTTTCACGGCCTCGTGGCGCTCTTTCACCGCTTCGCGCAGCTCTTTTTTATCGGCGTGGATGTCTTTGGTGTCCTGCACGAGTTCTTTTTTGTCGGCATGAATGGCCTTGTGGTCTTCCTTCAACTCACCCGTGGGGGCAATGGTGTTCTGCGCAAATGCAGGTGCAGCAAAAGCAAACGCGGTGGCAAGGGTCAGTGCGGTCAGTGTTTTCATGGGTATCTCCTGTAAGGTTGATGTCGGGGTTAGTATCTCTCGACGCAACCATTGATACCGCATCGCGATGAGGCCAAGCTGAGCGCAAACTGATACCAAACTGAAGGAGGATTAAGCTGTTTATTTATATCGTTTTACACCGCTTGACAGCCCCATCACCTCAGGGCATAGAACCGCCCCATGACTACACCTACCAGCCAAGCCCCCATCACCCTCTCCCCCCTCGCTAGTGGCGATGCGGGCTGGATCATCCACCGCCACGGCGCGGTGATTGCGCACGAATTTGGCTGGAACATGGAGTTCGAGGCCATGATTGCCGAAATCCTCGCCAGCTTCATCCGCAATTTCAACCCCGCCGATGAAGCAAGCTGGATCGCCAAGCGCGACGGCGAAATTCTGGGTTCGCTGTTTCTCATCCGCCAGAATGCCACCACCGCCAAGCTGCGCGTGCTCTATGTCGAGCCCGCCGCCCGCGGCCTTGGCCTTGCCACGCAGCTGCTTGAAACCGCCTTTGCCTTCGCTCGCGAAAAGGGCTACCGCACCGTCAACCTGTTCACCACCAGCAGCAATATCGGCGCGCGGCGTATCTATCAAAAGTTGGGAATGAAGTTGGTGCATGCAGAGCCAGAACAATTCGCTGGCCAACAACATATGGGTGAAATTTGGGAGTTGATAGTTCGGCACGAAACCTTGCCAAAAAAAATTTAGCTTATAGATTTTCCAACATCCTTCACCCACTGAAAGGCTGTGCCGTGTTCAAAACCATCCTCAAGCTCGTGGCTGCGGCCATTGCTGTTTTTCTTGTTGTAGCCGCCATGCAGCCCGCTGATTACCGCTACGAGCGCTCACTCATCATCAATGCATCGCCCGCTACCCTCTTCCCGCATGTGAACGATTTGCACGCATTCAACGTGTGGTCGCCATGGGCAGAAATCGACCCCGCCGCCAAAGTAACCTACACAGGCCCACGTGCGGGCAAGGGCGCCACCATGGCGTGGGATGGCAACGAAGAAGTTGGCCAAGGTAGCATGAGCATTAGTGACACCAAGGCCAATGCATTCATCAAATACGCATTGCTGTTTGAAGAGCCTATGAAGGGCGAAGCCGAATCCGAGATTACGCTAACGCCTGAAGCCGGCGGCACCAAAGTGACATGGAGCATGTTTGGCAAAAACGATTTCGCCGGCAAGGCCATCAGCCTTCTCGTGAACTGCGAAAAAATGATTGGCGATACCTACGAGAAAGGCCTTTTGAACCTGAAGGAAAAAGTGAAGGGCTAAGCCTTCTTCACAAACTCCACGCGCAGCACCAGCCCGCGCACTTTCTCCACGTTGCACTCAATTTCTTCGGGGTTGAGCGTGAGGCGAATATTCTTAGCCACCGTGCCGCGCTTTAGGGTCACGTTCGCGCCTTTCACTGGCAAATCCTTGATGAGCGTCACGCTATCGCCATTAGCAAGGCGGGTGCCGTTGCTGTCTTTCACCACCAAATCATCATCCTCGGCCACGCCCAGCACACGGTTCGCAATCGCGCGTAATGCACTCATACCATCGGGCGCGCACCATTCATTGCCGCCCCGCGGCGGGTTTTTCTCGGCGACCGCCAATAGTTCTTGGCGCAGCGCCTCAAGCGCTGGCTGCTCGGCAGGCACATCCACCAGCACGCCCCACTCCCAATCTTCCGTCTCGCCGTTCACAAAGCGGGTGATGAGTGCGGCAGCTTCTTTGAGTTCAGTGGTGGTCATGCGGTTTCCTTTAACGTTCGATTGAGGCGCGGACTATACGCTGCCAAAGGCTAAACTCAATAGCATTTTGCCTTAATTGTAGCGGCATCGAATAAGTTCGCACGTGGCCATTTTACGGCTAGTGGCACGAGAATTTTTGCGCTATCATCACGCTCGGAGGTTCCCCATGCGCGTTATTCCTGTTCTGCTGCTTGTCCTAACCCTCACTGCTTGCGATGGCCTCGATTCGGCCACAACACCCACCGAGCGCGGGCCCATTTCGAGCCGCGAGCGCTCGCTCATCTATGCCGCCGATGGTGCCGCCCAGCAAGGCAATTTCCCTGCCGCCGAGCGCGACTACTTAACCGCCATGAACGAGGGAAGCGGCCATATCGAGGCGCATCTGGGCCTTGCCCAACTCTACATCAAAAACGGCCAGAACGATAAGGCGCTGCCCATCCTCGAAAAGGCGCTCCAGCTTCAGCCCGATGATGCGCTTGCCAATTACCTGACAGGCAAAATCTATCTCGATAGTAATCGCTTCGACGATGCCGCCACCGCGTTCGACCGCGGCCTTACCCAGCAGCCCGATAACCTCGATCTCGCGATTGGCAAAGGCATCACCGAGGATATGCGTGGCAACCATCGCGCGGCACAAATGCAATATCTGCGTGGCATCAAAACCAACCCCAAAGCCGCGCTCACCAAAATCCGCACCAACTTGGCCATGTCGTACCTGTTATCAGGCGAGCCTAAAAAAGCCGTCGATTTGTTGAAGAACGAAGGTAACAAAGCGGGTGCACCCACTGTCACGCGCCACAACCTCGCGCTTGCCTATGGCTTACTTGGCCAGCATGCCCAAGCCAAAAAACTGATCCATGGGGAGATGGACGAAGCCACCCGCCAACTCACCATTGCCCGCATGCGTGAGTATGTCGAGGAACATGGCGGCAAAGCGCCATCATTAAAAACAACCACTAGCAGCGACGACGAAGCAGCAGAAACACCTATGGCGAAACCCGTTGCAAAAAAAGTAGCTAAGCCCGTGGTGAAACCGGCGGCTACACCGCCTGCAACAAGTGCCGCGCCCACCACTGCCCCAGCGCCTGTAAAACCTGCTGTAAGCGCACCGGCACCAGCGGCGGCGGCTACCCCTGCTAAGCCAGCCACGCCCACCGTGACAGCACCTGCAAAAAAACCCGCCGAGAAACCTGCCACCAACGAATAGTCGTAACGTTGTAGCGCGAGCTAGGTGAGTGTAGCGCGAGTGGGAAGAGCCCTGCTGTGCCAGCACGGCTGCGCGCATAGAGATTTCGTCGGGATTTAAATTCTGATATGGCGAAAATAGTGGCTTTCGAGAACCGCAGCGCAAATGTACGTTTGAGTACATGCGCAGCGGAAGCGCAGAAGGCGCTATTTGTAGCCCATTAGAATTTAAATAGCGGCGGAATCTAAAAGTTATCCATGATGCTGATGACAGCGGGTGCCATCACCACAATGAACAGCGTGGGCAGGATGAAAATAATCATCGGCACGGTCATCATCGCAGGCAGGCGTGCGGCACGTTGCTCGGCACGCAGCATACGCTGGGTACGGTATTCCTTCGAAAGCACGCGTAAGGCTTGGGCGATCGGCGTACCGTATTTTTCGGTTTGGGCAATCACGTTCACAAAGCCTCGAATCTCGGGCATATCCACACGCGCTTGCAAATGTTTCAGGGCTGTAATGCGCTCGGGCAAAAAGCCAAGCTCCACCGAGGTAAGGCCGAATTCCTCGGCAAGCTGGGGGTTCACCCGCCCCATTTCCTTCGCCACACGGTCGAGTGCAGCCGCCAGCGATAAGCCCGCCTCGGCGCAAATCATCATCAAGTCCAGCGCATCAGGTAAGCCTCTACGCAGCGCCGCGTAACGTTTGCTGCGCGCATTGGCCACAATAATTTCAGGCAGCCGCGTACAAAAGTAGCTCAGCCCCAAAAGAATAAGCCAGCCAGTCGCTTGCGATGTTTCAAATGCATGCGACCAGTTGATGCCACAAATTAAAAGCCCAAGGCCCAGACCCACAAAGGGCATCACGGTTTTGGCGAAGGCAAAAATAACAATCGCATCCTTCGAACGGTAACCCGCATTGATCAGCTTCGATTGTAATTGATCAACTTTCAACTGCTGCAGCAATTTCAACTTGCTCACCACCGTGCGGATGAATCCCATTGCCTCGCTTGCTTGCTCAGGTCGCGCGCGGCGCTTGGCAGCGGTCATTTCGCCCTTCAATTCGGCGCGGCGATCCTGAATCATCTTAAGGCGCGGACCAAAGCGATCGCGCTCAATCAAATATTGCCCGATCGACCAAATAATCATGAAAATACCAATGGCCGAGGCCGCCACCAACACATCATCGATGCTCATACCCGAGGGCAGGAAATCGGTGGTCTGTAACGGGCGTGGAGGAGCGTCGGCCATCTATATCTCCAACTGCGTCATGCGCTTCATGATGAATGCGCCCATGCCAAGGCTGCCCGCAGCCATCAGTAGCGCCTTGTTGCCACGCGCATCATCGAACAGCGGCCGTAAGTACGAAGGCGCAATGACTTGCAAAATGGTGAACACCAAAAACGGCAACGCGCCGATAATATAGGCGCTCGCCCGCGCCTCCGAAGAAAGCGCACCAATTTTCAGTTTCATCATGTGACGCTGACGCAGCATATCGGCCAAGTTATTCAAAATCTCGCTCAGGTTACCACCCGTTTCACGCTGCAAAATAATCGTCGTCACGAAAAAGTTGAATTCCGTAAGCCCCATCTTCTCGGCATTATCCGTCAGCGCTTTTTCCATCGGCACCCCAAGCTGCGTTTGCTGCGCAACGTTGCCAAACGTATCGCCCATCGGCGGTGGCAATTCCTTCGAGACATTGATGAACGATTCCGCTACCGGCAAGCCCGCGCGCAAGCCCCGCACCATCAGTTCAATCGCATCGGGGAATAATTTCAAAAATGCCATCTGCCGTTTTTTGATTTTTCGGCTGACCACAAAATGCGGGATGCCAAGCCCACACAAAATCCCAATCAGCAAACACACCAGCAGCGGCTTACCCGAAAGTAGGTACATCAGCAGCGTTACCCCGACCGCAATACCTGCCATAATACTGAGGAATTTTTGTGGCGTGGTTTCGGTCAGTCCCGCCACCTCCAGCCGCCCGCGCAATTTCGCAATGCTGCTCATGCTGGCGAGTATTTGCCCAAATGGTGTATTCTCACCGGGTTTCAAACGACGCAGCGAAACACCCACCGAGGCACTGGGTACAAAATTGCCTTTGCGCGTTACCCGTGCCAGCCGTGCTTCCCTCTTTTTTCCACCGCTGCCACGCGTGGCAAACACCACCAGCGCCATCAATAGGCCCAGCCCAATCCATAACTCAGGTGCTGTGAGAAAATCCGTCATTACACCAACTCGAGCAATGCTTTATCTAACCCGAAATAGGCCGCCTGCTTGGTGAAGTTGGGGCGCAACCCCGACGATTTAAATTCACCGATCAACTTGCCATGTTCGTCCTCGCCTTGGAACACATAGGTATAGAGGTCTTGCGTAATAATCACTTCGCCCTCCATGCCCAGCACTTCCGTCACGTGGGTGATGCGGCGAATCCCATCGCGCATCCGCTGAATTTGTACAATCAGCTGCACCGCGCTCGAGATTTGATGGCGAATCGCGTGGCTAGGCAGTTTCATGCCGCTCATATTCACCATGTTCTCAAGGCGTGTTAATGCCTCGCGCGGGTTGTTGGCATGCAACGTACCCATCGAGCCATCGTGACCCGTGTTCATGGCTTGCAGCAAATCCATCGCCTCACCGCCGCGCACCTCACCCAAAATAATACGGTCGGGGCGCATACGTAGGGCATTTTTTACCAAGTCGCGCATGGTGATTTCACCATCGCCCTCAAGGTTTTTGGGGCGGGTCTCCAGTGGCACCACGTGCGGCTGTTGCAGTTGCAACTCCGCCGCATCCTCAATCGTCACCACACGTTCGCCATGGTCAATCATGCGGCTCATGGCGTTGAGCAACGTCGTTTTCCCCGAACCTGTACCGCCTGAGATAATTAAATTCAGTCGGCACGCGCCTGCAATTTTCAGCAGCTTGCACACTTCATCGGAAATGTTCTTTTGCTTGGCCATAATATCGAGCGTGATTTTCTTCTTCGAGAATTTACGAATCGAAATGCTGCACCCTTTGAGTGAGAGCGGCGTGGCAATCACGTTCACGCGAGAACCATCCTTCAACCGCGCATCGCAAATCGGGCTACTTTCATCGACACGTCGGCCCACGGCCGTCACAATGCGTTGCGCCACATTCATCACATGGTCGTTATCCCTAAAGCGCGCATCGGCCAGTTCCAGCTTGCCCTTGCGCTCGATATAAATTTGCTCAGGGCCATTGACCATAATATCGGTGATCAGCTCGTCCTTGAGCAGCGGCTCCAGCGGCCCAAGACCGATCATGTCATCGACAATCTGCGTCGCTAAAAATTGCTGCTCGGTGTGGTTGATGGCGAGTTTTTTCTCCATCACAATTTCGCCAATCACATCGATAATCTGGCGGCGCAATTCGTCCTGCGGCATGCGGCTCGCCGTCGGCAAATCAATCTGCTCCATCAGCCGATCGTAAATCACCATCTTGGTTTGGGCGAGTGGGTTCAACGGCGGTGGTGGGGTCTCACTCGGTTCCTCGAACGCCCCTGCAAGGCGATCGGCGGCGGTTTGTGCGGGCGCCTCGGCGGGTGCGGGTGCGCTCACCGTTTCGGTAGGTGCGGGTGGCTGGCTTTGTCCACGCCCGAACATTTATTTTTTCCCCTTCAACCGCGATAACAGCGAACCGCCCGCGCTAGCGGTATCTGCTTCTTGCTCCTCAACCTCGCCCACCAATTCACGTGCGAGCATGCGTAGGCTGCTAAATAATGGTTTCAGTTTGGGGTTGTTGGCCAGCAGCTCGCCTTGTGCGGTGGCTTCAATCGCCTCATGGATAAACGGTAACTGCGCGGCCACATCCTGACCAAAATTCTTGGCGAAATCCTTGATGGATAACTCGTTGTTTGCGCTCAAACCGACACGGTTGACTAACAGCATGGGTGCAGGACGCTTCAGGTTCTCTACTAAATAATCACGCAGCCGCAAGCTGTCGCGTAACGAAGTGAGCTGCGGGTCGGTGACGATAATCACATGGTCCGCCTTGGTCAGCACATGGCGAGTCAGCACATTCATTTGCCGCGGCACATCCACCACCACGGTGCGACACTTCTCGGCAAGCGCTGCCAGAATCATTTCCCCTGCATTGGGCTGGATGGTGATGGCATCGACCAACGGCTCTTCCGCCGCGAGAATGGCAAGGTTTTCAAACGGTTTCACCATCACCCGTTCGAGGAATAATCCATCCACACGGTCGGGCTTTTCAAACGCATCGCGCAACCCGCGCGAGGGGTCGAGCCCCATAGCAAGCGCCGCCGTGCCAAAATAAGGGTCGGCATCCACCAGCGCGGTGGGGTGCTTGTGGGTCAGCGCAAAAATAGCGGCAAGGTTCGCGGCCACCATGCTGGTGCCCACACCGCCGCGCGCGCCCACCACCGCAATCAATTTCTTTTGCGCGGCTTGCTTCGCATCATCCGCCCCTGGTTTTTTAATGCTGCCTTTGGCAATGGCTTGGCGCAACTCGGCGGCGGTGAAGGGCTGCAGCAAATAGCCATCAATCCCCAAATCGCTCAGCCATTGGTAAAAGCGGATACTATCAACATTGCCTGTCGCCAGCACTTTGGTGTGGGGGTTCACCACATCGGCCAGTGCATCAAGCTGCGAAGGCGCTTGCTCGGCATTACCAATCTCGACCACGAGAATTTCAGGCGAGGCATTTTGCTTTAAATATTCCGTCGCGCTCGCGGCATTACCCACGGCAATATGTGTGCGTACAAACCCAAGTTCACCTGCGGCAACACGCGCGGCTTCGCCACTGGCGGCGGTCGCAAAAAGCATCAACTGAACATTACCCAGCGTGCCGGATATTGGATGTCTACTCATTGACTAGCGCCAGAGCTCTGGACGGGGGTAAGCGGTGCAGGCAGTTCACCCGCGCGATATTGCTGAACCACCCCCGAAGTAATCCCTGCTTCGGGCCCTTTTGTGCCGTGGCCACGCACTAAGTCCTCTGGGTCTTCCAGCTGCAGCGCGGCATTGGTATTCACTGCGCAGCCAAAGTCGCTATGCGGCTGGTTGAGGTAGTTGCTGGTCTGCGATTGGCTCCAATCAGGGCACGGATAGGGTAAGGTCAGCGCGCGCGTTTCCGGGTCATAGGTGGCCACCTTCTCGCGTGGCACATAATTGCTGCAAGCAGCAAGCGCAACCATCACGAACAAAATCAGACTGTGTCGTATCATCGTCATACCCCTATCGCATCAGAAATCCAGCATTGCCACCAATGCCCGAGAATGCGGCGGCGGGCGAGTCGGGGGCAGGCGCTTCCGAATCGGGCAACATCGCGGTTTCACCCGATAGGCGGCCGAGCAAAATCCGCTCGAAATCGGTGGCAGGCACCAACCCATCCAGCGGTGTCGCCACCAGCGATGGATCATCAATCGGCTTCACAATGTAAGGCGTAATAAGGATTACCAGTTCCGTCTGGTCGCTACGATACGCGCTCGAGCGGAACAGCGTGCCAAGGACAGGTATATCGCCCAGAATTGGGAATTTACTAATATTGTTCGAGGTATCGTTACGCAACAAGCCTGCCACCGCGAAGGTCTGCCCCGAGCCCAGATCCACCGTGGTCGAAGCGCGGCGCGTGGTGATGGATGGCACCGAGACACCCGAAGTCGTTGTTACGCGATTATCCTCGGAAAGCGCACTCACCTCAGGTAACACCGTCAGGCTGATTTTGTCTTTGCTCAGCACAATCGGCGTGAACTGCAAGCTTACCCCAAACTGGCGGTATTGAATGCTGATGCCGTTTTGGCCATTATCCACGGGGATAGGAATTTCGCCACCCGCAAGGAAGCTTGCTGGTTGCCCCGAACGTGTGGTCAGGTTCGGCTCGGCCAGCACGCTCACCAAGCCATCTGCCTCCAGCGCATCGATCATGGCATTCAGACTCGTTTGGCCATCATTGAAGCCAGCAAGCACACTATTATCACCACTCGTAGCGCGGTCGAAGCTATTGGCAGCACCTGCGGCATTGAGCGTATTACCAAGGAAGTCGCGCCCTTGGCCAAGGCCAAACACAAAGCTGCCCGTATTGATCACGCTTTCCCAATTGATGCCAAAACGCTTGAGCTCCGAGCGGCGCAACTCCACCACTTTTACCTTCAGCATTACTTGGTCGCTGCTGCTCGTGTCCATCATGTTGATGACCTGCTGCTTGTCGTTCGACAAGAAACCGCTGGCTAGGCGCTGTAATTTTTCCGAAAGCACGGGTGAATCCACCTTGCCCTTCAGCACAATCGCATTATCGGCCGAGGTGGCCGTCACTTTATTATCGGGCATCATGTCGCCCAGCGCGCGTTTCAGACGGCTCAAATTATGCGTCACATTGACAGTGCCCTGCATGATTACCGTGTCCTGCGCATCCACCGCCAGAATACTGGTTTCACCTACACCACGCCCTGCCACCATCAGCATGCGCGGCGAAATGACCTGCACATCCGCAATCGCGGGGTCAGCAATCGCAACCGACACTGCAGGGCGCGATAGATGCACGGGCGTACCCTTATTAATCTCGACATTAATGACACCACCGCCCATCGCCGTGCGGAAATCGGCGGCGCTGGCCACGTTGCTAGTCAACAAGCAAAGGCTGGCCACAAGGGCGGTGAACGATGTTAGTCGGTTCGGTTTATTGTGCACTGCTATCACCTGCTGGTCCGAATTGAATGTTGCTACGTTCCGTTCCACGAATAATCGTCACTTGATTCCCCGCTGCATCCTCGGGCGTGATAATTTTACTCACTTCCGTATCGCGCGTCATGTTGGGCGAAGGCGCGTGCGGATCGATCGCAGGCTGCTGCGGTTTAGCATGCAATAATTCCTCAAGCGTCGATGGCTCGTTTTCCGTATTCACCACGGCATCGGGCACGGCCACATCGCCATTTTTCTTGCTCGAAAGGCTGCGCAGCGAGAGTGATATTTTACCCAGATCCTTGGCGAGATTAATTTCTTCAGCCTGTTTGGGGGTCACTTCTAGTGTCACCGTTTTAGCGATCATCGCCTTGTTTTCTGGGTTGTCCGTCATTTGGTCAACTGCGAGCACGCGTACATTCTCAACAAACGTCTCGCTCGCACGCGATTGCACCGATTGGCGGGTGACGGAATGGGTGAGGATCAAATCCACACGATCACCAGGGAAAATAAAGCCCGCATTGCCGCTCGTGGAATCCACCGCAATAGAAACAGCGCGCGCGCCTGGTTCAAGCACCGCCGACATGAAGCCGCCTTCGCTCGAACGAATCAGCAAATTCTTTAAAATAGGCTCGCCTTTTTGAATCGCGCGGCGGGCGACAGCACCGCTGAAATCGCCCGTTTTACTGTTGGCATTGGTCAGCATCGATTCGGTGATGTTGCCCTTGGGCCAATCCGCGAACACAATATGTACATCGCTACGCACGAATGCGCCTGCGGGAATATCGGCCGCGGCCACCATCACCTGCGTCACCTCAACGCCATTGCCCTGATCGCTCATGCGGCTCTTGATGGAAAACGCCGTACCCAGCGCAATCACAATCCCCAAGGCCAACACAATCAACGAACGTTTTTGCATGATGTTTTTCCAAAAAATTGCCGACTACAGATGTACCACAAACCGTAGCATGTCGCATTCAAAAAATCAGTGGATAACGCAGATAGTTGTGTGAATTATCTATATATTTTACTAAATATTTTTAGAAGCGTTGCACGCAAAGCACAGTCGCTACGCGCTCGAACTTGCGCTGCGCTTGCCATCTTCATCGACGCGCGGGAAACGTTCGGGCGCACCAAACAGGTAGCCTTGGAACATATCCACTTCCGCGTTCACATACATAGTGTGCTGCGCGGCGTTCTCCACCCCTTCGGCCAACACCATCACCCCGCTGGCATGGCTCACTTGAACAATCTCGTGCAGTAAGGCGTTGGCGCGCGCGGGGTTCAAGCCCTTATCGAATTTCGCATCCAACTTCACGAATGCGGGGCGGATTTCAGTGAGTAGTGCCGCAAGCCCATCGCTGGTGGACACATCATCAAGCGCGAGCGAGAACCCGCGCGAACGACAAAACTGCGCGATAGATTTCAGTTTCGGCATATCTTTGGCATAATCACCCAGCGGCACATCCAGCACCACCGCACTCGAGCGCACATGTGTGCGACTCACGGCTTGGCTCAACCCATCAAGGTACACTTCGGGGCGATGAATGAATCCCGTCAGGAAATTAATAAAAATATAGCCCTCAAGGTCGCTGCCAACAAACGTCTCGATTGCCTGCTTATGCAGCAAACGGTCGAGCTGATATTCAATGCGCAATGCATGCGCGGCCTGCATAATGGCGCCGCCGCCAATCACGCCGCCATCGGCGCCTTCCATGCGCGCGAAAGCCTCATAGCCCACCTGCTTGCCGCGCCTGTCCATCACGCGCTGCATGTAGCAATCCAGCTGCCCATGGTTAATCGCTTCAATCAGCCACACATTGGCCGCAATGGCGTTCATTTCACTAAAGGGGCGCATCGCCTCCATCATGTCAGGCAGACTCGGCATCGACTCCGTAGCGAGCACGGCCGCGCGGTGGCCAGCACCGCCACCTAGCATATTACCAAGTTTCGCGGTGTGCTTCACCCACGCTTCGCGCCAGTTGGCATCCGTTTTCAGTGCCACTACATCGGTCTTGCGGTGGGCAGGGGCAAAGCCAGTTAATTGGCTGGCATGCGGACCTTCTACCACTAACCAATAGCTGGAATTCTGCGCCCATACCGAAAAAAATGCGCCCTGTTCCGCCACGATGCTATTCCTTTATTGCTGACCAAGTGATAGAGGTTCACTATGACGAAAATTCGGCACAATTGCAAGGTGAAGACATCGAGCAATCGCGACGAATACAGCGAAAATTTTAAGCAAATGCAAGGGCGTGCGGGTGATTGTTGTTGATTCAGGCCTCGGGGGAATTTCGGTGGTGCGTGCGTTACGCGCCACACATCCTGCGCGCACGCTCACCTATGTGGCCGATACGGGCGGCTTTCCTTATGGCAAACGCACCCGCGAAAACATCAATGCCCGCGCAACCGAACTCATCCGACAAATTCAGACACTCCACCAAACCGCGCCCATTGTCCTTGCCTGCAACACACTCTCTACCTTGTGCCTCGAAAGTTTGCGCGCACAATTCGCCATTCCCTTTGTCGGCACGGTGCCCGCCATCAAACCTGCGGCAGAGCTTTCTAAAACACGGCGCTTCACCTTGCTGGCCACCCCCAACACGGCAGCTAGCAGCTATAGTAGTGCGTTGGTAGCGCAATTTGCCGCCGATTGCGTGGTCGATAATTACGGCGCTCCCAACCTCGCTGCACTTGTAGAGGCACATTTGCTGGGCGCCGCGCTCGACCTCGATGCGTTGCGCAGTGAAATTACCCCCGCCTTTTTAGATGATGGACGAGGCCGCACCGATTGCATTGTGCTAGGCTGTACCCATTACCCGCTGATTGCCGATGCGCTAGGCCGCGTGGCTCCATGGCCAGTCGCCTGGGTCGATTCCAGCGTTGCGATTGCGCGACGCGCCCTAACACTTGCCGATACTGCACCCACGTCCTCCATCGCTTATGTCACTCGGGCGGAGGATATCGCTCGCTACCGCGATGTGTTCCTGCGCGAAGGGTTCGATGAGGTGCGAGCACTTACGCTTTTTTAAACCGCAGTGGGTGGAGCGCTTTAACTAACCCTTGCGACACGGGCGACATTTCACCTGTTATACTGCTCGCAATCATCTCGGCCGCAAGGGGCGCGCTCAGCAACCCGCGTGATCCATGACCTGTCGTTACATATAGCCCCATATCCACCGCACCCACATAAGGCAGGCGGTCAGGCGTGGTCGCACGCACCGAGCTTCGTCCCGTCTGCACTTCACCATGCATCCAATCGGGGAGGATATTCTTCAACTCCGCCATATTTTCCGCGTGCCGCGCATCCGTCACCGCCAGCATATCCTCGCGGTGATAGGTCGCACCAATAAGGTAGCTGTCGTCGCGCGGAATCACATACCCCTTATGGCATAAAATGCTGCGAAGCGGTGCTGCAACATCACTCGCAGCAATTTCGCTCACCTGACCACCCACAACATTCAACCGTAAGCCATACTTCGTGAGCAACATGGCGCTTTCCTCAGCGCTAGCAACACATACGGCGGGGGCTTTCAATTCCTCACCATTCGCAAGCGTCACCACCCATCCATCGCCCGTGCGCGTGATAGAAATTGCTGCACATTGCTCGCGCAGTATAATCTTCTCATGCTGCAACAGTGCGCGGCATAGCTCGGGCGGCGACACCCATGTCCCTTGCGGGAAGTAGTCTGCGCCCGTGGGCAGCGCCACACCCGCTATCTCGCTTGCTGCTTCGCGCTCTACCCAATGCACAATCTTTTCATCAAGCCCCTGTGTTTCGTTCAACGCGCGCAGTTGCGCTTCTTCCTCGGCGTGGCGTGGCAGGCGTAACATGCCCATCATGCTGTTCGCAAATCTCAATCCATCCGCTTGCCACCGCGCCAGTTGACGCAGCGCAAACCCATAGGCAGTGAAATACCACGCCGTCGATGTGTTCCACTGTTTGGTCAGCTGCGGGAACAATACGCCTGCCGCATTGCCCGAGGCACCGCTCGCGATTGCCCCACGCTCCAGCACTGTCACTTTATATCCACGCTCGGCGAGCGACCGCGCCAACGTCGCCCCAGCAATGCCCGCACCAATCACCACACACTCAAAGTTTTTATCATGGAGTGGGGCGCCCTGCGTTCCCCCTTCTATAATACCGATGCTCATCTCGCGCTTGTGGCCAAACCCTGCCACTTTATGCACCGTAAACCCTGCCGCCTGCAGCCCACGCCGCACCTCGCCTGCACTGGTGAAGGTGGCGAATGTCGTACCCATATGGCTAAGCCACCCGACGTGTGCTAGAATACTCTCGCTCCACATCTCTGGGTTCTTGGCAGGTGAAAAGCCGTCAAGGTACCATGCGTCGATAGCAGGCAACGAGCCCCCTTCAATCATTAGCTCTTCTAACATCTCCTCCACTTCTCCCACGCACAGCGTCAGCACACAGCGCGGCAGGTGGATACGGTGAATACCGGGTAGGCGCAGCGGATAAGCGGCCAGCAACTCCGCCGCCTCGGCCACCACCTCAGGCTGCAACGCCAGCACCGCGCGCAATGCTTCGGGCGTGAAGGGGTATTTCTCGATAGCTACGTAATGCAGCACCGCACCCGCCGCTGCCGTCTCGCGAAACCGCTTGAGGGTGACGAGGAAATTTAAGCCCGTCCCAAACCCTAGTTCCGCAATCGTGAAGCGCGAAACGCCTGCCCAGCGTTCTGGTAACCCATTGCCTTTCAAGAAAACATGCTCGGTTTCCGCCACCCCACCCCCGCGCGAAAAATACACATCCCCAAACGCCGAGGATACGGGCGTAGCATCGGCGAGGTCGAGTGCAGGAGCGGGAACATGGGCATTGATGTGGTTCATACCCCCCCTTGGCTAGCCTATTGCGGTGGCTGCGGGAATGGTAATTATGTTGCAACCTTATAAAATCAGGCGTAAAGCGCCGACCGTAGCCGTGTTTACACTGTAAAACCCCGCTGGTTCTGGCAAGAAGGTTCTTATGCCGCTAACAACCTCATCTATTAAGCGCGCCCTGATGGGCAAGCCGCTCGACCCCTTTAAGTCCGATACACGCCACCACATGGCGCTCATCACATTCTTTGCGTGGGTGGGCATCGGAGCGGATGGTCTATCCTCCGCCAACTACGGCCCCGAAGAAGCCTTCCTTGCGCTTGCTGGCCACACCCACCTTGCCATTTTCTTGGCCATTGTCACTGCCTTCACCGTTTTTCTCATTGCAGCAGCCTACACGCAAGTCATCGAACTTTTCCCCAATGGCGGCGGCGGGTACCGCGTGGCCACCACCATGCTTGGGCCTAAAACTGGCCTTGTGGCGGGTGCGGCCTTGCTCATCGATTATGTCCTTACCATTGCCATCTCCATTGCCAGCGGTGTCGATGCATTATTCTCCATGCTGCCGCTCGGGTTCCAAGATTATAAACTACTGATGGCGCTTCTGGTCGCGGGCATTCTCACCTACATGAATTTACGAGGGATGAAAGAATCCATCCGCTTCCTGCTGCCGATTTTCCTCGGATTCATTGCCACCCATACGATTCTTATCCTTTGGGGAATTTTCGACCATTCGGCGGGACTGACAAACCTTGTCCCTAACGCTGTAAATGAAACCCAAACCATGGCGGGTGAAATTGGCTGGTTTGCCGTCCTTGCCTTGTTCTTCAAAGCGTTCTCGCTCGGCGGTGGTACCTATACAGGTCTCGAGGCCGTCAGCAATTCCATGAATAATCTGGCCGAGCCCAAAGTGCGCACAGGCAAAGCAACTATGTGGGCAGTGGCGTTCTCCCTCGCGCTCGTCGCGGCGGGCATCATCACCATGTATCTGCTGTGGGATGTACAAAAGGTCGAGGGCGAAACCCTGAACGCCAGCGCCTTCAAACTGGTGACTGCCAACTGGGAAGTTTTCGGCGTCAATATCTCGCACGAATTTACGGCCATCTCGCTGCTATTTGCTGCTGGCTTACTGTTTGTGGCCGCGAATACGGGCTTCATTGCTGGTCCAAACGTCATGGCTCTCATGGCGGTGGATCGCTGGCTACCGCATATGTTCTCGGCGCTCAGCAACCGCCTTGTCACCAAAAATGGCGTCATGCTCATGGGCGGCATGGCGGTGGGCGCACTCATGGCCACAGGCGGCGAAGTGCACTTGCTGGTGGTCATGTATTCCATCAACGTATTCCTCACCTTCACCTTGTCGCTTGCGGGCATCACTCGTTACCGTTGGCGCGAGCGCAAGAACCCCAAAATATGGCACAAGCTGTTCGTCGTCGTGCTGTCGCTCATTGTTTGCGCCACCATTCTCATGGTCACCTTGGTCGAGAAATTTAGCTATGGTGCATGGAAAACCGTGGTGGTAACGGGTGCCATCATTGCGCTCGGCATGGCTATCCGTCGGCACTACGAAGGCGTGCGTGCGCGTATGAGTGAGATCGAGAAAGAGCTCGGTGGCGCCATGTTTGGCAGCACACCCAAGCCCATGCCCGAAGAAAAACCCAAAATGGATCCCCGCCATCCCACGGCGGTGTTCCTTGTCGGTGGTTCCTCGGCTCCGGGGATGCACACCTTCCTCTGGGTGCAACGCCTCTTCCCCGGTGTGTTCAAAAACTTCGTATTTGCTAGCGTCGGCGAAATCGATACCGAGGAGTTCTCGGATGAGGCAAACTGGCATACGCTGCGCCGCGACACCAAAGCCATGCTGAAACAATATGTCGATTACTGCTCCGCGCGCGGCATGCCTGCCACCTATTATCACGATTACGGCACCGATGTGATTGAAACCGTGAGCCGCCTCACCGAGCGCATTTCTGCGGATTTCCCGCATACGGTATTCTTTGCTGCCAAGCTGATTTTCGAGAAGGAAAATTACTTCACGCAAATTCTGCATAACCAAACGGCCTACATGGTGCAAAAGCGTCTGCACACCAAAGGTCAAAACTTGATTATCATGCCCATGAAGGTCTGATGCTGGGGGCAATCAACACACGCGCAGCGCTAGTGATACTTGCCGCTGCATTGTTCCTGATGGTTCCCGCGCTGCTCAACGGCTTTCCGTTCATCTTCGCCGATTCAGGCGACTACCTCACTCTGTATCCACACATCCACCGCCCACCTTTTTATGGGTTGTTCATTACCTTCGCCCACCTCAACCGCTTCATCTGGATGCCTGTGGTGCTGCAATCGCTCCTCGTCAGCCATCTCATCTGGCTGCTGGGCAAGCTGGTCGCGCCCACCCTTTCGTCGCGGCAATTTCTTGGCATGATGGCATGGCTCGCAGCGTTTTCTAGCCTGCCCTATTTCACGGGCTTTATCATGGCCGATATTTTTACGCCCATCATGTTCCTGTGCATGGTCATCCTCGCGTTCTACCATCAGCAACTCAACCCCATCACACGGCGCTACCTCGTGTTGCTTGGTTGCGTCGCCACTGTCACCCATATCACCAATCTGCCCCTTGCGATGGGCATGCTGATACTGCTCGCCGTGCTGTTGTGGCGCGCGGGCGTGCCACTTAATTATCGCAAGCACTCGCTCGCCCTACTGGCCACACCCATCACCCTCACCATTGTCGCGCTGTTGCTCTATAACGGGGTCATCTTCAAAAACTGGACGCTTTCCTCCGCGGGTCAATCCTTCTTTATGGCGAACCTTATCGAGTATGGGCCTGCGCGCACCTATCTGCACGAGGCGTGCCCCGAGGCTGGCTACCGCATCTGCGCCTACGAGAAAAAATTGCCCGCCACCGCCGAGGAATTGCTGTGGTTCACCGATACCTATCAGCGCCTTGGCGGCTTCATGGCCATGCGCGAAGAATCGGCGATGATTGTGAAGCAAACCCTGCTCACCCGCCCGATGGAAGTGCTCACCATGGTCGAGGAGAATCTGTTGCATGGCCTCATGACGCACGAACCCGCGGCAGAGTTCACCACCAAATACCAGATACCCTCGGTCGAAGCGCTGATCCGTGAAAAATTTGGCGAACCTGCAGTGAACGCCTACCTCAGCAGTGCCGAAATGCGCGATACTATTCCGCACAGGTTCATCCACACCGTGGATGCTATCCTTACACCCTTGGCGTTTTTCGTGCTGCTGGCTATCGGTATCGCCAACATCGCCAAACGCACGGAACCTTCTTTCTTGCTACCATGCACGGTGATTTGTTTCCTTTTGGGTAATACCCTGCTATGTACCGCGTTATCAGGGGTGCATGATCGCTACCAAAGTCGGGTTACATGGCTACTGCCAATGGCCATCATGCTGATACTATTCGAACGCAGAAATCGCGCCCACACGGTCACACCCTAACATTAGGAACTATCATGCGCCCATTCATAGCTGCTGCCCTGTGTATTTTGTTAGCCGCCTGCGGGCAAGGACCCGTCGGTAACGCCAACGTTCCCGCACCCGCAAAAGCGGTCGACCTTAGCCGCTACCTTGGCCGATGGTACGAACTCGCCCGCTACGAAAACCGTTTCGAAACAGGCTGTGAAGCCGTGACTGCGGAATATTCCCTGCGGGATGATGGCAAAATCAAAGTGCTCAACTCCTGTCACCAAGGCACGGTGGATGGCGAACTCAACACCGCCGAGGGCAGCGCCTACGCCGTCGAGGGCAGCAACAATGCCAAACTGCGCGTCAGCTTCTTTTGGCCGTTCTATGGCGATTATTGGGTGCTCGACCGCGCGGATGATTACAGCTGGTCGATTGTGGGTGAGCCGTCGGGGCGCTATCTATGGATACTCACGCGATCGCCGCACCTAAGCGACAAGCAAGTGGCCAAACTCATCGCACGCGCCAAAGCGCTGGGTTACGACACTTCACTCCTGTATCGCCCTAAACAGGCACGCTAAAAACCGAGGAGCCATGAAGCCGCAATCGCCAAACGACCCTGTTGAAGCCGTGCAAACAACGGTGCCCTCGGCACCCAAGCCCGAGCCAGAAAAATGGGAAGAATTCCTAGAAGACGAGGCCGATTGCTGTGGTGGTTGCCAACACAAACCGCGCTAACTGTAGTTAGCGTTGTAAAATTCGCTAGGGCTTGACGAAAACAGTGTGTTACGAGAACCGTACCGCAAGTGTACATCAACGTACATGCGGAACGGAAGCGGAGTAACTCGCTGTTTGCAGTCAGCCATAGTAGCGTTTGATAACGCTAACTAGCGCCCAACACCCATAGCGCCCAACACGCTGTTAGCGGCGGCAATCGCTGGGTTGCTCAGGCCAACACCATCAAAGCTAGCACCATCTTTGGCAATGCGTGTGGTGGGGATATGCTCGGCGGTGCAAGCATCGCTGCGCGGCATAATGGTGGGCTCAAACGCACTATGTTGCGCCGTAGTGGTTGCTTTCTCGCCTACCACTGCTTGCGCATACACGTGCTCGAGGTGAGGCAAATAATGGTTCTCCCACACTTGGTTCAGACCGGGCGCTAAAAACTGCATCAGCTGAGGTTCGCCGCGCAAATGCACTTGCTTCAATTCCGCAAACCGTGACAGCACTTCGCGGAAACGCTCGGGCGGGTTCGCGTAGCTGCTACCGGTGTAGAACGCGCCTTCGGTCGAAAGTTTATCCGACGCGTATTTCGTCAGGTAGCGCAGTTGGTTTGCATCCTTGATGTAGGGTAGCAAGCCATCACCTACCTGAACGCCATACTGGGCAAAATACGCATTGGCACTTTGTTTGACGGCGGCTTTCTCAGCATCATTGCCTGCCTGAAAGGCGCGCACAAATTTCTCGAATTCGGGGAATTTTTCATCCACCAATTTGCCAAGTTGTTTAAAGCGCGCCGCATCACTGGCAGCCAGCGCATCAATTTTTTGCACCTCAGCGGGGGCAAACTGGTTTGGCCAGAACATATGCGCCGCTTCGTGCGCCAACACACGGGTCGATTCCTCAAGCCCCTCATAGGCACTGAAGTAAATGCGCTTGGTGCCCTCAAGGCTGCGCGGGTCGTTAAAGGTGCGGCGGTTCAAACCCTTGATGCCATCGAAAAACGCAATATCCTTGGGCAAATATTCGGGCGAGTAGCAAATCTCGTAGCCCAGTTTATGCATCACCGCGCGCTGGATGGGCTCGAGCACATTCAGGGTTTGCGCTACGCGTTTTTCCTCGGCCGTAATGGCGGCAGGCACCTCGAAAACATTGCGGGCGCGCTCACGCGCTTTGGTAATCGTCGTATCAATGCGCGATGCCAAGCCTTGGGCAAGCTTGCTATCGATACTGGCATTAGGCGCAATCTGGCTGCCCACGTTCCAATCCAGCACCATGTTCTGGCTAAAATTCTTACTCGCCGCGCGCTCTGTCACGCTGCGAATTTCTGCCAAACGTGTAGGCGAAACCCCGAGCAGATTGGCCACACCCGCGAGGCCATCTTTCACGGCAGCATCGCGCACGGCAATCGGCGTCACGCCGACTTTTTCGCCCAGCACCGTGAGGATTTGATCAGGCGTCGATTTGCTTGGAACGTAGGATGCAAGCGGATTCAAAAAGCCAGCCTGCGTCAGTTTTTCGCGCATCAGCAAATACATGCTCAGACCATTTTTCAAGGTCTCCATGCCCACCGCATCGGTCGTGGGTTTGGTGGAAAACTCGTTCACGTTCGCTGTCATTGGGTGGGCGCGATCATCGAGCTGCTTCTTCGTTTGGGCATCGATACCCGTTGCCACTTCCTGATTAATGGCTGCAATATTGGCCTGTTGCTGCGCGTGTTTAGCAGCCAGCGAGGTGGGGATGAGTTGCGCGAGCCCAAGGGCAATCGCCTTCTGATCCTTATTCTCGTAGAACGAGGGATGCTGCACGCTAAAGGTCAGCTTCAATTTTTCACGAAGCGTAGGTTCACTCTCAGGCGCCAATTCGCGCGGGTGAATCACCAGATACCCATCAATGAACTGCGAGCCATGTTTGATATGAATACGATTATCGCGCACAAAATCGAGCGTATCGATGCCAGCCGCCGCGCCCGTCATTTTTTCTGTGGTGCCCTTCGCATTGCCAGCCGCGCGCGCCTTGCTGCGTGGGGTCAGTTGGTTGGCGTTGCGAATTGCTGTCACCATGAACGCTATACCCTCGATGCTTCGATACTTGGCGCGCTCGCGCGGCCAAAGTTGCTTACATTGTTCACCACTAACGTAGGCTTCTCCACCGACTTTTGGGACGCCTCTACTGCCGGTGCTTCCGAGGCCTGCGCTGCACTTTGCGATGGAAACGCGATGGGCTTTTCGAGCCCTTGGCCACCATTGTTGATGCCCTTGGCAATCTGATTCGCCTGACGACTCTGCTCAAGGCTCACCAACTCCGACATGTATTTACTGCTGAGATATAGGCACCCAACACCAACCGCCACCAATGCGGCAATGCCTGCCCATGCAAGGCCGCTGGCCAGCGTTACAGCCGCCGCACCTTGTACCGCAGCGACACCCCCGCCGAGAGCAGCACCAAATAACTTGCTGCAGGCCGCACCCACAATGCCAAACACAGTCGCGGCACCAATACCATAAATCATATTCTGCTTGAACCGAACCTTCGATGTGCGCTGCAAATGTGCACGCACTTCGTCGTCAATTGGTGACATTGGGTGTTGGGTGCCGTTCATTGTTTTGCGTTGCCTTTAAAGAGTATTTCCTAGTCTCCATCATACCCGTTTAGTGGCATAGTTTTGTGAAGATTATGTGAAGATTGGCACAAAACTGCCCGCCCCGACAACCATTTATACTGCTGTAATATAACAAATAAGCGGCAAATCTGCCACAAGGGCGAACCTACCCCAATCGGGGTAAAAACCCTTAAATATCCCGTAGGGTGGTTTTAAGCTCAGCCACCGAGAAAACCCGACGCTGCATCACCACCACCAGCACAAACCCCATCACCCCCATGCTCACCCATGGGTGCTGGGCGGTGGTGGCCACCGCCAGCGGACATAACGCCATGAGCACAATGGTGCTTCGTGCACCCTGCCCACGCGCAGCGATGATGATGCTCAGCACCAGCGCATAGA
Source organism: Pseudomonadota bacterium (assembly GCA_963205305.1). Lineage (GTDB taxonomy): Bacteria > Pseudomonadota > Alphaproteobacteria > Rickettsiales > UBA3002 > QFOX01. The sequence continues at coordinate 18,160 of CAUJIC010000076.1, read as the reverse complement.
GCGTCAGCCCAATCGCATAATGTAGCAACGCCGCGCCGAGCGTATTCACCACCAACAAGGCGCTAATCGCCACCGCACAAATGGCAAGGTTCGCGATGCGTAAGCTGTGTAGTGCGTGCTGCGAGGTAAGGAAACGCTCGGCCAGTATCGCGTGGAAATAGGCAGGCAAACACGCCACCAACGCAAGGTAGGGGGCAAACTTCGGTATCGCTTGCGCCACCACCATCAGCACCAGCGCGGCCGAGGCAAAATAAAGCAACGCAAACTGGGCGAGCGAGATATACAGCTTCGTTGCCAGTTCGCCTGCGCGGTTAAACGCCGCCAGCACCGCCTGCGTGCTGACAGGGAACACACTGGTCGTCGCCTGAATCAGCGCCGTGGCCACGCGAAACAGCCCCAACTCACGCGGAATCAGCACGCCCGCTAGCAACAGCGGCATAGCATTGGTGAACAGATTCATGACTGCCGTCACACTCAGCATGTTGGGCATGTGCCGCGCCAAATCCGCAAGGCTGTGCATCAGGATTTCCCATGTTGGCACCTGCACGCGCATCACGAATAATGCCGCCACACCCATCACGGCGGGAATGAGCGTTGCCCACTCCATCAACTGCACAATCGTCAATGCAACATACTCAAAATGGGTGGCGGCGAGCAGCCCCACAAACACCACAATCGCCAATAGCTGCACCGCCACATACATGCGCCGCCACCGCATGGCTTGCAACGCAATCAGCACATTTGAAAGAACCAGAATCCCCACCAACATCGGCAGCGAACCGGGTGACCACACCAGCGATAATAGCGCCATCGCCATCACCACCAACGCGCTTAGGCTAAGCAAAATGACCAGCAAATAGTTAGGCTTGCTGAGTCGAATCAATGGCTCGCTGATGATAGTGACGCATTTATAGACCAAGAGCACCATGGCGTTCGCGGCTATGAATTCACCAAACGCGTGCAACCCATACACCGCAGGCGCCAGAAAATTGAGCAGCAAGCCGTTGAGCAGCGTTACTAACTGCACCAGCACATTCACCATGGTCGTTGGCCACGCGTGGCAAATGCTTCGGCCAAAAGTGCGGCAATGCGCGCCGCCGATGTTCCATCGCCATAGGGGTTATGCGCCGTTGCCATCGCCGCATAGGCTGCATCATCATCGAGCAACATCGCCACCTCGCTCACCATACGCGCATCATCGGTGCCCACCAGCTTCACGGTGCCTGCTTCCACTGCTTCTGGGCGCTCGGTCGTGTCGCGCATCACCAGCACGGGCTTACCGAGCGACGGTGCTTCTTCTTGCACCCCGCCCGAATCGGTAAGAATGAGATGCGCGCGCTGCATGAGATATACAAATGCCAGATATTCCTGCGGCGCAATCAGGTGAATAGCGGGATGATTGCCAAGCAATTTTTCTACTGGCTCGCGCACCTTGGGGTTCAGGTGAACGGGATAGAGAATCTCGACATCGCCCCGCGCGGCAATGGCTTGCAGCCCTTTGCAGATACGCTCGAACCCTGCGCCAAAATTCTCGCGGCGATGCCCCGTGACAAGGATGAGTTTTTTGCGCGCATCGAGGAACGAAAATTGTGCATCGAGCGCGGCGCGGGCTGCAGCATTTTTTTGCAAACCACCCGCCACATCCAGCAGCGCATCGATCACCGTGTTGCCCGTGACATGGATCGTGTTTTCTGCAATCCCTTCGCGCAGCAAATGTTCCTTGGCGGTGTTCGTGGGCGCAAAATGGATGCTGGCCAACACGCCTGTCAGCCTACGGTTCATCTCCTCGGGCCACGGCGCGTAGCGGTTATGGGTACGAAGCCCCGCCTCAATATGCGCCACGGGAATATTCGCATAAAACGCTGCCAAACTCGCCGCCACCGAGGTGGTCGTATCACCATGCACTAGCACCATATCAGGCTTATGGTTCGCAAACACATCGCGCAGGCCAAGCATCACGCGCGTCGTAATATCGGTCAAATCCTGCCCAGCTTGCATCAGGTTCAAATCCACATCGGGCACCAATTCAAACAGTGCCAATACTTGGTCGAGCATCTGGCGGTGCTGGCCTGTCACGCACAGCTTCACCTCGAATGCGGGGTGCTGCTTCAGCGCCTTCACCACAGGCGCCATCTTAATCGCCTCGGGACGTGTACCAAATACGACGAGTAGCTGGTGCATCAGTTGCTCCGGACGCGCGTGGGGATTGCGGAGAATATGAGTGCAAGGCAGAACCACAAATTCACTGCCGCCCAATTACTGAAGAAACTCTGCATGCCCACCAGCGGAAAGAAATGCTGTATCAATGCGCCAAAGGCAGCGGCGGGCAGCAATACCTCCACCCCACGCGCCATTCGAAATTGCTGCATTGCGTTGCGCCCCATTACCACGATCAATGCAATCATGATGAGTAACCCTGGCAAGCCCGCCTCGGCGAACATTTCCAAAAACGCATTATGTGGGTGCAGGCCGCGGAACATGGTCTGCTTGTAATATAAATCAGGCGACAAGCCCCGATAGCCACGGATACCACCACCATGAAGCTTGTGTGCCATACCAATATCATACGCACTGATAGCCAGCGCACCATAATCGCTCTGGCGGTAATTGCTGATAGTTTCATAACCCATATCGGCGCGCTGGCGAACCCAAGGGTTCGCATGGTAAAGCGCCACCAACCCCATCACCCCCACCAATGCGGCGATGATGCAGGGCACACGCAAACGCTTCTCGCGCAGCATCATCAGCGCTGCAATCACAGCCGTAGCCATGGCTGTTATCAAGAAGGCCGAACGCTCGCCCGTCATCAGCACTGTTAAAACCATCAGCGCCCATACGATCACGCCACCGATTAGCCAGCGGCGCGCACCCGCCATGGCCGCCGCCGCCACGCAGATGGCAAACACAGGCACCGCAAATTTACCCAGAAACAAGCCCACTTTCGGATAATCGAACGGCCCCGTCAGACGCCCTTGCACCGTGCGCGGGTATCCGCTGAGCGATGTTCCCGTCAGCAACTGCCACCAGCAATCCACCATCACCACCACGAGCAATAGTGCCACAATGGAGGCTAGCAGAGTGCGCGCCGAAGGCACCGCCAGCACCCAAAACCGTAGCGCCATGAACATCAGCGGAAACCGAATCCAGGCAATGGCCTCCATCCAGCGCGCCGAGGGCGACACGGCCAGCGGTTGCACCACCACCAGCATCCATGCCCACAACACCAAACACACCACTGCAATCGGGTCGCGTAACCAGCCCCAGTTGTGGGTGGAAAAACTGTGCCACAAGAACATCAGGCCAATAAGCCCCGCGCAAATCTCGAACCCCACCCGCGCGAAAATGATCATGAACGGAATCAATGCCGTCAGTAAAAATGCCGCCGCCCACAGGCGATTGCTGCGCGCATGCGCTAGCGTCTCACGGTAAAATAACGGCAGGGTCATTGCGCGCTCATGGCCAAGGGGTTGCTGACGATACTTATCATGGGTTTACACCCATTTGTCCACGCGATTTGTGGTGCCAAAGCCTGTTTGGAATCTCGCGAGATCATAGCGAAAATGGTTTTATAGCATGCAGCACAGCGCATATTCGGATACGGGCGCAGCGAAGCACAGAAAAACAATATCGGTATCGAAACTTAGCAGTGATAGCACCAGTATTAGAAGCTCACTCCAAGGCGCGCACCCACCACGAAAGCATTTCTTGTCACTTGGTCGGTGCCAGGGTTCACCACATACACCACATCAGGCTGGATGCTTACGCCCCGCGCAACGGTGTCTTTGTAATATAGCTCGTAAATCGTTTCGTTACGATCGGCCGCACCCGCCACCGAGTTCACAAAATTATCGCCATTATGCATGGTCGAAACACCAAGGCCAATTTCAGAGTCTGGGCGCGTTGGCACCCAGCCATTGGCCACCAACCCCGCTTCGATATTGTAATCTGCCTGCAGCGTGCTGTCGTCGGCAATGCCACCACGCAGGAAAGCGGCCAGATCGCGCCCCGTTGCTTTGTCATGGTAGAAGCGCGCACTCGCGAGCGCATATGCACCTTGCGAACGCTCAGGGTTACCTGTCACCAAATCCGCCTGTTTTTCGGTATAGCTCCACCCGCCGAGGGCAAGCTTATTCACTTCACTGTCCGTATCAGCAGCTTTGGGGGTTAGGCCAAGTTCGCCCACCCACAGCAAGCCATCATTCTTGCCAAAATGTACTGCGGTGCCGCTGGTGTGGTTGGGGCGACCCGCCACACCATCATACGCGGCAACGGATACATAGGTTTCCGCCGTGGGCTTCACTTTCACACGGCCAGCGACTGACGTGGTGGGGTAAACCGATGGACCATTCACACCGCTTTGCGCCATTGATTGGCCAATCTGGAACGTGGGGACAAGAAAGTTGTCGCTGATCGGCGTAGCATAGAATTCCGAGTTCAAATCATGCAACCCGACCAACACCGATACGCGATCATCGAGGAAATTCTGCTGCATCCACGCTTCGTACACGCGCACTGCATTGCTGCCCACTTCACTATTGCTGATACCCTGCGTGCTGCCCACCGTGCTGGCATTTGTGGCAGGTCCATCGGTAGTAATCAGCGAAACCGAGACGCTGTTGCCCTTGATACCCAGCAGTTTTTCGCCATCCAGATTCGTGCGTAGCTCAATAAAATCGAGGTAGGTAGTCATGCGCTTTTTACCGCCCGAGGCCACATTCCACACATCACCTTGGTAATCGAGCGAGACATCAACCCCCACATCCGACAATTTGGTGCGCATACCACCTACATCGCCAAGCAATTTATCATCAAAGGCCCCCTCGGCTGCATAAGCACTGGTGGCGGTAGTCAGGCTAACAACCGCTATGTAGACGAGGCGACGAAGGTTCATGCTATTCTCCTGCAATGAATGCGCACGTTGATGCAACTCTTGGTTTTATTTGATAACGACCATAAGTTGCATCACACGAATAAAAACACATCAAGATTTTATACGCACCATGCGGACAACCTTGCGAATTAGGCTTGCGCCTGTTACATCTGCGCCGCACTCATTCCATGTTTCACGCGATTGACCCAACCATGAACCAACCCCCGCCCTCAGCTATGCCCTACAGCCCCCGCCCATTTTTCAAGCGCCCGCTCGTACGACTTGCAGTTGTTGCATTGGTTGGCGTTGGCATTTGGCTAGGGGTGCGCGGCACCTCCATCACCGCGCCCAGCGGCCCACCACCCGTTACTATCAGCACCGCCACTGCCGCCAGCCAAGCCGTACCCGTTACCATTAATGCCGTGGGCAATGTCGTGGCGTATGAATCCGTTGCCATCCGCACACGGCTCGATTCGCAAGTGACCGCGGTACATTTCAAAGATGGCGACGAGGTAAAAAAAGGCGACCTGCTGTTCGAGCTTGATAACCAATCGCTGCGCGCTCGCGCGAGTGAGCTCGAGGCCAACATCGCGCGTGATCGCGCCCAACTCGAAAACGCCCGCCGTCAATCCGACCGCGCCACCACACTGGCCGACAAAGGCTTTGCCACCAAAGCCACCAAGGATGATTCGAGTGCCAATGTCGCCGTCGCACAAGCCTCGGTCAACGCCAGCCACGCCGCACTCGAAAGTGTGAAGGTGCAATTGGGCTACACCCGTATCACCGCACCCATTACGGGGCGCACAGGCACTATCAATGTCACGCTCGGTAACAACGTCAAAACATCCGATGCCCAACCGATGGTTACTATCAACCAGTTGAAACCCATTCGCGTGCAAGCCGCCCTGCCGCAACAATATTTCGATGCATTGCGCTCGGCCATGCAGGCAGGCCCAGTCACCGTTTCCGCAGCGCTGAAAGATGATGCGGCGAACAACACCATCGCCCAAGGTACGCTCGATTATATCGACAACGCCATTGATGCCACCACGGGCACCTTCGTCACCCGCGCAGGCTTTGCAAATGTGGATGAGCGCCTGCTGCCGGGTATGTTCGTCACTGTCACCCTCACCCTCGGCGGGGCGGAAAATGCCATCACCATCCCCGAAGTGGCCGTGCAGCATGGCCAAACGGGCGATTATGTGTTTGTCATCACGGGCGATAAAGCTCTCAAACGCGATGTGAAAGTCGCCCGACTACAAAACGGGATTGCGGTCATCGCCAGTGGGCTTGAATCGGGCACCATCGTCGCGGTCGATGGGTTACTAGGGCTGAAGGATGGTAGTGTGGTGAAAGTAACGGCCGAAAAATCTGCCGCAGCACCTGCGCCAGCCGAGGCACAATGAACCTCTCGGAATTCTGCATCCGCCGCCCCGTCTTCACCACCCTACTAATGGCGGCAATTTTAGTTGGCGGGTGGATGGGCTATCGCAGCCTTGCCGTTTCCGCCTTGCCCAATGTCGATTTTCCTACCATTTCGGTCAGTGCCAGCTTACCAGGAGCCAGCCCCGAGACCATGGCCAGCTCCGTCGCCTCGCCGCTCGAGCGCCAGTTTTCTACTATTGCAGGCGTTACGGCGATGACCAGCACCAGCTTTCTGGGCAACACACAAATCACCCTGCAATTCGATCTCGACCGCAGCATCGACGGTGCCGCACTCGATGTGCAAACCGCTATCTCCAGCGCCACGCCACGACTGCCGAAAGAAATGCTCAGCCCACCTTCTTTCAAAAAGGTAAACCCCGCCGATCAACCGATTTTATTCATTGCCGTATCATCCGACACCCTGCCCTTGAACCAAGTGAACGATTACGCCGACACCATCATGTCGCAGCGTATCTCGACCCTACCTGGGGTGGCACAAGTGAACATCTTTGGCTCGCAAAAATACGCCGTGCGCGTACAGGTCGATCCGCAAAAACTCGCCGCACAAGGCCTCAGCGTCACCGATATGCGCCGCGCCGTTTCCGATGCTTCAAGCACTGCGCCTGTAGGCATCATCAGCGGCGCCAAGCAGCTCTTTAACATCGAGGTCAAGGGCCAGCCCGAGGATGCGGATGGCTATCGCGACCTCATCGCGCTTTGGAAAGACGGCGCGCCCGTACGCCTTGGCGATATTGGGCAGGTAAAGGATGGTGTCGAGGTATCGCGCAATATCGGCTTCATCAATGGCACTCAAGCCATTGTCATTGCCGTCCAGCGTCAGCCCGATGCGAACACGATCGATGTGGTGAAACGCGTGCGCGAATTGCTGCCCATTTTCCGCGATCAGATTCCCGCCAGCGTCACTCTCACCCCACTATTCGATCGCTCGGAATCTATTCGGCAATCCGTGCACGATGTACAAGTCACCCTGTTCATCACCATCGCGCTTGTCATCCTCGTTATCTTTGGCTTTCTGCGCGATGTGCGCGCCACGCTCATCCCCGCGATTGCGGTGCCACTCTCCATCATCGCCACCTATGGCGCCATGGCGCTGCTCGGCTTTTCCATCAACAACGTGTCGCTGCTGGCACTCACCTTGTGCGTCGGTTTCGTGGTCGATGATGCCATCGTGATGCTCGAAAATATTGTGCGCTATATCGAGGAAGGATTAAGCCCGTTCGAGGCAGCCCTGAAAGGCTCGCGCGAGATTGGTTTTACCATCATCTCCATTACCCTTTCGCTCGTCGCCGTGTTCATTCCCGTGCTATTCATGGGTGGGTTGATTGGCCGATTATTCTCCGAATTTGCCATCACCATCAGCGTCGCTATTTTAGCGTCGGGGCTGGTGTCGCTTACCCTTACACCCATGCTGTGCAGCAAATGGCTGAAGGCAACCAAGGCGCATAGCACCCCTGCATCTGGTAAGCTCGAAACTGCATTCAACTGGGCACTCACCCGTTACGAATCCACTCTGCGCTGGTCCCTCATCCACCGCCGCCTCATGCTTAGTGTTACCGTTGCTACCTTGTTGGGCAGCATTGCCGCTTTTGTGGTTGCCCCCAAGGGCTTCTTTCCGCTCGAGGATGTAGGCTTCATTTTCGCCACCACCGAAGCCGCACAGGATATTTCCTACGAAGCCATGGTCGAAAAACAAAAACGCGTGGCCGAAGTCATTCGCGCCGACCCCGCCGTATCCAACGTATTCTATGCCGTGGGTGGCGGCCGTGGTGCGCTCAATTCGGGGCGGCTATTCTTTGGCCTTAAGCCGCGTGGCGAGCGTGATAGCATCTTCAGCGTTATCCAGCGTTTGCGTAAATCCCTCGCATCCGTCGAGGGCGTCAACACCTTCATGCAGCCCGTGCAGAACATCCAGCTTGGTGGCAGGCAATCCAAAAGCCTCTACCAATACACATTACAAGGCACTTCCTTACCCGAGCTTTACGCATGGTCAGATAAACTCCTCACCGCCATGCAGGCCGATAAGCGCTTTCAGGATGTAACCAGCGATTTACAGCTTAAAAGCCTGCAAGCGACGGTGATTATCGATCAGCAAAAAGCCGCGAGCGTCGGCATCACCTACGCCGATATTCGCCAAGCGCTTTATGCCGCATTCGGTGAATCACAGGTAGCCAGCCTCTATAAGCCGGCGAATGATTATGCCGTCATCCTCGAAGTCGCGCCCGAATTCCAACAAACACCCGAGGATATCGGCAGGCTCTATGTGCGCTCATCCAGTAACCCTGACCGCATTGTGCCGCTCGAATCCGTCGCCACCATCAGCCGCGGCCTCGCCGCGCTTTCCGTCAACCATCAGGGCCAACTGCCGGCCGTCACCATCTCCTATAACGTCGCACCCAACGTGTCGCTTGGCACCGCCACCAATGCGCTCACCAAACTGCAAACGAGCCTTGCCATGCCCAATTCCATCACCGCGAGCGCACAGGGCAATGCGGCTGCGTTCGCTGCTTCAGCAGGCGGTCAAGGTGCGCTTATCCTCACCGCGCTCATCGTCATCTACATCATTCTGGGCATGCTGTATGAAAGTTTCATCCACCCCATCACCATTCTCTCAGGTTTGCCCAGCGCGGGTTTGGGGGCGGTGCTCACCCTCATGCTGTTTGGCATGGATCTCTCCATCATTGCCATTGTCGGCATCATTTTGCTCATCGGCATCGTAAAAAAGAACGCCATCATGATGATCGATTTTGCCATTACTGCGCGCAACCAAGGTGCCACCGCCGAGGAGGCAATTTACAATGCCTGCATGCTGCGTTTCCGCCCCATCATGATGACCACCTTCACCGCTATTTTTGGCACGCTACCCATCGCGTTGGGCTTGGGTGCAGGCGCCGAGCTACGCCAGCCGCTTGGCATCGCCATCGTCGGCGGGCTACTCACTTCGCAGCTACTCACACTCTACATCACGCCGGTGGTGTATTTGTGGTTAGATAAGTTTAGCGGAAAAAAGCCTGCGAACTAAGCCGCGCTGGTGAGGGCAACAAAAAGATCCTCAAGTTCCACCTCTTTGGTAGAAATATCGCGAATCACCAGCCCTGCGCTGTTCATGCGCGCGAGGATATCGCTCATCGTGGCGCTGCTCGGCTGATATTTCACCACCAATTTATCGCCCTTGATGCTCGCTTGCAGCTCGGCCAATTGCGGCGGAATTTCGGTGATGGGCGTGGCAAGCGTGAAGAATACTTCCTTGCTATCCACCCCATGCATCAGCGCATCTTTGCTGTCACGCTTGATGATGGCACCCTTATGGATAATCGCAATTTCGTCGCACAATTCCTCGGCTTCTTCAAGGTAATGGGTGGTGAGCAAAATGGTGGTGCCCGCTGCATTCAGCTTCCGCACATATTCCCATAAGCTGCGGCGCAATTCTACATCCACGCCCGCTGTTGGCTCATCGAGAATCAGCACAGGCGGCGTGTGTACCAGCGCTTTACCAATCAATAAGCGGCGGCGCATCCCGCCTGATAGTCGGCGGCTGGGCTGGTCGGCTTTATCACGCAATCCCATCGCATCGATAATCTCATCAGTGCGGCGTTTGGCCTTGGGGATGCCGTAATAGCCCGCCGTAATTTCAAGCGCTTGGCGCACGGTGAAGAATGTATCCAGCACCAATTCCTGCGGCACAATGCCGATGGACATTTTTGCCCCGCGCACGTCGGCGTCAAGATCATGCCCACAGATGGAAACGCTCCCCGAGGTTTTCAAAACCGTCCCCGCCATGATGTTAATCATGGTCGATTTGCCCGCACCGTTGGGGCCAAGCAGGCCAAAGAACGAGCCACGCGGAATGGTCAAATCCACCCCATGCAGCGCGGTCTTCTCCTCGCCCGTTTTGCGGTCGCGGTAGGTTTTGGTGAGCTGTTTTATTTCAATCGCGGGCTGAGTCATGCGGGGGGTTATAGCACGCATGCTGCGGATTGCCAGCAACGCTTAACGCGCGGTACCCACACCACGCTGATTGAACTGATACACCGTATGTTCATCAATAAAGGTCGCCAGCGCATCACCCTTCAGATAAATGCTCCTGTCCGAAGCGTCTTTGCGCGCACCACCCAGGCCCAGTAGGCCAACCGCGGCCGGTGTTTCTGCAGCCTGCTCTTGTCCCGCTTGCGCCGAAACGGGCACATCGTTCCAGCCCCCAACTCCGAACCGATGGTTCAGCATATTTACAAGCCCCGAATGATTGCGAAGCGTCACGACCAAACCATTTTGGATTGGCTTTGGCTCGCCTTGAACGAGGGCATAAAATAAATCGGGTGACTTGATGACATCGGCAACACTAGTAGCAACCCCAGCTTCATGCGCCGAGAAATTGCGCAACACATCGCGGCCCTGTGCCAGTGTGTCGTGCAGCACTTTATATTGCAGCGCTCGGTAACCCTCAAGTGTCGCTTCTTTTGTCGTGCTATGCGGCTTCGTAACGTAGCGTGTTCCACGTGGCATTGTGTGGAACAGTAATCTATCAACGCTCATATCTTCTTTTTTGGGAAATACGAAGGTGAACGCATCTGCCCTGCCCTCAACAGGTTTAATTTCAACAACCGCCCTTAAGAGAGCCTTTAAGCGATCTGCATTAACGTCAGTATGAATTGGAATATCCAACGGTTTCTGGGGTGCTTGTTTCGTAGTCTCGGCTTGCTCAGTCATATAAGTTGCTCGCTTAGTGGTTGGTGTATGTTGAAAAACTGATATTTCTGTGAGGGCATTAGCCCTATTCACCGTCTTCGTGTATGAAGATTTGATGACAATTCGTTGGGGCACTAGGGTGGGGTGACAGGCATTTCCTAATCTTCGTGAACGGGCTATTGCTGTCGCTTACAATTATCGGGTTAGGCCTTCGGTCACGCCGTATTGATCGCGATATAGCGCACGTGCCGCCATGAATCTTTCCCCATCTTCGTGGTTCAGCGTTAGCGTGTCGCCCGCATGTTTGATGTCAAAAACCGCCGAGGGATAGAACGCCAACATCGCCGCTCTCAGTTGTTCGTTTCTAAGGTAACCGCCTTCAAACCCTATCATGGTGGGCACGCCATTGTTGCCGTGCGCAAAGCCTTTCACCGCGCCATACATTGCTTTATCGAGATCTTTTAACGGTGAGGTGGTCATAGCTTCGCTCCCTCGCTCAAGTATGGCTCATAATAGTCAACAAGACTTAAGATAGCGTTAAACCAGACCGCGCCTATGGCAAGCACTAATGATTGATGCGCTTTTTATTCTTGGCGAAGGGGTTGTTGCTTTCCTTTAATATCAGTCGGATAGGTGTTCCGTTGAGGCCGAAGGTTTCGCGCAAGCCCCGCACCAAATATTGCAGATACGAACCGGGGAACTCATCCGCCATGTTGCAAAACAGGTGGAAGGTCGGCGGGCGCGATTTCACTTGGGTGATGTATTTAATTTTAAGGCGACGCCCCTTCACCAGTGGCGGGCTGTGGTGCGCCATGGTGGTTTCGAGCCAACGGTTCATTTCCGCCGTGCCCACGCGGCGGTTCCACACCTCGTGCGCCGTCAGGCAGGCATTGAACAATGCATCCAGCCCCGTGCCCTTCAAGGCCGAAACAGGTGCCACCGTAATGCCCGCCAGCTGCGAGAGCTGCTTGCCCAGCATGTAGTCAATTTCCTCGAGCATTTCCTTGCGCGCATTCTGGGGGATGAGATCCCACTTATTGAGGCCAATCACGCAGGCGCGCCCTTCACGCTCAACCAGCGATGCGAGCGTCGCATCCTGCTTTTCAAGCGGCGCGGTAGCATCAATGAGAATCACCACCACTTCCGCGAATGTCAGCGCGCGGATGGAATCGCTCACCGCGAGCTTCTCTAATTTTTCCTGCACGTTTGCGCGCTTACGCATGCCCGCCGTATCATGTAGGTTGAACTGCGTGCCGTGGTAATCGAATGGGATGGCAATGGAATCACGCGTGATGCCCGCCTCGGGGCCTACGAGCAGCCTATCCTCACCGATGAGCGAATTGATGAGTGTCGATTTGCCCGCATTTGGGCGACCCAGAATGACAAGGTTGATGGGCTTTTTCACGCCATCATCCAGTTCCTCCTCCTCGAACACATCTTCGGCCTCGCCGCGCTCGGCAGCTTTTTTCTCGGCACGTTTATTGGTTTTTTTGCGTTTACCGCTGCGCAGTTCATCGGGCACATGGTCGACATAGGGTGCCATCACCTCGTACAATTCGCCCAAGCCTTCACCATGCTCGGCGGAAATCAGCGCCATTTGCTCGAACCCAAGCGCATAGATATCGCTCGTCGCGTTCACGCGGTTCGATTCGGCCTTGTTGCCCACCAAAATGACGGGCTTGCTGCTACGGCGCACTAGCTTCGCGAAATGCTCGTCAATCGGGGTCACCCCTGCGCGCACATCCACCACAAACAGCAGCAAATCGGCCTCGTCCATCGCTGCCTTCGTCTGGTCGAACATGCGGGTCGCCAGCGCGCCTTCGGGCGCCTCCTCCATGCCCGCCGTATCAATCACGCGGAAGCGCAAATCGGCGAGGCTCCCATCCGCATAGCGGCGGTCACGCGTCACCCCCGGCTGGTCATCAACCAGCGCAAGGCGCTTGCCGACCAGTCGGTTAAACAGCGTCGATTTGCCCACATTCGGGCGGCCAATAATGGCAATTAGGGGAAGATGTGTGCTCATGAGGGGAGCATGTAGCAAGGTTAGCGGCCAATGTCACGGCAATTGGGGGCTAATAGTACTTCACCAGTGTGCCCGCCTTCGTCAGCACATACATCGCGCCATTGGCGATGATAGGGTTAGTGACGATGCCTTCCTCAAGCTCGAACGTGCCAATAAGGCTGCCATCGGTGGGTTTGAAGCTGCTGAGTACCCCATTACCATCAATGACGAGAATAGCGTTCGCCGAGAGGATGGGGCCATAAAGGGGTGGGGTGTTATCCTTCGCGGGGTCGTCCTTATCCTTCACGGCAAGGCTGGTTGCCCAACGCACACCGCCATCGCGCTTCAAAATGGCGGCGATATCGTGCGTATCGCTGAGTACATAGATCACATTACCTGCCGACCATGGCGTGGCGTGTACGCCAATGCGTTGCTGCCATAATGGGCGACCATTGATGAGCGCGCTGGCTTGCATTTGGCCACTGGCGCTTGCGGCCACCACCACACCATCTTGCACAATCGGATTGGCATCAATCCCGCCAAACGTCGCGGCGGCCTTGGTGCGCACGCCGCCCGCCAAGGTATCACCCCACAGCGGCGTTCCCGTTTCAAGTCGCAGGGCAAACAGTTCGCCGGAGGAATAGGCCACGACCGCAATCCCGTCGCTGATCACAGGGGATGTCAGCGCGAAATAACCCGCTGTTTCACTTAGGCCACGATGGCTCCAACGCGGCTGACCGTTCGTAATGTCATAGGCCAGCGTTTGGTTATCGGCCGTTAGCACCAGCACCATTCCTTCGGCCACAGCAGGCGCACCACGCACAGGCGCACCCACGCTGACACTCCATTTCACCGCGCCACTGGTTGCATCGAGCGCGCGCAAATTACCGTGGCCGTTCGTGGCATACAACACGCCATCCGCCACCGCTAAGCCACCACCCAATACATCGCTCACCCGCTTAGGGCGGCCTGTCGCATCCGTCCATTTAATCTCGGTAATATCGGCTTCACTATGCGCCGAGACCACCCCTGCCGCATCCATCGCATAGACAAAACCACCTGCCACCACGGGGGCAGAAACCACTGTTCGCACGAAACCATTGCCGTCGCCCACCGTCGCGCTTTGCTCACGCGTCACGCCCGTTAAGCCCACGTGCTGCGTCAGCATCGCATCGTTCATCGTACGCCATTGCTCGAGGTTGGTCTGCTCGGGCACTTCCACCGCCACGCTTTGCGCGGCTTCATCGGCCTTTAGCCCCAACTCACTCGATACCACATTAATACGCTCGCCCGGCGCACGCTTAATTTCGGGTGGAGTGCCCCCCATCCAATCGGGCAGCTCCGAACACGCAGCCAGCGCCGCGCAGGCAAGCAGCGCCAAAGCAACAGAAACGTGATGATGGGGTTGGCAGCGCATCTTATGATTTCGGCGTGTTCATAAGCGTTAGCCACTGCGTCAAGCGCGCAGCGGTATCGGCACTGGTATTCTTATCAGCAATCATCGCCTCTAGCGCGGCTTTCGCGCCTGCCACATCGCCCTTCGCCCACAAATTCGCGGCTGCCCATTGCGCGCGAGTAGCGGCTAGTGGCGAGTTGGCCTTCGCGCTCAAACAGCCTTCCGCCGATGCGGCGTCGAGCCCGGCCAAGCGCAAGCAGGCAATATCTGCCCATAGGTTGTGTCCGCCTGTTGCTGCGGTTTTAAGCGCGTTCACCGCATCATCCATTTTGCCCGATTGCACCAAGGCACGGCTTTGCCACACCAGTGCTAAATCCTTGAACTCGCCACTGGCGCTTGCGGCTACATCACCAAAGGCCTTCGCGGCATCACCCGACTTGCCTGCATCCATCAGCTTTTGCGCTTGCGTCAACTTCAACAGCAACGCACCGCCTTTGGCTTCGCGGTAGCTTTGCCATGCACTGTTAGCGGCCGTGCCCAACACCAATGCCGCAGCAATGGCATAAAGCGGCTTGCGGTAGGTGCTCCACAACGCGCCCGCGCGATCAGCGCGCAGGGCTTGGTCTACTTCCTCTAACAAACTATCGGCCATAATCTTCTCCTAATACAATTTCAACCCAAGTGCGAGTATGATTTCTATGAGCCATAGAAACCATACAGATTACTCCCACTCGATGGTGGCAGGCGGCTTGCTGGTGATGTCATAGACAACACGATTGATACCACGCACTTCATTCACAATCCGCGCCGAAATTTTGTGCAGCAATTCCGAAGGGAAATGGAAAATATCCGCCGTCATGCCATCGGTGCTGGTCACCGCGCGCAAGGCACACACATATTCGTAGGTGCGCGCATCGCCCATCACGCCCACGGTTTTCACAGGCAATAATACGGCAAAGGCTTGCCAAATTTTATCGTACAAATCGTTCGCACGCAGCTCCTCGATGTAAATGGCGTCGGCGCGGCGGAGTAGGTTCAGCTTCTCGAGCGTAATATCGCCTGGAATGCGAATCGCCAAACCTGGGCCAGGGAACGGGTGGCGGTAAACCAGCTCACGCGTTAAACCCAATTCCATACCCAGCACGCGCACTTCATCCTTGAACAATTCGCGCAAGGGTTCCACCAGCTTCATCTTCATGCGCTCAGGCAGGCCGCCCACATTATGGTGCGATTTAATGGTGACGCTTGGCCCCCCGTGGAACGAGACAGACTCGATCACATCGGGGTAGAGCGTGCCTTGGGCTAGAAAATCGGCGCCTTCCACACGGCTGGCTTCCTGCTCGAACACCTCAATGAACGTCTCGCCGATGATTTTGCGTTTGCGTTCAGGGTCGCTCACGCCTGCTAGTTTTTGTAAAAACAGCTGGCTGGCATCGACATAGATCAGCGGAATTTTGTAATGTTCCTCGAAGCGGGTTTTCACTTCTTCACCCTCGTTGAGGCGCAACATTCCTGTATCCACAAATATGCTCACAAGCTTATCCCCAATCGCCTCGTGCAGCAATTTGGCGACCACCGAGGAATCGACCCCACCTGATACGCCGCAAATCACGCGCTTGTTGCCCACTTGGGCGCGGATTTTGGCGATTTGTTCGGCACGAAAGGCCTGCATGCTCCACTCACCATGGCAGCCACAAATAATACGCACAAAATTGGCCAACAGCTTCGCGCCATCGGGCGTGTGCGCCACTTCAGGGTGGAATTGCACCCCGTAAATGCGGCGCTTTTCATCCGCAATCGCGGCATAAGGCGCGCTGCCTGTTTTAGCCGTCACTACAAACCCATCGGGCAGCTTGGTTACCTTGTCGCCATGGCTCATCCAAACGGTGTGCGACTCGCCCTTCGCCCAGATGCCCTTAAACAGCGCACTATCCTCGACGACGTCCACCTCGGCGCGACCAAATTCACGGGTTTCGCCCGCTTCCACCTTGCCACCGAGCACATTACAAATCAGCTGTTCGCCGTAACAAATACCAAGCACAGGCAAGCCAAGGCCAAACACCGATGGGTCGATGGTCGGTGAGGCGCCCTCATGCACCGAGGCAGGCCCGCCCGAGAGAATGATTCCCTTCGCGCCAAAGGCGCGGATTTTATCGAGCGGAAGCACAAATGGGTGGATCTCGCAGTAGGCGCCCGCCTCACGCACGCGGCGCGCAATTAACTGCGTCACTTGGCTCCCAAAATCGAGAATTAAAATCCGTTCCTGCGCGACGCTCACATTGCCCTCATCCAATAAATAATGGCCGCACCATAGCGCCCAGTGATATACCCGCAACGTTTTTTCGTACCCCTCCTGACATATCGTAAATATTAAGTGATATTTTCTTGACGCCGCACGCTTGCTACCGCTACGTTGCGTTCATATTTGTGTGCTAATTTTTTGGCATCTCACACGTAATGTAAGGGTTTGTTCATGCGCTATGGGGGATTAATCGCTGCGGTTATTTTCGCGGCACTTGCGGCCATCATCGTCATGCGTATGTCGGGCGGCGAAGCTCAACCAGCCGCTGTCGCACCGCAAGCAGTCGAACAAAAAACCGTGAACATCTACATCGCCGCCAAACCCATCACCATCGGCAGCACACTCAAGGCAGAGGATATTGTCGCCCAGCCTTGGCCCGAGCATTTGGCGCTTGAGGGCTTCATTGTGGCAGATGGCAAAACCAACGTCATCGGCATGGTGGCGCGCGGCCCCTTCCAAGTCAGCGAGCCGCTCATCACCACTAAGCTTGCCAACCCAAACGACCCTAACTTCCTCGCAGGTGATTTGCCTGCGGGCATGCGCGTGGTTACTATTCCCGTCAACGAAGTCGATGGTGTGGCGGGCTTCATTTTCCCAGGCGATGCCGTCGATGTTATTTTCACCCATGACGTCGATAAGTGGGAATATCCACCAGCCTCGGGTGGCAACACAGCGCTTGGCCAAGCTTCCAACCCCGTTAAAACCAAGCAAACCGTAACCGAAACCCTTCTGACCAACGTGAAGGTGCTTGCCATTGACCAGCGCTCCACCAGCGCGGGCGCAACCAACGATAAGGGCGCGCTCATTGTTCCGCGCTCCGCATCGGTGATGGTCTCCCAGTCCGATGCGCAACGGGTTCGCCTCGCCAACAAGACCGGCTCCCTGAGCTTGGTGTTACGCGCCTTGGCCGATAAGGAATCCTCCGATCCGCTGGTGCTGACCTCGCCACACGATATCTCACAATCGAAAGATGGTAGCGATGAAACGCGTCCTGCTTCCGATAATGGCATCAAGATTGTTCGCGGCGCACCTGGAACGGGCAAAGAGCTCGAATCAAGTGGCGCGGCTCTTACGCGCGGTGCGCCCAACGCAACGGGTATCACCAATCCTGTTACTTCCTTGCCTCCCGGCAGCAATGTCGTCACCCCTGGTTTAATGGCAATCCCATGATGTTAGCTTCTTCTTGCACTCCATTTCTTCGTGGCCTCGCTGTTGTTTTTGCGATTTGCACTTCGTTTGCCTATGTTGGTGACGCCGCTGCTGCCCGCTCCAAGGGCGGCTCGACAGGCATCTTCTACGTGCCCATCAACCGTTCCGAGCTGATTACCACCAAAACCGACATGGCCGAAGTCGTCATCACCGATCCTGAGGTGGCGAACGTCCTTGTTCACGGCAAGCGTAAGGTATCGGTCATCGGCCTTGCGGTTGGCCAAACCACGCTGCGTATTTTCGATGCGAACC
>CAUJIC010000075.1 GCA_963205305.1 Pseudomonadota bacterium | reverse complement strand
GCGATTTGCTTACAGGTGGTTTCACGCGGTTGGTCATCACGCACGAAGCTCCATTGCAGGATGGTCACGGGGCCCGTGAGCATGCCTTTCATGGGGCGCTCGGTGAGGGTTTGGGCGAACTTGCTCCAACGCACCGTCATGGGTGCTGGGCGCGACACATCGCCGAAAATGATTGGCGGCTTCACGCAGCGCGAACCGTAGCTTTGCACCCAGCCGTTGCTGCTGAAGGTGAAGCCAGCGAGTTGCTCGCCGAAATATTCCACCATGTCGTTACGCTCGAACTCGCCATGCACGGGCACGTCGATATCGGCTTTCACTTGGTAGTCCACACACTCACGCGTTTTTTGCTCAAGGAATGCATCGTAGTCTTTCTCGCTCAGGCTACCCGCTTTGAATTTCGCACGTGCCTCGCGTACCTCGGCGGTTTGTGGGAACGAACCGATGGTGGTAGTTGGCAGCAATGGAAGCTTGAGCAGCGCTGCTTGCGCTTTTTCGCGCGTTTTGAAGGTGCTCTTACGGTTCAACTGAGCATCCGTAATCGCGGCAAAGCGGCCTTTCACTGCATCGTTATGGATGCGCTTGCTGGTGGCGCGCGCCTGAATGGCTTTGGCGTTTGCATCCAACTCTGCTTGCACGGTGGCAGCAATTTCGGGGCGCGCAATGGCGGCCGAAAGCACTGCTACTTCGTTCAGTTTTTGCTGAGCAAAGGCAAGCCATTGCTTCAATTCGTCGTCGAATTTTTTCTCGTTGTTCAAATCCACTGGCGAGTGCAACAGCGAGCAGCTTGGCGCCACAATCAGGCGATCTTCACCCACAGCGGCTTTGGCTTTGCTGAGGAGTTTGATGGAGTTTGCAAAATCGTTCTTCCAGATGTTGCGGCCATCGACCACGCCCACCGACAAGGTTTGCGTTGGTTTAACGGCTTTCAGAACAGCATCCAACTGGTTTGGCTCGCGCACCAAATCCACGTGAACACCTGCGGTATCGAGGCCAAAGGCCAGTTCGGTGTTATCGCGCAGACCTGCGAAATAGGTGGTGAGCATGAGCTTGAGGCCAGACTTGTTAAGCTCGGCGTAGGCGGTTTTGTAAGCCGCTTTTGCTTCGTCGCTCAAATCGAGCGCGAGGTGCGCTTCATCGATTTGCACCCACTCGGCACCTGCGGCTTTGAGCTGCGCCAGCAATTCCACATAGGCAGGCAGCAATTTTGGCAACAGGCTGAGCGCCGATTTGCCGCCCTTCATTTTACCAAGCAGCAGGTAGCTGATGGGACCAATAACCACAGGGCGCGTGGTGTAGCCCAGTGCTTTGGCTTCCTTGAAATGCTCGATAACAGGGGCATAGCCGAGGCTGAACTCGGTGCTCTCCGAGAATTCGGGCACAATGTAGTGGTAGTTGGTATCGAACCATTTGGTCATTTCGCAGGCAACGACATCCACGCCGTCCTTCTGCTGGCCGCGCGCCATGGCGAAGTAGAGCGCTAGCGGGTCATTTTTCAAGGATTCATAACGCTTTGGCGCTGCGTTGAACATGAGCGTGTGGTTGAGCACTTGGTCGTAGAACGCGAAATCGCCGCTGGGGATGTGCGTGATTTTAGCATCGTGCTGGCGCTTCCAGTTTTCGGCGCGGATGGCTTTCGCTGCATCAAACAGTTGCTCCTTCGTGCTTTCGCCCTTCCAGTAGGATTCGGTAGCTTTTTTGAGTTCGCGCTGCGCGCCAATGCGCGGAAAGCCTAGGTTTGCGGTAGTAGCCATTTTGTATCTCCTGATAACATCAAACGGATGGTTGTGCCAAAATCGGACGAGTTGTGTAACACCGCCGCCGCAGGAATCAAGGAAAACTCTTACATTTTTGATGAGGGCGCGTTGCCGCGTGTGACTAACTTAAGCGCCCCAAGGGGCTAGGTTATTGCCGTGCGTTGGAATCAGCTTCGGCTATCAGCACCATCAGCAAGCGCCACAGCACCCACGCATTGAGTGTGTGCCACAGGAAGTGCGTGCCAATGAACAGGCTGGGGCACACTTGCATATCGATGGTGCGGAAGACAAGCGACGCGCTCCACACCAGCAAGGCCACAGTAAATGCTCTACCCATGCCCGCATCGCGCTTCCACAGGGCGAGTGTCATCACCACCAGCGTGAGGTAGGTTGGGATATACATGATGGTGCCATTGAGCAAATCGGGCGGTAAGGTGAATTGCGCGACCAGCCCCGCGCCAAAATAGATGCCCCACCACAGCCCCACCTTGCCCCACGAAAGCCCAAATAAACGGCGCAAGCTGCTAACGATATAAAGATTGATGAACAAGGTGATGGGAATTACATCGAGCAACACCGTGATACCATTAGGCTGCAAGTGCCACAGCCCACTACCCACGCCGATTAAGAATAAGAATCCGACAAGCAGCCAAAGGTCGGTGCGACGCCCCTGCCCTTGCTCGCGCATCAGCGCGCGCCCAGCAAAAACCGCCGCCGCGATAAAAAACAAATTGGTGATGAGATTGATGGGCTCGCCGAACATGCCCGCATCCCCTGCGCGCTCGCAGTAGCCATCAAGATAAGTGAGTACGGAATCGGCCATAAACTTAAATCATTGTTGAATCGCCCGCTTGGCGCTTCAAGCGAGCCACGCGGTTGACGTTACGCACCAACTGTTTCAGCAGAATATAGAGCAGCAGCGCGTTGAACATATGCCACATGAAATGCGTGCCCGTGATAATTTGCGGGCATACTTCGCGGTCGATCACACGGCAGAACAGTGAAATCACACCAATCAGCGCTGCTAGCATGAAGTGCGACGAGCTAGGCCGCGCGCGCATGTGTAGGTGCACGGCAATCATAATCAGCGCAATCATGCTGGAGAGATAACCAATCGAGTCGTTCATGGCGCGGGGGAATTGGTGGACGAGAATGTGCGAGAACCCGACAAACGCCACAAAGCAAATCAGCGCCTGAAAGAAGGTCGTTCGCCCGATGCGAAACAGCACACTCCAGAAATAGAGGATGATGAACAGCACAATGGTCAGCGCATCGGCCAGCTCCGTCGTAGGGCTGGGGAACATGTGGAAGATGACGGAGTTCACCCCAATGAAAAAGCAGATAAAGGTGAGCGCGTGCACATCCCAGATCCATTTGCCCGCCAAATCCTCGTGCCGATGGTAATGGCGATAGATGGCCACGGCCGTTGCCATGAATGCGAGGGAGGAAATAACATTCAGTGGCTCATCGAGCATGCCGAGGCCAGAACGTTCACAAACCCCATACCAATGCGTTAATGGCCCACTTTTCATAATTTCACCCTAACACAAAAAACTTAGTAATTCCCTAAGATTATGTGTTGCGGCGCATCAATTTAATGCCCTGTTGCCATGGCGCCGTGGTAAAAATAACGCCCCAAGCCGAGGGTGAAGACAAAATCGCCATAGAGCGCGTGCTCGATGGAAACTAGCGCCAGTGAGCGGGTTTTGTGGTAGGTGGCGGCAAAAATCATACCCCCAATCACGCATAAGGTGGGCGATACCCAGTTATTGAACAGTAAATGCCCCATGCCAAAGGCAATGCCGCTGAGAATGATGAGGTTGCGCGTAGAAAGCAGCCCTGAAAACCGCGCAAACATATAGCGACGGCAAATAAACTCCTGCGCGATGACGGAGAGGATGGGGTAAAGCAGCATGACGGCCAGCCAAAGCAGTGGTCTTTCGCGCACGAAGGTGAAGAGTAGCTCGGGCTTAAGCAGCGCTGTTGCCGCCGCCATCAGCCCTGCACACAGCGCAAACCGCCAGAAGATGGGCGTTAGGTTAGCGCGGGTGACGGCCGCCCAATTCCAGCCGCCTGTGGCGCCTTGCGCATCCACCCGCTTCACCACGAAATAGCACACCAGCGCCGCCACCCACAAAAAGGGCAAAATGAAGCGCGGGGGAAGGAAAAGCCACATCAGCAGCGGCACAGCCAGCACAAACGCGTATAATTCAATAATCAGGAGTAAACGGGCATGGCGCGCAATAAGTTTCATGACATGCGGTGTAGCAGCCCCGCCCGCCCGCGCCAGCGAATAATGCGGAACTATACACCCCCACTACACAAACTATTTGCCATCAAAAAACCTTTGTGCCATAGAAACCGCCTGCCACGTACCGCGTGGCGCGTTTATTGTGTTCCTCGATAGCTCAGCGGTAGAGCTCACGACTGTTAATCGTGCGGTCGCTGGTTCGAATCCAGCTCGGGGAGCCAATAAAAAAGGCCACCATTCGGTGGCCTTTTTTATTGCTTTTGGAGAAAACTCCTAAACCACAAACAGCGGCAGAGTTAGGGCGGCGGTGGCGTAGACAATCACCCGCGCTTCTTTGGGCACGAGGAATTTCAGGATAAAGAACGGGGCGATGAGCGCCCATTGCGCGGTGGGGACGAGTGCGCCGAGCAGCACGAACCACCACACCCACGGCTTTTCGAACGGTGATTGGTCGCGGGTTTTGGAGAACCGCACCAGCACCAGCATGGCGATGAGCATGAGGAACGCGCTTTGGATGACGCCGTAAATGGTGTGTTCCGCCAGCACGCGCACAAAGGCGAGGCACACGAACGCATAGGAATACACCGTCGAGGAAATCCACCCCTGCTGATAGTGGATGGCGGCGAGGATGATGACGAAGGTGGCATAGGCCGCAT
>CAUJIC010000074.1 GCA_963205305.1 Pseudomonadota bacterium | reverse complement strand
TTCGGCGTGCGGCGCAAACCCTGTGCCACTGGCTATTGCGTGCCACCGCGTCGTCGCGAAGGATGGCACATTGGGCGGATTCAGCCTTGGTGGGCTAGATGTAAAAGAGAAGTTACTGAAAGTGGAAAAACCACAATCGCACCGCGTCGACGCCGCCGCTTAGGCCGCATCCTCATCTGGCGTTTTTGCCTTAATCACCAGCGCGTGCAAGCCCTCGTCCATCAAGGGTTTCAGCACATCATACACCAAGCGGTGGCGTGCAACGGCGCTCAGCCCCACAAATTTTTCGCTCACCACTGTCACCGTGAAATGCGACTCGCCACCTGCACGCGCACCCGCATGGCCAGCATGTAGTGCCGAATCATCCATGACCGATAGCACGCGGGGTGAGAAATGCTCCAGCAGCAGCTCCTCGATACGTTGCGAGACAGATGCCATTTTTGATACTCCGAGGGTTGAAAGAGAAATGAATCTACGCGATAGTGCAGGCTTATGGCAAAGCGTAAAAAATCTGAAAGCGTCGAATCGACTGGCCACCGCTGTAATTGGGCGGATTGCCTGAACGAGGGCAATTTCCGTGCGCCGCGCTCGCCCAGCAATTTGCGTGAGTATCAGTGGTTCTGCGAGGAACATATCGCGCAGTTCAACAAAAAATGGAACTATTTCGAGGGTATGGGCGAAGAAGATATCTACGCCTTTCAGCGCGACGCCACGACGGGCCACCGTCCCACTTGGCGCATGGATCAACTGAAAGGCAACCCAACCGCGAAGCTAGAGGAAGCATTCGGCCGCATGTTCGGCGATGGCTCGCCGCGCTTTAAGGCCGATGCCAAACCCGTGAGTGCGCGCGACAAAGATGCCCTCGCCGTGCTTGACCTAGAGCACCCCAGTGATAAAGCAAAAATCAAGGCGCAATACCGCGAGCTGGTGAAAAAATATCACCCCGATGTCAATCGCGGTAGCGCCCACGCCGAAGAAACTTTCAAGAAAATCACCCGCGCTTATACCCATTTGGTAGCGCACTATTTGGAGAAGTAGCATGTTCCGCCGTTTTATTGCTCCGCTACTCGCTGCCTTAACGCTTTCGGGCTGTATTCTTGTCGACGATTTTTCGCCTGCATGGAAAACTGCAGAGCCTGATAGCTGCGTGAGCAAAATTGCGGCATCACTGTATTACTCCGAGTTCCGCCGTGACCCTGAGGGCAAGGATATGAAAGAGCTGGCGCATGTGATGACGCTTGGCAAGAACCACTTCCTGATGTTGAAGCAAGAGCCAACAGATAAGGGCGGGCGCATGTATCGGTTTGGCGTGGTGAATGGTATTTTCCAACGCTACCGCCTAAATCCATCGATGAAAAAAACCTTCATCGCCAGCCACCCCAACGCCCCTGTCAGCTTTAAGCACGACACGGTGACACTCGTGAAATTGGGCGATGCTGAGACCAAACTACTCGCCGAGATTGCCGAGCAGCCAGATTATTGGCAGATTGAAGATCAGACACTGTATAACACCGTACTCAACCCGCTGTGCCGCTTCGATGACCGCGATTTGAAAGAACTCGCCAAAGACGAATAACCAAAGGAATGCCCCATGGATAAGACCAACGAAACCTTCGAAGCTGCACCGACACGCACGTTTTCGACACAAAAAATATTCGGCTTCGAATCGGATCTCAAACCGCAAGGCTTCTCCTCGCCCCCGCACCCGCTGGTGCCCGAGGTGGATGAGAACTACCAGTTCGATAAAGCAACTACCCTCGCCATCCTCGCAGGGTTCGAGCATAACCGACGCGTTTTGGTACAGGGCTATCATGGTACGGGCAAATCCACCCATATCGAGCAAGTGGCGGCGCGCCTGTATTGGCCGTGCATCCGCATCAACCTCGATTCGCATATCAGCCGTACCGACCACATTGGGCGCGACGCGATTGTGCTGAAGGACGGCAAGCAAATCACCCAATTCCAAGAGGGCATTGTGCCATGGGCACTGCGCCGCCCCATCGCGCTGGTGTTCGATGAATACGATGCTGGCCGCCCCGATGTGATGTTCGTGATTCAGCGGATTCTGGAAGCGCAGGGCAAACTGACGCTGCTCGACCAAAATACCGTCATCACCCCTCACCCGTATTTCCGCATTTTCGCGACGAGTAACACGATTGGCTTGGGCGATGCCACGGGGCTCTACCACGGCACCCAAGCCATCAACCAAGGGCAGATGGACCGCTGGAACATTGTAACCACGCTGAATTACCTGCCGCATGATGTGGAAGAAAAAATCGTCAGCGGCAAGCTGCCCTCCATGCAAAATGCCAAAGGCAAAAAGCAAATTGCCTCCATGGTGGCGATGGCGAACTTGACGCGAGCGGGCTTCATGAATGGTGATATTTCGACCGTGATGAGCCCCCGCACCGTGATCAGCTGGGCGGAGAATTTTAGCATCTTCGGCGACCTCGACATGGCCTTCCGCCTCAGCTTCCTCAACAAGTGCGACGAAATGGAACGCGCCACCGTAGCCGAATATTACCAGCGCTGTTTTGATGTGGATTTACTGGCGGCGGCGTGAAGCACTACGAACCATCCCCCGCTGAAATCGAGCGCGAGTTTTTAGCGCGCCAAGCCGAGGTCGCGCAGGCGCTTTCTGGCAAAGCTGAGCTAAAAGTTTCCGTCGGCCTCAACCGTGTGGTGGATGAACCGCTCGCTCAGCGTGAGCTAATACTTATTTCTAAAACCCTCAGCGATTCGCCCGAGGCCAGCACCCGCCACATGCGCGGGCAGGTGGATTTAGCGGCGCTCGCCATGAAACACCACAACGCCCACACGCACGAAACCAACCGCCCCGCGGATGCCCAAGCCGCCGCCATGTTCGATGCGTTGGAACAAATTCGCCTCGAAGCGATTGGGGCGAGCCAGTTTAAGGGCATGAAGCATAACCTTGCCCAGCGCCACCAAACCTCGTTCGAGTTTAAGGGCTATGACAAAGCAGCGGATGGCATTCAGCAAGGCCTCAGCACCGCCCTGCCTGATGTGGTGGCCATGTTGGCGCGCGAGGTGATGACGGGTGAAGCGCCGCCTGCTTCTATCCAATCCCTCGTTGCTCAAATGCGGCCATGGGTGGAGAAAGCCGCCGAAAAACACCTTGCGCAACTGAAGGATAAAGCCGCATCGCAGCGCGACTATGCGCGCGTGGTGCAGGATATTTTGTTCGACCTCAAACTCATCACCCACCGCTTGGGCGATGTGGAGGGTGGCGATGGCGAATCCGAAAACAGCCCTGATGTGTTGGGCCACAATAGCGATGACGCGGACGAAGAACAAATGCAGACGGACGCCACGCAATCCCTGCAATCGGCGGGCGATGCGGAGGATAATGAACACGGCGAACGGCGCGAGGTGAAAGCCCCAGGGGACTTCGATAGCGATGCCGAACAAGATGTTGCACCGAAGGAAAAAGCCCCCCGCGCCGCGCCCAACCGCCCCGAATTCACTATGGAAGTGAGCGACAGCTACCGCGCCTTCACCACCGCATTCGACGAAATTGTGCCCGCCGATGAACTAGCCAGCCACGAGGAACTCGACCGATTGTTTGAAACGCTGATGCAAAAAGTGCGGCAATACCACACCGTGACAAGCCGCTTGGCAACCCGCCTGCAACGCTTGCTGCTTGCCCAGCAAACGCGGCAATGGATGTTGGAGCTGGAGGATGGGCTGATTGATAACGCGCGCCTTGCTGGCATTGTCGCACGGCCCGATATCACCACTATTTATAAGCTCGAAAAAGATAGCGAGTTTCGTGATACCGTCGTCACTCTGCTCATCGATAATTCGGGCTCCATGCGCGGTCGCCCCATCACCATTGCGGCACTGAGTGCAGATATTTTGGCGCGCACGTTGGAACGCTGCGGGGTGAAGGTAGAAATTCTTGGATTCACCACGCGTGATTGGAAAGGCGGCCACAGCCGCAAAGCGTGGCTGGATGCTGGGCGCGTGAGCGAACCTGGGCGGCTGAATGATCTGCGGCACATCATTTATAAATCGGCCGACCAACGCCTCAACCGCGCGCGACGCAATTTGGGACTGATGCTGAAAGATGGTATTCTCAAAGAAAATATCGACGGTGAATCCATCCTCTGGGCGTATAACCGCATCCGCATTCGGCGCGAGCAACGCAAAATCCTCATGGTGATTTCAGACGGTGCTCCGGTCGATGACTCCACCCTCTCCGCCAATTCGGGCGCGTACCTCGACCGCCATTTGCGCGAAACGATTGGCCGCATCGAACGCGCGGGGGATGTGGAGCTCCTCGCCATCGGCATCGGGCATGATGTGACGCGCTACTACTCACGCGCCGTCACGCTGCATGATGTGGAGCAACTAGGCGACACCATGCTCAACCAGCTCACCAGCCTCTTCTCGCCCGAAGACATTCGCAAAACCCGCAAAGAAAAGCGCCGCATAGCCGCTTAATCCCTAAAATCCCACCCAATATTTACCCTTTATTAACCCCCCTCCTGTAGTGTTTGTAGGTTAACAACAGCTACAGGAGGGCATGATGCTTATTAATCAGCCAGTTACCCGTGAAGCCTGGCGTAAACTCGTTGAATCGCTCAAAGAGGCGAGTAAGACGAACTATATCCCTGAGTATGATGAGAGCCGTGATACGAGTCTAAACAGGCGGTATTACCTCTAACTCACCAAATGACGGGCAATAAAAAAGGGCGCCTTTTGGCGCCCTTTTCATTTCGTATCCGCAAAAACTAGGCGGCTGCGGTTGGTGCAGCGGCGCGCGCTTTGATGATGCGCGATTTCAGTTTGCGTGCTTCTTCGCTCAGCGATTTGCTGTGCGTGGTCATCAAATAGTTATCGAGGCCACCATTGTGGTCGATCGTGCGCAGGGTGCTTGCAGCAATACGCATGCGAATGGTTTGACCCAGCGAATCCGACTGAAGGCTTACTTCCTGCATATTTGGCAGGAAACGGCGCTTGCTCTTGCGGTTCGAGTGGGAAACATTGTTGCCCGACTGGACACCTTTTTCTGTGATTGCACAACGACGCGACATTTGCCGACCCTACTTTCTGACTTTTTTTAACTGTTAACATTAGCCCCGGCGACACTCATGGCGCGCCAGTGGAGTTTGGCCTCTACACGGTTGCGGTGCACAAGTCAAGCAATGCTTCAAAAAAATGCAACTACATATCGAATTTCACCTAATCACAAAAAGCATATGTAATAACAAAAATAAAATGTACATGCCTAATTGTCATAAAACCTTCACAAAACCAAGTATAATCTATGATACTATTGATATAATGCATTAATTTACACTAATTACATGTAAAAGGCTTGAATACGGATGAAGCGCGACACTAACACCCACTATGAATGGCCCAGCGGCAGCGCTGTGACGCAGGTGGACGTGCGCACGCAGAAGAACGGCCAATCCGTCGCCTATCTCTATGCCAACCCTGATGCACCTAAAGAAAAGCTTGCCGAAATCCGTGCCAGCTTACGCCTCAAAGGTTGGGGAACCTTATCCGATTCGCGCGATGGCCACTATGTGCTGCGCGTTGCGGGCATCCGTAACAATGATGAATTGATTGCCACGCTGCGTGGACAACAAGGCACCCCAAAAAACGAACACGTGCTCCAAAATAAGGATGAGGCGAAAGCGGAATCGAAAGGCATCGTTAATGCTGTTAAATCTCGCACCTTGCGCTGGTCTGGGATTCTGGCAACGGTCGGCAACGCGATGTCGATTGGCGAAGGCGTGCTGCGTGGCTTCGAATCCCATAATCGTGATCCAATAAAAAATCCAAATAAGTTCGAAGCAGGTCAATTCGGAATGGGACTTGCCTTTGCAGTAGCGGACTTACCACTTGCTCTAGTCGATGAGCATGATAGCTCGCGCCAGCTAAATCTCTTGTTAAAGAAGCTCAGCAAAGAATATGACCGCAACGGCATCGAAATTCCAAAGAATGCATCGATTTACGTCGAGATCTCGAATAAAGGGAAAACCTTTGGCCAGCTTGGGCAAGATTACCTGCATGCGTATGCAAACCAAATTAAATGCGGCCTCGAAGTCGTCGCAGCTGGTTTTTCTATCAAAGCTGGTTTGAAGCAAGGTAATGCTGATAAAATCAAAGCAGCCGCTATTTTCGGCCCTGGCTTCCTTGCGTCGTTGATCATTCCCGAAAAGAAGATTGATGACGAAAAATATGCAAAGGCTGGTATCGTTGAGCGCGCTTGGATGAAAATTCAGTCCAACCCGCTTAGCGTCGGCGGCTTACTTGGCTATTCAAACACCTACTTCACTTACAAGAGCGCCATCAATGAGCGCAAACGCTTCCACAACGAGGCGCCTCAAACCTACAACAAGAAAGATGGAACAATCATTCCAGCAAGTAAATACTACCCCATAGATTTTACCATCCCCACTGTCATGATTGGTGCAAACGGCTTGTATGCCGCATCGAAAAAGACCGTGGGCGGAAGCATCGATAGCGCTGCGGTCGAACAAGACGCCTACCGCATCGCCGCGCAAATCATCAACAAGCAGCCCGATGGCGAACTGCGCGAAAAAGCGGTTGAGACCACGGCGCGCTTCTTCGCCAAGCGTATGGAGATCAACGGCAATTACCAAGAGATTCGTGAGCGCTTAAGTAAAGAACTCGATAGCCAACGCCAGAACCCATGGTTCGAACTGCACGGCCTAGCTCCCTATGCTTCAATTCCTAAACGCTCCCACAATCTTGATGTGCAGCTTGATATTGCGTCTGCCAATACACTCCCCGCAGCACCCAGCACCACTATCGAGCGCGCGGATGTTCAGCACGTGGCGCAGGGCATTGCCCACCACACCGCCGAAGCAGCGGCTAGCCAGTTACGCTAGTCCTTATTGAGAAGCTTGGGGCGCACAACGCTCGTTGATCATCGGCCTCTGTGCTGCTATTTTTCAGCAACCTGTTCAGCCTGAACCAAGGCCAGCTTGCCCGCGTGTGCAGCGGGGTACTGCAGGTCGATAGTGCCAAGCGCGAGATGGTATTTACTACCGAGCTCTGCGTGCGGCTGAACGCCAACGCGCGCGCGCAGTTCCTCAACATCCGCCTTCTCGCCCAGCGCGCCTAGCCGCGCCTGATAGCGCTGCGACAGTTCAAGCCCGAGAGGCACAATGGCCTCGCGCTTGAAATTAGCCTTGCGGGCAGCGAGCAAATCTAGTTCGTAGCGATAATTCACCATGACGCCAAACGAACCTGCCGTATCGAGCGGGGTGGATTGTTCGGGTGGCAAGTAGTGCACATTGGCCAGCTTCGCGCCATTGGGGATGTGAAAGCCCGTTACTGAATCACGTGGGCGGTGGGGCTTTTGCGGGTCGCGCTCGTGCGCAATGTAATAGATAGCTAAATCTTCCATCAGGCGAGTTAGGTCTTTCTGTGTTTTTTGCGGCAAGCCGCTGCGCTGCTCGTGATAATGCTCCAGCTTCTCAAAATAATTGCTGCCTTGCGCTGGCTTAAGCAACTGCCGCTCGTCTTTCGTCAGCAGGCACTTGGCCTTGGCATCATCCGACAGTACTTCCCTCAACCACGGGCGTAGGCCAGCCATTTTCTCGGGCTTGGTGCCCGTGCGTACGGGCGAAAGGGTGGAATGCGCGCGCACGCCATATTGCTCGCTCACCTCTGCGGCGGCGAAGTGAATCAGTTGCTCGGCATTGCTGCGTTGTTGTGGCGTTAATTCATCAAGCTTTCCGATGTCTAGGTCTGCACCATTTAGTTTCACTGCCTTACCAAGCGCCTTGCCAACCTGCTTGGCCGCCACCCGCTTTAACTTGGCTAAAACCTTAGGGTTCATGGCCTCTGAATCGCACGCTTTATCGCTGCTCTGTTTTTTGTCGCGCATGCTGGTGATGGTGTAAAAAAAGGCCGTGTTGGGCGCCTCAATCCATTGGCCTGCCGAGGTGACGGCTTCGTGCACATTACCCTGCAATTGATTGTCCGCCACCTTGCCTTGGCTGTTGGGCGCGATGTTGGCAAGCTTCACATACACGGCAGCAAGCAGCTTACCGCTTGCCTCATCGAACAGACCGTAACAATGTTTGTTCCACACTTTGCCGTCGGCTTGGCGGCCCACTTTGGGTGCAAGGCGGCAGCGATCTATCTGCGCGTATGCATCGCCATTGGCTGAGGGCGCAAACGGGTGCACCCCCTCCTCGGCAATTAATTTATCTTTGATGGCCGATAGCTCGCTCGTAAAGCTCGGCAAATTCGGCGGCGCATCCGCATAGATCTCGCACATGGTGAGTTTGGGGGCGCTATCCGCAGTGGCAGCGACCGTTGGCTTTTTTCGAAATGGTATTTTCATA
>CAUJIC010000073.1 GCA_963205305.1 Pseudomonadota bacterium | reverse complement strand
TTGAGTAATTCCTCTAAAGCGGCCTTATCGAGTGAGTAGGTTTTCAGCACCAAATCGTCACCCGTATTATCGCCTTTTTTGAGAGAAAAATGATGATAGACACGTTCGCTCGCATCATTTGAAAGCGCTAAAAATGCAGGGTGCTGTTTTAATGCTGCTAGTGCATTACCCTCCCAGCTCACATTTTTTTGCTCCTCGCTTACGAATGGGCCTTTGATAGTCAGAGCAATGTCATGAAGTTCTTGAAGCCGAGAAGAGCCTGCACCCGTCACTGCATTACTCTTGGCCAACACCACATCAATCGTTAGGCCGTTGGCTTGTTCTGCGCTTAGGCGTTCGCCGATATATTTTGCCAATTGCTGCTCAATCGCCGTGGCCGTTTCTTTCAGGGAGTCATTCGCCGCTGGGGTTGCTGGTGCAACTGCTGCAACATCTGCTGTTCCTTCTGGCTTTTGCAATGGTGGGCGACCCGTGGGGGCAATCGAGCTATCATTGGCGGCAATTGCCTCAGGCGCTACGGCTTGCTCTGGTTTTGGTGCAGCTTCGCGCGCGGTACCCGCAATCGCTTCAGTTGGCTCGGCAGGTGCTTGCGCCGCTTGGGTTTCTTGTTGAGCAGTTGCTGGATTAGCAGACATCGATGCCTCACGAAGGATAGATTAATTCATCTATCACTATAGCGGGCAGCACCGATTTTTGTGTGACAGTTGTGTGAAGATTCTGTGGGGTGGGTACAATTGCACCCAAAAGAATCAGCCACTTAGTAGCTGGTGCGGATGGAGGGACTTGAACCCCCACGCCTTGCGGCGCCAGAACCTAAATCTGGTGCGTCTGCCAATTTCGCCACATCCGCGTGGTAGGCGCTTTTAGAGCGTTGTGGGGGATTTTGAAAGCATTTACTGATGCTGTGGGTGATTTTTTCGATTTCGCGGGGGCTGTGAGTATGTCAGCCAAGGGTTGCCAAAAGCCTATGGGGCGTTCAGGAATGTGCTTATTCATCTAATTCATAAGGAAGTAGCGATGCGTACGAAAACGACCCTCTCGGCTGCGGATGCAGCAAAAATCGTCGAGGCCTGCAAGGTAGAAGCGGCAAAAAATAGCTGGCTGGTCTCCATCGCGGTGACCGACGAGGCAGGCTACCTAATCCATCTCGAGCGGTTGGATGGGGCAGGGCTACCCAGTGCCGAAATAGCCACCCTTAAGGCACGCACCGCGGCCATTGCCAAAGCGCCCACCAAAGCGCTCGAAGATGTAGTGAAGGAACGCCCAGCCGTGGGGCTGATGCCAAACCGTTTGCCTGTGCAAGGTGGTGTACCGATTATCTATAACGGCGAGTGTGTCGGCGGTATCGGCGTTTCCGGCGTCAAATCGCACGAGGATGAAATTGTTGCCATCGCTGGCCGCGAGGCGTTGCTCGCAAGCTTGTAGTTCTTCATAATATTTTGGATAAAAAAATAGCCACACCAAAGCATGGTGTGGCTATCTGCTTTTAGGTTAGGTGCGTAAGTTACGCAGCCATTGCCGCTTGTTTACGAAGTACTTTCAGCAAGCGGTCTTGTGCGTCTTTCACTTCCACGCGCTCGCTCGCAGCTACTTCACCACACAGGCGGTGCATCGCTGTTTCGTAGATCATACGCTCAGAGTACGAACGCTCCGATTGATCCACGTTCTTGTGCAAATCACGCACGACTTCAGCAATCGCAACAAGGTTACCCGAGTTGATTTTTGCTTCATACTCTTGCGCACGGCGGCTCCACATACCGCGTGCAATTTTCGCGCGGCCTTTCAGGGTAGCAAGTGCTTTGCCGATTTGGTCATTGCTCGAAATCGAACGCAGGCCGGCAGCTTCTGCACGGCCAACAGGCACGCGCAGCGTCATTTTGTCTTTCTCGAACGAAATCACGAATACTTTGAGTTCATGTTCGCCGATTTTCTCGACTTCATGACCCATGATTTTGCCCACGCCATGCGTTGGGTAAACCACGTATTCGCCCACGGCGAAGTTTTTGCGACCGTTGGTGGCTTGTGGGGGTACCACAAACATGGTGCGGCCATTTTGCTGCTGCTGACGACCTACCGACGAGATAGGAGCCTTGTTTGCGTGGCTAGGTGCACGGTCGAGCGTTTTGCGTGTATCGAGCGCTGGTTTAACTGCAGCTTTGGGCGCAGGCACCGAAGCTTTTTTCGCTTCAGGCTTTTTGGCCACCATTTTCAATACAGGCTTAGCAGCGGCTTTCGGCGCTACTTTTTTAGCAACGATTTTTTTAGCAGGAGCCTTTTTCGCCACCACTTTTTTAGCGACGACTTTTTTAGCAACAACTTTTTTAGCAGGGGCCTTTTTCGCCGCTACTTTTTTTACCACGGCTTTCTTAGCAGGGGCCTTTTTAGCGACAGGTTTTTTCGAGGTTTTTACTTTAGCGGTTACTTTCGATTTCGACGCTACTTTTGCTTTTGACTTGGTTGCCATAATTTCGTACTTCCTTAACATTGCGGCGCGTGGTTGACTTGAGCGCGCCAAAACCGTTAAACAAAAGACACCCACCAAAAAGCTGGCGGGGCCAGACCAGAGTACACTTGGATGCTCAAAGTTCCCTATCTAGTGAGGGATTCCCTTAAGATTCGTCTCTTATAGCACAAAATAAGCAGACATAATAAGGTAAAATTTTAGTTAATTTGTAAGTTTATTAGTTGATAAATTTTTTATTTATATAAAACATAGGCTTAGGTCTTGTAAATACTTGCCTAGGCGTCGCCTGTGCCTGCTTTTGCACTAAAATACTTCTCAAACTTACCTTCCACGCCTTTGAATTCATCGGCATCGGCGGGGGCGTCTTTCTTTTTGGTAATGACTGGCCATTGCATTGCGTATTCGCGGTTCATCTCCACCCAGTTCAATAATTCAGGCGATTCGGGTTTAATGGCTTCGGCTGGGCATTCTGGCTCGCACACACCGCAATCGATGCACTCATCGGGGTTGATGACGAGCATATTCTCGCCTTCATAGAAGCAGTCCACCGGGCATACTTCTACGCAATCAGTGTATTTACATTTAATGCAGTTATCATTGACGATGAAGGTCATGGGTTCCTCAGTATCATAGGCCACGCAGGCCAAATCTCTCTAAACTAGTTAGGTTCAATCGCCGCGTTCTTTAGCGCAATACGCTGGATTTGCAAGCGGCGCAATTTAACTGCTTTCAGCGCCGTATCGACCCGCACCAATAGCAGTACCACAAACAGGGCGCTAAAGGCGGCAATCATTAGCAATAGTGGGTGCAGCATCGAGGCATCAATGCTTGGGCCACCTTTGCGCAGAATACTGGCGCCTTGATGCAAGCTGTTCCACCATTCCACAGAATATTTGATTATGGGCAGGTTGATGGCGCCGATCAGAGCAATCCATGCACTGGCTACCTTCACACGTTCGGAATTGTCGCCACTGGCTGCCACCCCAAGGTAGCCCGCATAAAGCAGCAACAGAATCAGCATACTGGTCAGGCGGGCATCCCACACCCAATAGGCACCCCAGGTGGGCTTACCCCACAGCATGCCCGTGATGAGGCAAATAAGCGTGAACACCGCACCAATCGGCGCCGCCTCGCGCGCCAACACATCCGCCAATGTGTGCCGCCAAATAAGGAAGCTTGCCGACATGAGTGCCATGAAGCCATAGCAGGCGCTGGCCATCCACGCGGCGGGCACATGAATATACATGATCTTCACCGTCGCCCCTTGCTGATAATCATCAGGCGCAACAGCAAGGCCAAGGTACAGCCCAAGCGCGCCACACAACACGGCAATCGCCACCGCGATGGGCAGCATCACGGCGCTGATACGGGCAAATTGGGCAGGGCTGGCAAACTTATGCATACAGTGTGGGCGTGTAAAGGGTGAATGGGGGCTTGTGTAGCGCGTACAGTGGTGTTGTGCAAGCCACCTAGTAGCATAAAAAAAGCCCGCCGAGTGGGCGGGCTTTCATTGACGCGGTTAAACCGCTTAGTAACCGGATTTAAACACCAGCGAACATTCGCTTGCGTTCGAATTCAGTAAGTCATACGCCACGCTGGAAGCGGTTGCCGAGGTTGAACCTGCAGCATTAGCGCAGCCATTGGGGCTAGCAGCACCCTGAATCTCAAGCGATGTCACCGAGCCGGTCATCGGTTTACCATCATCCATCTTCGTATCGATATTCCAAGCTTCTTCCGCGCGCATCAGCCCGCCTGCAGCAGTCGGCGCAGCAAGCGTCACCGCTTTCATGAAGAAGAACGCATTCCCGTAGTTACCTTCATACATGATGTTAGTGCCCGCACCCGTGGTACCTACAGTGATATCATCGTTGGCAACGGTGCCAACAGAGCGCATGTGCCAGCCTGAAGTTGCCATTTTCCCGGATGGGTTGGTTGTGCCAAGCACTGGCGATGCCCACGAAGCGGGTGTGTAGACACCCTCAATCAGGCCAGCTAATGCAAGTTGCGACCAGAAGTGGCCTGTTTCGTTGGTTGCTGCTACGGTTGGCGCCGAACCCATAATCAAACCATTGCCATCGCCGTTCGCCTCAGCAGCCCAGAAGCTAGTGGCGTTACTCATATCACCAGGTAGGGCAAAATACTTATCGCGGAAGGTGCCCATCGCAGCTGAGTAGCGTTGGTATTCTGAGTTAACCGAGCGCAATTCCGCAGCGCGAATCAGCGATTGCCCCGAGAGAACCCCACCTACCAGAAGCCCTAAGATAACAAGAACAATGGAAAGCTCTACCAGTGAAAATGCTTTTTTATCAATAGCATTAAACGAATTTTTCATGGATTGCCCTATGATGAAATGAGTGTGCCCTAAGCATACACCTTGCCAGCTTAGCATCAAACCTTAAACAAAGCATTAAGCAATCATTGCAGTTTAGCAATGATTGAGTGGTGGCTTTTAGGTAACAACTATAGGTGGCTCTAAACCTTGCGGCTGACCATCAATTTCTTGATTTCTGCAATGGCTTTCGCGGGGTTTAATCCCTTTGGGCAAGCCTTAGCACAGTTCATGATGGTGTGGCAGCGGTAGAGCTTGAAGGGATCCTCGATGTCGTCCAAGCGGCTACCCGTGGCCTCATCACGGCTATCGATAATCCAGCGATAAGCATGTAGCAAAATGGCGGGGCCAAGGTATTTATCGGGGTTCCACCAGTAGCTGGGGCAGCTGGTGCTACAGCAGGCACAAAGAATACATTCATACAGGCCATCGAGTTTTTCTCTATCTTCAGGGCTTTGTAGACGCTCGGCGTTGGCAGCAACGGGGGAATCCGTTTTTAGCCATGGCTCGATGGATTCATACTGCGCATAAAAATGGTTCATATCGGGAACCAGATCCTTCACCACTTTCATGTGCGGCAGCGGGTAGATGTTCAGCTCGCCCTTCACATCGGCGATGGATTTGGTGCAAGCAAGTGTATTCGCGCCATCGATGTTCATCGCACAGGAACCGCAAATACCCTCGCGGCAGCTGCGGCGGAAGGTGAGGGATGGGTCGATTTCATCTTTAATTTTAATCAGGGCATCGAGCACCATCGGCGCGCATTTATCGAGGTCGATCTCGTAACGGTCGACGCGTGGGTTTTTGGGTTTGCCGTTGTCGTCCACATCCTCGGGGTCGAAGCGGTAGATGTTCACCACCTTCACGCGGGTTGCGCCTTCGGGCGCAGCAAAGCGTTTGCCATCCTTGCTAATTTTGGAATTGGCGGGAAGTGAAAACTCAGCCATTGCGTGCTCCTATTTCTTCGGGCGAATATTGGGGATTAAGGGTTGCCCAGCTTTTTGCTTGGCGCGTATTTCGGCCACCGTTTTGCCCATGGCAATCGTGCGTGCGGGGTTGGTGGGGTGGCTGCTGCTGATATAGACTGAATCAGGATTCGCCTGCGACATGATGCGCCAGAAATCGGGGGCATCTTCAATTTTGTAGCCCGCCTGCGCGAGAATGTAGAGGCCGACATAATCCGCCTCGGCCTCGAATGCCGCGGAATACTTCAGCAAGCCTTGCCGACCGCCGACTTTGCTGAAAATCCCGCCCGTATTCGCGCCAGCTGCACCTGCCGCAACATCTGCAGCAGTACCAAGTAAGGAGCCGATGAGGGTGTTCTGCTGGCTCGCTTTAATATGTCCCATGATGTTGTGGGCAAATTCGTGGGCGATAACAAACGCGAGGTGGTTGTCGTTCTTCGCAAAATCCACCATCGCAGGGTAGATTACTACATTTTGGCCATCGGCATGCGCATTCAGGCCGTGTTCCTTGGAATCCAGAATCACTTGAAAGGTGCAGTTAGCCTTCGCGTCCAAACTCCTGCACACATCAGTCGCCGCGTTCTCGACACGGTGGGCAATAGGCGCAAGGCGGCCAACCAGCTCCTCGACCTGATTATCGCCATAGTTTTTCTTGTCATTGAAATTGATGGGCGCTTGTTTGGCGGCGATGGCTTGCGCTTCTTGCTCAGCTTTCCACTCAGCTTGCGTCACGTTCGGGTTATCCGTCGTCGGCGCCACACAGGCACCCAGCGCTAACAGGCAGATAAACGGAATCGAGCGATGCAAGAATGCCATTAATAAACCCGCTTCTTCGGCGCGACATATTCAACATCGCTGGTGAGTGTTTTTGTGTGCACGGGTCGATAGTCGATTTTGTTTTTGCCCTTATCGTCCAGCCAGCACAGAGTGTGCTTCATCCAGTTCGTATCGTCACGCTCAGTGAAGTCCTCGCGGCTATGTGCCCCGCGCGATTCTTTGCGGTTCTCAGCACTAACTACGGTAACAAGCGATTGGCCGCGAAGGTTATCGAGCTCCAGTGTTTCGAGTAGGTCAGAATTGAAGATAAGGCCGCGATCTGAGACCTTCACATCGTTAAAAGAATCATAGACTTGCGCCATTTTCTTCACGCCCTCGGTGAGGGTTTCTTGCGTGCGGAAAACGGCAGCATTGGTCTGCATGATTTTCTGCATGTTTTTGCGAATGCCCGATGTAGGGTTGGCACCGTTGGCGTAGCGAATCCCGTCAAAGCGTGCGAGCGCTTTCTGGGTTGAAGATTCTGGCGCTTTGGCCACTTTCAGCCCAGGTTTAACAATATCGCGCGCGCGGTGGGCAGCGGCACGGCCAAATACCACCAAATCAAGCAGCGAATTGGAACCTAGGCGGTTGGCACCATGAACCGACACGCAGCCAGCTTCACCAATGGCCATTAAACCAGGTACCACCGCTTCGGGGTTACCATTTTTATGCGTCACTACTTCGCAGAACACATTGGTGGGGATACCACCCATGTTGTAATGCACCGTCGGGATAACAGGAATAGGTGCCTTGGTCACATCAACGCCTGCAAATACTTTCGCGGTTTCCGAAATCCCTGGTAAGCGGGCATGCAGCACTTCAGGCGCAAGGTGATCAAGGTGCAAGAAGATATGGTCGCCCTCGGGCCCCACACCGCGGCCTTCGCGGATTTCCATGGTCATACTGCGGCTCACTACATCGCGGCTCGCTAAATCCTTCGCGCTTGGCGCATAGCGTTCCATGAAGCGCTCGCCTTTGCTGTTCACCAAATAGCCACCTTCACCGCGCGCACCCTCGGTAATCAAGCAGCCTGCGCCATAAACGCCCGTGGGGTGAAATTGAACGAACTCCATATCCTGTAACGGCAAGCCAGCGCGTAGCGCCATGCCGCCGCCGTCACCCGTGCAGGTGTGTGCCGAAGTGGCCGAGAAATACGCACGGCCATAACCACCCGTAGCGAGAATCGTTTGCTGACCCCAGAAGCGGTGCAGCGAGCCATCATCCAAGTTCCACGCCAACACACCGCGACATTCGCCATCATCCGTCATCAACAAATCGAGGGCAAAATATTCCACAAAAAACTTCGCTTTGTGGCGTAGCGCTTGCGTGTAAAGCGTGTGCAAAATCGCGTGGCCAGTACGGTCAGCAGCGGCGCAGGTGCGCTGTGCAGCAGGGCCATTGCCGTAATCGGTCGTCATGCCACCAAAGGGGCGCTGATAGATTTTGCCTTCCTTGGTGCGGCTGAAGGGAACGCCGTAATGCTCCAGCTCGATAATCGCCTCAGGCGCATTTTTGCACATATATTCGATGGCATCTTGGTCACCAAGCCAATCGGCACCTTTGATGGTATCGTAAAAATGCCAGCGCCAATCATCGGGGCCCATGTTGCCAAGCGCGGCCGAAATGCCGCCTTGTGCGGCAACCGTGTGGCTGCGGGTAGGGAATACTTTGGTCAGGCATGCGGTGGAGAGTCCTTCCGCCGCCATACCAAATGTGGCGCGCAAACCGGCACCGCCTGCACCCACCACAATCACATCGTAGTAGTGGTCAGTGATAGGGTAGGCGCGGCCGTTGACGGAAGGAACCGCGTGAGAAATTTTAGGAGCGTCAGCCATGATAAATCCTTAGATGCCGAAGAAGTGGAGGCGCGCAATCGCCATGAGTGATGCCGCGCCGAGGCCAAAAATGAAAAGATTGAGAAAGAGTAACGCCGCAATTTTCTTGGTTTCACAGCGAATATAATCTTCGATAATGGTCTGTATGCCAAGGCGCGCGTGGACAAATAGGGCAACAATCAATGCACCAAGTGTAAGCGCAGTCAGTGGATTTTTAAGCCAAGACATGACCGTATATGGGTCGCCGCCGAGCAACTTACCCACCAACGCTACCATGAACCAAATGGAAAGCGGAATAAGAGCAACCGCACTAACGCGCTGTACCCAAAAATGATGGGTGCCCGAATGTGCCGAACCCAGCCCGCGCGCGCGCTTGATAGGTGTGCGCAGTGACGATAAATTATCCATGAATCCACCCCATGATCTGTGCGATATATACCCAAGTGAATACCGTCATAGCGAGCGCAAACGCAATCACCACACGGCCTGACGCCAACACTTCACTGAGATCGAAACCCTTGCCAAGATCCCAGTTCAAATGGCGGACACCGTTCGCAAGATGGTAATAGAATGCGAGCGACCAGCCGAATAAAAACAGCTTGCCGACGATACTTGCCGCCATGTCGCTGATGCAGGTAAATAATTCGGGCGAGTAGGCCGCGCCCCAGAGCCAAAGCGCAAGTGGCATGAGGCCAAGCGTAAGCCCAAAGCCACTAATGCGGTGAAGGATTGATAAGCTGTTGGTAATCTGCCAGCGATAAACGCTTAAATGCGGAGAAAGCGGCCGATTTTCGTGAATGTTGCCCATGGCTAGCTCGCGTGTGGATGGTGATGCGTCTTTATGGAGCGGCAAAAAGCCTTTGTCAAACAGGCTGATGCTTGTGTGCAGGGGATGTACACAGCCTCAAAGCTATTGTCACGAAATTGTCACGCACAGTTAGCGCGCGTTTGGCTAATGTGCAGCCTTAGTTAACCTTAAAAGAAGAGTGATTATGGTTCAGGTTCCAGAAGAATTAAAGCCCTACGTGAATGGCAACAAGCTTTGCATGCAGGATGGTGCCATTCATGATCTTGAGAAGGTGGCGGCGTATTTGAAGGATCAAAAGAACTTGACGCACATTGCGATTTCAGAAGACGTAATAATCCCCAAGCAAGCGAATGGCGCGCTGGGTAGCCAAATGTTGGCAGTGGCCGTAAGCCGAGGTCAAAGCCCCAATATTTTGGAAGTATCAATAGCAGGCGGCCATAGCCATGCCGATTTGGCGGCATTAACGGATGGCAACCGGCGCAGTGCTATCGATTTGTTGACCAAAGCTAAGGATACTTCGCACGCGCTGAGCAGCAGAGGGGAGTGTGTTCAAATTCAAAAACAGTTACCTGCCATGCTTGCCATTGCCGAGGATCATGGCCCTTTTGGATCTGAGCATAGTATGACCAATTTTCAACTCGCTGATACGCTGGAGCGCATCAGGGATCATGCGGTTCAGCACGATGTCGATTTAGGTGTTCAGGAACATATCGATAGGTTGCGTCCGGTAACTAAAATTAACGGTGCCACCCGCCAACCTATATTTGTTGGCCATATGGGCAATCAGCTTTAGTAGATTTTCCTGTACTTATGTCGCTACTACTTTTGGCCAAGCCATTCATTAGCGTGGCGGCAAACTGTGGAGTGTTACCTGCTCGCCGTTGCGAGAACTTGTCAAACCGCGCAACGCACCATCCACAGCCGAGCCTAATTGGTTGAAAATGTCACAGAACTGTCACGTGTGGTTCGCGGTAGAGTGGGTATAGTGGCTCAGGTGAGGAGACACAGATTTTGGACGGCAGTGAGCTACATAATCCACAAGAAAAAAAAGAGAAAAAGCCAAAGAGGGCTGGGGTTATTCTCTATGGCTGGGCGAATGATCCTGATGGGTACAGGCGCTTACACACGCTTGCTGCCTATACTGAGGGCCGTTATTGTGAGAACGTTAAGTGCTACGGTGTTCCGCAAGGGTCGGTCGATAGAGGCGAATCAATCCTCGCGGCGGCCAGACGCGAAGCTTATGAAGAAACAGGTGTCGACCTAGAGAAGTTATTGGGTGCATCAGCATATGCTCAGCTGGCAAAGGGGCACGCAGTGCAGAACGTAACGTCCCTAGCGTATCCGGGGGTCACGGTGGTATCTGCTTCGCCGATACCAATCCAGCACACCTATCTATCAAGCCACGGCGCCATGCATGAGGGGCATTATTTTACTATCGAGGTCGATGGCATCAAAAACTTGATTCCGAATTTAAAGAGGCTCCATGCCCAAGAGAATAGCCTTTCAGCAAAAGTTACGATTCCAACGCGGCAACATGTAAAAAATAACGGGATGCCTGATTTCGAGGAAATGTTAACGCTATTGCGAACAGGCATTGCGCCCGCCCACAGCAAAGTTGGCAACGGCAATACAGTCGATGAGATTGTGATTGAAAAGCCCGAATTTCCTGTGCTCAAGCGCCTATATCACCAATCAGGCGAGATTAAAACGATGAAGCAGTGGGTTCAGTTTTGTAACGATTTGCCAGGTGGGCAGGCCTATCGTTCATTGCTAGGAGATCTGGAGACCATAAAAAAATATTTTGAGCGGAATGGGTTGGTTTCCGATGTAGGCCCCAAACTTAAGCTCGATACAAAAGACCGGCCCCTTACATTCTACCAAGAGGGCGCAGAGATTATCCCTATGGGACTACTGTTCGAGCGTTCGGCTAAAGTCGCCAATAAGAATCCACTCTATGCGCGCATGATGTGGGGCGATTACACGGGGCCACGGCGGAACGATGTCGATACGTCTGTGCGTTTGCAAACGGCTCAGATCAAGCCTTTTTCTGATCTGGCAGCGCGCCTTTGCCCAATGGAGCTGGGGGTAGCAATCACCGCTACTGCAAAACAACTGCATGCAGTAAAACATGGCGAAGCGTCCGCACTTGGTACAGGCTTTGCCGCGCGGGTTTTAGAGCATTACACGCAGGAGCGCGGCTCTCGTAACGCATCTGGCGGATACTTGCACTAGTCTAAGGTAACTTATGCGGTTTCCAGCGCTGGTTTCAGGCCGAACTGCTGCACTAACGTTTCCGCAATCTGCACGGCGTTCAGTGCTGCACCTTTGCGTAAGTTATCGCTCACCACCCACATGTTTATGCCGTTGGGGATTGTCTCATCCACGCGCACGCGGCTAACAAAGGTTGCGTCCTCACCTACGCATTCCACGGGTGTGGTATAACCACCAGCCTCGCGGCGATCGACCACCATCACACCTTCGGCATTTTCCAGCGCGTCATAGACTTGCTCGATGCTCATGGGGTTGGTGAATTCGATGTTGACCGATTCCGAATGGCCAACGAACACCGGCACGCGCACACAGGTAGCGGAAACCTTGATGTTCTCGTCGAGAATCTTTTTCGTTTCCTCGACCATTTTCCATTCTTCTTTGGTTTTGCCATCATCCATGTACACATCAATCTGCGGAATCACGTTGAACGCGATGCGCTTCTGGAATTTTTTGGGCTCTTTGGAATCATGTACGAACAGGCCTTTGGTTTGCTCGTATAGCTCGTCCATACCTTCTTTGCCCGCGCCCGAAACGCTCTGGTAGGTGCTCACCACCACGCGTTTGATGGGGTTAATGGCATGTAAAGGCTTCAAAGCCACCACCATTTGGATGGTGCTGCAGTTGGGGTTCGCGATGATATTGGTTTTACGGAAATCCTTCAGCGCTGCCGCATTTACCTCGGGAACCACCAACGGAATATCTTTTTCCATGCGGAAGTGCGAGGTATTGTCGATGACCACACAGCCCGCCGCGGCGGCCTTGGGTGCATAGATTTTGCTCACCGCCGAACCAGGTGAAAACAAGGCAATATCGGTACCTTTGAAATCGTAATCATCGAGCGCTTGCACGGTGAGAATTTTCTCCTCGCCGAAGCTCACTTCCTTGCCTGCGCTGTTGCGGCTGGCGAGTGCCACCACTTCGCGCACAGGGAAATTGCGCTGCGAGAGAATTTCGAGAATTTCACGGCCCACATTACCTGTGGCACCAACAACTGCGATTTTGTAGCTCATAAATCTATCCGATGTAAATGACGTCAAGGGCGCGCATTATCAGGCCAAACGGCGGTAACGTCAACTGCTTATAGCGATTCTTCGGGCAGGTCAGTTTTTGTGGGTGCAGGCTTCGCCGTCGCGGGTGCTGCAGGTGAAGCTGCAGGACTTGCAGCCACTGGGGTTGGCGCCACAGGGATGCCTTCGCACAGTTTTGCATCGTTGATTTCCGTCTTGGCGGCTTCGGGGTTACGTAACCAACGCGTATAATTGGCTGAATTTGCAATAAAGCTCTGGCTGGTAAGCTGAAGAATGTTGGGTAGTTGCACATCATAGCAGCCAAGCGCCTTCTTGGTAATGGAGCGGTCG
Source organism: Pseudomonadota bacterium (assembly GCA_963205305.1). GTDB lineage: Bacteria > Pseudomonadota > Alphaproteobacteria > Rickettsiales > UBA3002 > QFOX01. The sequence goes on along the minus strand of CAUJIC010000073.1, from coordinate 10,786 downwards.
GCGTTTTTTTCGATGGTGCTCTGGAGTAATGTGCGGGCTTCCGCGGGTTTATTGTTTTTACAAAGCCCCTCGATTGCCTTTCCGACCGCTTTCAGCTCATCATAAAATTGCATTGTGGGTTTTTGCCCAACTTCTTTCACAAGACAGCTCAGCATTCTGCCAGTGACGTAGGATTGACCAATGATTTCTCGCGTCATTTTATCAAGTGCCTTTTTTTCAGCCATCGCTTTTTGCCTCTGCTCTTCCTGTTCCGCCTTAGTTAGTGGGCGTTTTGCTGGCGCAGGGGCAGGGGGCTTTGCAACGGTAGTGGGGCGGGTCATCGCGCGGGTGGGGGGTGTAGCAGAAGGCGGTGTGGGTTGAGCGAGTGCTGGGGTGGCCAAAAGCACCATTAAGCTCAATACACCTGTACGCATCTTAAGCCACCTTTGTGTTGGCTGCGAGGTTCTGCAGCGCGGTTAAAATTGCATCGCCCATCTCGCGGGTACCTACTTTTTTGGCGCCCGTTTGCATAATATCGCCCGTACGCAGGCCAGATTCAAGCACATTCGCTACGGCAGCATCCACCAAATCCGCTTGTGCATTAAGGCCGAAGGAATAACGCAACATCATGCTGACGGAAAGAATAGTCGCAATGGGGTTAGCAACCCCTTTGCCTGCAATATCAGGCGCGCTGCCATGCACAGGCTCGTAAAGTGCCGCGCGTTTGCCGTTGATTTCAGCGCCGAGCGAAGCGGAAGGTAGCATACCGAGTGAACCCGTCAGCATCGCCGCGCAATCGCTTAGGATATCGCCGAAGATATTACCCGTCACCATCACATCGAACTGCTTGGGCGCTCGCACCAGCTGCATGGCCGCGTTATCGACATACATATGGCTCAGCTCAATATCCTTGTATTCCGCATCGCGCAGTTTTTGCACTTCCTCGCGCCACATTTCGGTGGTCTCCAGCACGTTCGCCTTATCGACCGAGCACAGCTTTTTGCCGCGTGCCCGCGCCAAATCAAGCGCCACGCGGCCAATGCGCGTCACTTCCCAATCGGCATAGATCATGGTGTTGCGGCCAACACGGTGGCCATTTTCAACACTCACGCCGCGTGGCTGGCCGAAGTAAATGTCACCCGTCAACTCGCGCACGATAAGAATATCAAGGCCACTGATAATTTCTGGCTTCAAGCTCGAAGCATCGGCGAGTGCTGCAAAGCACATGGCAGGGCGAAGGTTCGCGAACAAATCGAGGTCTTTGCGAATGCCGAGCAAGCCACGCTCGGGGCGCTTGGCATATTCAAGGCTTTCCCATTTTGGGCCGCCGACCGCGCCGAGCAAAATCGCATCGGCTTTCTTGGCTTTTTCCAGCGTTTCAGCGGGGTAGGGGGTGCCCACCGCATCATAGGCGCTGCCGCCAATCAGTGCTTCATCGAACACAAAACTCATGCCAGCAGCGGTGCCGCACCATTCCAGCACGCGCTTGGCTTCACCCACCACTTCGGGGCCAATGCCATCACCATGTAGCAGGAGAATGTGTTTCGTGGTCATAGGTGTGCTCCATTCGTCAAGGTTGGGGCGGGTTGTGGCTCAAATCGTGGCATTTGTCAAACAGCGAGGCACCCCATGATTTTTCGTGACTAACTGCCCAAAATCGTTCTAAAAGGGCGGCTCTTTACGAACGGATAGCCCATGAACATCTTTGAAACCTACCGCGCCCACGTGCTCGCTGCTGTCGAAGTGGCGTTTCCAGCATCCAAAACCGATGCGATTACGCTCGAACCCCCGCGTGAGGCGAGCCATGGCGATTTAAGCACCAACGCAGCAATGGTGCTGGCGGGGCAGATGAAGGCAGCGGGCGAGAAATCCAATCCACGCGAAATTGCCGAAAAAATTGCCGTGCAGTTACGCAGTGTCGAAGGCATCAGTGACGTCTCGGTTGCGGGGGCTGGGTTCATTAATCTTCGGCTGGCCGCTTCGGTCTGGCAAGCCGTGGTACCCGCAATTTTGAAAAACAATACCAGCTATGGCAATTCGCACATTGGCGCGGGGCAGCGAATCAATGTGGAATACGTGTCGGCAAACCCCACGGGGCCACTGCATATTGGCCATGCGCGCGGCGCTGTCTATGGCGATGCACTTGCCACTTTGCTGCTTAAGGCGGGCTATAACGTCACCAAGGAATATTACATCAACGATGCGGGTGCTCAGGTACAGGTGCTCGCCAAATCGGCGCTGCTGCGCTACCGCGAAGCATTGGGCGAGGATATCGGCGAAATTCCGCAAGGCCTCTACCCAGGCGAATACCTGAAAGGTGTCGGCGAAACGCTCAAGGAATTAAATGGCCCAAGCCTGCTGAATGAAAGCGATGCGAAGCAGATCGAAACTGCACGCGATGTCGCTATCGAGGGTATGATGGCGCTGATTAAGAGCGACCTTGCCGATATGGGCATCACTCACGATGTGTTCACCAGCGAAGCAAGGCTGCGCCGCGCAGGTAAAATCGAAGAGGCCATCCGCAAACTCGAGGATAAGGGCTTCGTGTATCGTGGCACGCTTGAGCCGCCCAAAGGCGAGAAGGTCGAGGATTGGGAACCGCAGGAGCAGTTGCTATTCAAATCCACCGCTTTTGGCGATGATGCCGACCGCACGCTGGCGAAGGCCGATGGTTCTTACACCTATTTCGCGGGCGATATTGCCTACACGATGGATAAAATCGCGCGGCATTTTGATACGCTGATTTACATGTTTGGTGCCGATCATGGCGGATATGTGAAGCGTATGGAAGCAAGTGCAGCCGCACTTTCCGATAACAAAGTATCGGTCGATATTAAGCTGTGCCAACTCGTGCACCTCACCAAAAATGGTGAGCCCGTGAGGATGAGCAAGCGTGCGGGTAATTTCGTCACCGCGCGCGATGTGCTTGATGAAGTGGGCAAGGATATTCTGCGTTTTGTGATGCTCATGCGTAAGACCAACGCCGACATGGATTTCGATTTGGCGAAGGTGAAAGAGCAAAGCAAAGATAACCCAGTGTTCTATGTGCAATATGCCCATGCGCGTGCTAAATCGGTGCTGCGCCTTGCGCGCGAGCAGATGCCTGAGGCGTATGAAGCATCGGAGAACAGCGCGGACGCCTCGCTGCTCACCCACGAGGCCGAACTCACCCTCATCAAGCTGCTCGCGGGCTGGCCACGTCTGGTCGAGCAGGCAGCGGTGGCGCACGAGCCGCACCGGATTATTTACTACCTCGAACAACTCGCAGCGTGCTTCCATGGGTTGTGGAATGTGGGCAGCAAAGATGCCGATATCCGTTTTGTGCAAGCAGATCAGCCAGCACTCACCGCCGCGCGTTTAGCACTTGCGCGGGCGCTTACGGTTGTTGTAGCTTCTGGCTTAAATGTATGTGGTGTTGACCCCGTGGAGGAATTGCGATGAGACCAAATATGGACGAATACGAAGACGTAGAAGATGCAAAAGTAGGTAACTCGCGCGCTATGTCGTGGGCGGTTCTGGCTGTTGCTGTCGGTGGGTTCGCCGCGTTAGCGTATTATGCCTATCATTCGGGCAATCAAGCCACTGGCGAAGGCGATGTGTTGGTGGTCGAGGCTGATGGCGCACCGATTAAAGAAGCGCCCGCAACGCCCGATGGCGAGGAATTCCCACATCAGGATAAGACCATCTACGATGCGATTGCGCCCAATAGCGCAGCCTCGGGTGGTGAAAAATTAATGCCCGAAGCTGAGCAGCCTGTTGCTGCGATGAGCATTGAGGATTCCGAGGACAGCGCTCCCGTAGCGGTGCCGCCTGTGGTTGCCCCAAAGCCAGCACCTAGCACCACAACCTTTGTTGCGAAGGAAGAGCCAGCGCCTGCAGTTGAAACTGCCGTGCCAGCCCCTATGGTTAGCGAGCAAGTGGCCGCCAAACCTGTGGTGAAACCAGTGGAAGCTAAATCGCCAAGCAACCCTGAAATCATCAATGAGAAAAAAATCGTCGCCAAAAAACCTGCGCCTGTTGCGAAGGAAGTGGCGAAGGCACCTGCTAAGCCCAAGCCAGAGGATACATCTTCTCAAGGTGGTTCCTACATGGTGCAGCTTGGTGCGTTTAAATCCGAGGAAGAGGCACAAGCAGCGTGGAAGAAAATCAGCGCTAAGCATGCGTCCGTGCTTACGGGTTCACCCACCATCATCAAGGCGGATTTGCCGAATGGTACCTTCTACCGCTTGCGGACGGGTAGCTTTGGCAGCAAGGCCGCTGCGAACGCAGCATGCTCCAGCATGAGCGGCCAAGCCTGCATGGCGGTGAAGTAGGTTATCCACCTGCGCTCAGCCGCACGGGTGCTCGATTCTAGCTGTATAACCAGCCTTCTTGAATTTTGTCCCAAATAATTCTTGATTCTTGTCCCAATTAATGCGTATAACTATCCGAAAGCAATTGTCGCATACGGCGCGCAAGTGTAAGCGTTAATGGAGTCATCAAATGGAGAAAGTTATGTCGATTGGTAATAAAGCTGAAATGAAATCTTCCGATAAAAAGAAAGCGCTCGATTCTGCCCTCGCGCAAATCGAAAAAACCTTCGGCAAGGGCTCCATAATGAAGTTTGGTAATCAGGAGCGGCTCGAGATTGAAGCCATCTCCACGGGTTCACTCGGGCTCGATATTGCACTCGGCATTGGCGGTATTCCTAAAGGCCGCATCATCGAAATTTACGGGCCAGAAAGCTCGGGTAAAACCACCCTTACGCTCCATTGCATTGCTGAATGCCAAAAAATGGGCGGCACCTGTGCGTTTATCGATGCCGAGCACGCGCTTGATCCTGTCTATGCCCGTAAGCTTGGCGTGAATGTCGATGAACTTCTCATTTCGCAGCCCGATAGCGGCGAGCAAGCGCTCGAAATCGCGGATACGCTCGTGCGTTCAGGCGCGATTGATATGGTAATTGTAGATTCCGTTGCCGCGCTGGTTCCTAAGGCTGAGCTTGAGGGCGAAATGGGCGATGCGACCATGGGCGCGCAAGCACGGCTGATGAGCCAAGCATTGCGTAAACTCACAGGCACCATCAGCCGCACACAATGTACGGTCATTTTCATCAACCAGATTCGCCAAAAAATCGGTGTTATGTTTGGTAACCCTGAAACCACCACGGGTGGCAACGCCCTTAAGTTCTATGCTTCGGTGCGTTTGGATATCCGTCGCATTGGCGCGCTGAAGGATAAGGAAGAAGTGGTGGGCAACCTCACCAAGGTGAAGGTCGTGAAAAATAAAGTATCGCCACCGTTCAAAACCGTGGAGTTCGATATTCTTTATGGCCAAGGCATCAGCAAAGAAGGCGAGCTGATCGATATGGGCATCAAGTCGGGCATTGTCGAAAAATCGGGCAGCTGGTTCAGCTACAAGGATCAACGCATTGGTCAAGGGAAAGAGAATGTTCGCCAATTCATGAAAGAGAACCCCAAGGTCGCAGCTGAGATTGAAGCAGCCATTCGTGCCAAGGCAGCGGATATTGCTGCAGCGTTGCAAGGCAACCCTGCCGAATATGCGGATGATAACGCGGCACCTGCCGACGCGGCCTAAGAAGCCTCACCTCACATACGTTAGCAACAGGGAAGCGCTCCACGCCGTAAAGGCTTGGGGCGTTTTTCTGTTGAGTGGTGATACACCTCTGCCTCGGTGCCAGGAGGTGACTTTAGTAGTTGAGGTGTTTTAGCAGGCACATATCCGCGCTTGCATCTCATGAGATATCCGCTATGAATTGGTTGAACATATTGCCAATGAAATCCATCAAAGCAGGAGATTTCCTTATGTCGCGGGCAAACGTCAAAGATAAGCGCAAGGCGCAATTGATTGCAGCAGCGCTTGAATCCATCGCCAAGCGTGGGCTGATGGAAACCACCATTACCCATATCAGTAAGGGCGCGGGCATGAGCCGCGGCATCATCAATTTCTATTTCGCCAGCAAGGAAATGCTCCTTCGCGAAGCCCTCAAAACCCTCATCGATGAGTACGAGGCGGAGTGGGCGGAAGCCATTGCCAAAACGGGTGATGAAGGTCGCAGCAAACTCGATGCGCTGATTGCCGCCCATTTCAACAAAAAGCTGTGTTCGGCTCGGCGCCTCAATGTCATGTCCGCCTTCTGGGGGCACGCGGCCAGCCAGTCGGCCTACCGCAACCAGCTTGAAGCAGCGGATGCCAAAATCGAAACCGTGCTCACCTCGGCGCTTGCCCACACGCTCGGCGGCTCTCTCGATGAAGCGAAGAACGCCGCCACGCAGCTGCACGCCCTCATTCGCGGCCTGTGGCTTAACTTTATGTTGAACCCGCGCGATGTGGCGCGCGAAATGCTCGCCGCGCAAGCCGCGAGCTTTATCGACCGCCTCACGGGCGCACCCGTTCGCATCGTGCGCGATCATATCATCGCCCGCCCCGCCATTGAACGCGCGATTGGCGAAGCCAAAGCCAAACCCGCCCGCAAAGCGAAAGAAGCCGCACCGAAGCAGCTAGATATCGAAGATCTGTTCGGAAATCGCGCCTAGCGTTCGTTTGGTTTTGCCGTCACGGCGTCTTCAATCCGCTCGATGCGGTCACGCGTAGCCACGCCATTGAAGAAGGATAACGTCATCGCCGCACCCACGGCCGCACCCACGCCCGTGTTGAAGAGTAATTTGCTTTTCGAGGTGCTGCTCAGCTGGCTTAGCCTATCGAAGGTGCCAAGAATGGGATTTTTGCGAATACCGCGCTTTTCGGCTAACGCTTTACGTAACTCCGTATCGAAATAATGCTTCTTCTCACTGACTGCTTTTGAGTAAGCAGTGCGTCCCTCAGAAGTTTGTAGGTCGTAGATTTTTTTACCGTCTTTACGCTCGTCTTCAAAGTTAATGGCATCTAGGGTATTTCGTCTTGTCTCAAAGTGTGCTTCAAAGTCCGTTGCCTTCTTCACATCATCGCGGAAATAATCATGGATGAGGCGCGCTAGTGTTGCGGTGCCACTTATGATGCCGCCCGTAACTGAAGCAAGCCATTCCTTCCCCGTGATGCCATAGGCGAGCTCGCGGTGGAGGATCGATTCTTTCTCGGGGTTAGACTGTTTCTTATCGTTGGCCACGTGTGGTTGGGTCATCTCAGGTTAGGGTGTCAGGCGCATTAATCTACGTTAACACTAACCGAGAATGATGACAGTTTGATGACAAAAGCAAAGATTTTTGCTGTAGAGCGCAGAAAAATCGATTTTCCCTTATTTCGCAACGTCGGGGTAGAGTTTGCTGCATAGTCGCCGCACGACAGGGCCCAAAAGGATGGCGACGGGAATGGCCACGCATAAATCGATAAATAGCACGTGTGGCCAACGGCTTAGGAACTCGCCCTCAGGGGCCAGAATGCTGGTGCTGACGGCAGACATGATGACGCAGGTGCAGGTGGCCATCACAATGGCATAGGTCAGCCGTGCGCGTCTAACTTGGGTGAACATCATGGGAGGCCTCCGCCACCACTATAGCGTCTTGTTTCGCTTATGCAGCGATTTTTTCACCTGTCCACAGCGCCAAATCGCGCAGGGCGCGGCTGGTATAGGCCTGCGGGCGGCCATCCTTCTTCACTTTATCGGTCAGGGGCGGGAACAGGCCAAAATTGACATTCATGGGCTGGAAGGTGGCGGCGGTGGCATCCCCCGTCACATGCGCCAGCAGCGCACCCAGGGCCGTGGTGCGTGGGGGCGGGCTGATGGCTTGGTTCAGCAGTTCTTCGGCCGCGAATTTTCCTGCCATCAAACCGCTCGCGGCGGATTCGACATATCCCTCCACGCCCGTCACTTGCCCCGCAAAGCGCAGGTGTGGGGCACTTTTCAGGCGTAGCGTGCCGTCAAGCAGCGTGGGCGAGTTGATGAACGTGTTGCGGTGGATGCCGCCAAGGCGCGGGAATTCGGCATTCTCCAGCCCCGGAATCATTCGGAAGACACGCAGTTGCTCGGCATATTTCAGCTTGGTTTGGAAGCCGACGATATTATAGAGCGTGCCCAGTTTATTATCCTGCCGCAGCTGCACAATGGCGTGTGCTTTCACAGTGGGGTTATGGGGGTTCGTCAGGCCAACGGGTTTCATGGGGCCAAAACACAAGGTTTCACGCCCACGTTCGGCCATCACCTCAATCGGTAAACAGCCCTCGAAATAGGGGGTGTTTTTCTCCCACTCCTTGAATTCGGTTTTCTCGCCCGCAATCAGCGCATCGATGAAGGCATGGTATTGCGCCTTATCCATCGGGCAGTTGATATAGTCTTTGCCCGTGCCCCCAGGTCCCACTTTGTCGTAGCGGCTTTGGAACCATGCCTTGCTGAGGTCAATGGAATCGAACGCCACAATCGGCGCAATCGCATCAAAAAAGGCGAGGTATTCCGTACCCGTATGCTTGAGGATCGATTCACCCAACGCAGCGGAGGTGAGGGGGCCCGTGGCGACGATACATAACCCTTCTTCGGCAGATGGTAACGAAGTTACCTCCTCGCGGATGATGGTGATGTTGGGGTGGGCCTCCAGCGCCTCGGTTACGGCTTTGGCAAATAAGTCCCTATCCATTGCCAGCGCACCGCCAGCAGGCACTTTGTTGGCATCGGCACATTTCATAATGATGCTGCCGCAGCGGCGCATTTCCTCGTGCAGCAGGCCGACTGCGTTTTTCTCGTGGTCATCGGAGCGGAAGGAGTTGGAGCAGACCAGCTCGGCCGAATAGGTGGTGTGGTGGGCTTCCGTTTTCTTCACCCCCCGCATTTCATGCAGGGTCACCTTCACCCCGCGCTCAGCCGCCTGCCACGCCGCTTCGCTGCCTGCAAGGCCGCTGCCGATGATGTGAAGGGTGGGGGTCATGTTGCTGCCAAAAATGAGGAAAATGGTTAATCTTCATGAAATCGTAATAATTTTAGGGCTTATAATGGGGTATTCTTATGCTAACAATCACAAACTTTGGAATCAAATGTCTAGCATACCACAAGGAAGTAATGACGAGCCGCTCAGTAAGACAGTCAAGAATCTGATTCATAGCGAGTATTATGGGCCCTACGGGGATCAACTAAGCAAGCTAATTGGGGGGGCTAATAAAGTACCCCCAGATACCGCTCATCTACAAATTGACTTGCAGCCGCTTGTATACGGTAATGATGAAGCGCGGCAGCGCGAAGTAGAAAAATTGGCAGAACTCTCTCGTTATGTTAAAAATCCAGAATTGATGAAAAGCGCAAAGCGTTTGCAGGGCCTAACCGCGCTACTCGATGTAATCGATGCAAACTTTAATCAACTCTGTGAACGGTTCGCGCCACAAAATTCTGATGCCTTAAATCAGGTTGCACGTGCGTATTTCGCGCCGCGCATGCGTCAGATATTGATGCCAGACTCAATTCAGGCAAACCCACAGCCGTCTGAAATGGTCGCAGATATTGAGCGCCGTGAAGCTCTATCTGACCAGTTGTATAAACTGAGCACCGCAATTTCGGTTCCACTACGAGGCGTGTTCACTAATCAGCGCGTTCAAGACCTTGAGAAAGATTTTGAGGCTATGGTTCGTAATATTTCTGGTCTAGAAGCTGCTCGCGGCAAGCAGCGTTAGCAGTTGCGAGTGCAGGGCATCGTCTCCCACTGCTGCCACATCCTTGAAATTATCTAGTGTCACTGGCTCGCCATCCCACGTCGCAATCTTCCCACCTGCACCCTCGATGATAGGTACCAGTGCAAGAATGTCGTAGGGTTTCAAGCCCGCATCGATCACCACATCGCGTAGGCCCCTCGCTAGCAGGCCATAGGCGTAGCAATCGCCATCCTTCACGGTCGCGCGCACTTGCTGCGCCAGCGCCACCACCTGTTTGGCTTGGGTGGGGGTGAAGTAGCTGGCACTGGTGGTCGAAAGTTCCGCATCTGCTAAGGTAGCACACGCGCGGGTGCTAATTACAACTTCCTGCGAGCGCATTCTGGGGTCGGGTTGGTTGGCGGGCGCGGCTGAATATTTTGTCGGTTGGCCGCTGATGCCTACCCAGCGCTCGCCCGTGACAGGCTGGTCAATAATACCAAGGACGGGAATGCCGTTTTTGCACAGCGCAATCAACGTGCCCCATTCCTTGCGCCCCGCAATAAACGCGCGCGTGCCATCAATTGGGTCAATCACCCACGTATAGTCGCTGATAGTTTTTAAGTGGCCGCCTTCTTCGCCCAAAATCGCGTGGTCGGGGTAGTGTGTTTCAATCAACGTGCGGATAGCTTTTTCCGCCAGCTTATCAGCCAGCGTCACAGGCGAATTATCGCCCTTGGCTTCCACATCGCCATGCGCGCCAAAATAGGGGCGAATAACTTCACCCGCAGCATCGGCCAGTTGGTGCGCGAAAGTTAGGAATTCGCTACTCATGAGAATGCTTGAATACCCGTTATGGCGCGACCGAGGATGAGCGCATGAATATCCGCTGTACCTTCGTAGGTGTTCACGGCCTCTAGGTTCATCATGTGGCGGATGACATGGTATTCATCTGCAATGCCGTTACCGCCGAGCATATCGCGTGCGACGCGCGCCACATCCAGCGCCTTGCCCACGTTATTACGCTTCACCAGCGAGATGATATCGGTGGAATACTCGCCCGAATCGAGCAGACGCCCTACGCGCAAGCTGGCATGGGTAGCCAGCGTAATTTCCGTCATCATATCCGCTAGTTTTTTCTGGATGAGTTGGTTGCTCGCCAGCGGTTTGCCAAACTGGTGGCGTTGCAGCGTATAATCACGCGCCACTTCCATGCAGTGCAATGCCGAACCTGTCACGCCCCAGCTAATGCCATAGCGCG
>CAUJIC010000072.1 GCA_963205305.1 Pseudomonadota bacterium | reverse complement strand
CTTGATGCTGACGCGTTTTCCGAGTAGTGGAATGACCACACCGTGTTTGATTTTTTTTTTGGGTGGCATGTCGCGCAATGTTTCAACAAGCCACTCGGATTTCTGCATGAGGAAAATTAGCCCATCACCCACGCGCGTGTGACGCGGCAAGGTGAGCGAGATGGCGTGACTGGTGGGATTGTAACGCAAGCAAATACGTTTCGCACGTTGGTGACGACGAATCACCAGCGGTAACATTTCTTCTCCTACTTGAAGGTAGTCGGGCAACTCATTGTTGCTCCATGCGTTACGAAGTCCATTGCTCATCGAGGTGCCTGTTTTTTTCTTTTGTTATATTATATTGTTGGTGGCTGCTGCGTTGTTGTTGCGCTTTGGCAACCCTTGGCAGTAAGGTCAGCATAAGAACAGGGAAGCCGCTCGGTCAATAGGGCTGATGGCTTAACCATCAAATATATTTTTATCCACAGGCAAACGCGCAACCCATTCAATGATATTATGAAGTTTCCTCAGTCGTTTATGGATGAAATACGCAACCGCGTCCGCGTATCGGAGGTGGTGGGTAAGGCTGTGCCACTCAAGCGAGCAGGGCGCGAATTCCATGCCTTGTGCCCGTTTCATAAGGAGAAATCGCCTTCGTTCACTGTGAATGACGAAAAGGGCTTCTATCACTGTTTTGGGTGCGGTGCACACGGTGATGTGATTGGTTTCACGATGGATTACGAGCATCTGGGCTACCGCGAGGCGATTGAAAAGCTGGCGGGCATGGCAGGGTTGAGTGTTCCAAAATTAACACACGCGGAGGTTGAGAAAGAAAAGCGCGCCCAATCACTCAACGATGTGATGGAGGTGGTGACCAGTTGGTTCGAGGAGCAATTGGAGCAAACCAGCGAAGGTGAATTAGCGCGGCGTTATTTGCTGGAACGCGGATTGAGCGCCGAGACGATTGCGAAATTCCGCATCGGCTACGCACCAGAGAATCGCGATGCGTTGATGAAGGCAATGGCCACGCGCGGCATCACCCAAGCACAGTTGATTGAAACGGGGATGTTGATTTCGGTCGAGGGGCGCACACCGTATAGCCGCTTCCGTCGGCGGTTGATGTTCCCGATTCGAGATAGGAAGTCACGGGTGATTGCATTCGGCGGGCGGTTGTTGCCAGGGGAGCCAAATGCCGATGCGCCAAAATATTTGAACTCACCCGAGACGCCGCTGTTCAGTAAAGGCCGACAGCTTTTCAACCTCGACCTCGCGCGCCGTGCTGCGTTCGATGCACGGGCGCTGATTATCTGCGAAGGCTATATGGATGTGATTGCGCTCGCCCAAGGCGGCATCGCCCATGCGGTGGCACCACTGGGCACCGCCATCACCGCTGAGCAGTTGCAGCTATGTTGGCAGTTGGTCGATGAACCGACCCTATGCCTTGATGGTGACAATGCGGGCCAACGCGCGATGACGCGCGCGACCGATTTAGCCTTGCCCTTGTTGGTGCCCGGTAAAACGTTACGCGTGGCGGTGATGCCCAAAGGCGATGACCCCGATTCGCTGATTAGGAATGTTGGGCGCGCTGCGTTCGACGAGGTGATTGCGCGCGCTGCACCGCTGGTAAATATATTGTGGCAACAGGCGATGGGCACCCCTGCCGCTACACCCGAAGCACGCGCCGCGCAGGAACAGCAACTGATGCTGAAGGTGAACCAGATTAAGCACCCTAGCGTGCAACATTATTATAAGCAGCATGTGCGCGAACAATTGCAGGCCATGCAGCAGGCGAGTTTCAATAAAGGTCGCCAAACTGGGAATTGGCAAGCAGGTGGCGCAAAGAAAAAATGGAGCCCCACCACCAACCAAGGCGGCATGATGCCCCTGCCGCCAATCGCGCGCACGGCGGATACGAGCTTGCTTGCCCCCGCCAGTAATTTGCTGGCGCTTGTGGTCGCGTGCCCATCGCTACTTGCACACTCGGCGGCGGAGGAGTTTTGGCTTCATGCGCCCATGCCCGCCAGTTGGCAGCAGCAGATGCACCACCTGATTACGGAACTGCATATTGAATCACCAACACTGACCAGCGCGCCGCTGTGGCAAACCATTCTTGAGGAATCGCCCAAGGAATCATGCGCACATGTACTCAAGGCGATGGAGACATTGGGCATTGAGCTCACGAAGGATGACATCCAGCGCGAGGGCAGGGCGCAGCGCCTGTGGGGTGAGGTCATTAACGATGTGGAACGTGCGCGCTTGCGTGCGGAAAGCGCCGAGGCCGAGAAGGCGCTAGCGATAGAAATGAACGAGGAAAACCTTGAGCGCCTGACCAACCTGAAAGCCCAGCTGGAGGCGATTGACCGTGAGCGCAGCCGCTTTTACCGCGAAGACCCCCTGAGTGGGACGGTTTAGGCGCATTGTTTCACGTGAAACATTATTTATTTTAATCAGTATCTTACTGGTTTTTGGCGCATGTGTTAGGCTACTGCCCGCAGGGCTGGGGTGATAAACTTCGTCAATCGCTTGAGTTTCCTTGGATTCTATGCCAAAACAGCCACTCTTTGATCCATTGACTGTGTGGGGTGACGCATTATGGCAACGAAAAAAGTGGCAAAAAAATCGGCCGCAGTAAAATCAAAAGCGACGACGAAAAAATCGACACCTGCGAAAAAAGCGGTGGCAAAAAAACCTGCGCCAAAAATTGCGGCGAAGAAAAAACCAGCGAAGCCTGCACCTAAAAAACTGGTGCCCGCGAAAAAGCAAGTGAGCAAAAAACCAGCACCAAAGATTGTGGCAAAAAAGGCAGCAGCAAAAGTGAACACAAAGAAATCATCCACAAAAGCCACCAAGCCCCTTGCTAAATCGCCAGTAAGCTCTAAATCATCGCGTCCGACCCCTACATCTGTGACCAAGAAAGCGACGCAAGCTGTTCCTATGCCAGTGAAAAAAGATTCGAAAGCTATCGTGAAAACGCCAGCTAAAATTCCCGCGAAACCTGAACCCAAAAATGCCAAGAAAGAAGCACTCGTGAAAGCTGCTGCTAAAGGTAAAGGCGCGGAAGCGCTGGCTAGTGTGGGTGATGCGCTTGAAGCTAAATTGTTGAAGCTGGGCAAAGCGCGCGGCGTGCTGACCTACGACGATTTGAATAAATATCTACCTGCCGATGAGTTCTCGCCCGAGGTGATTGACGAGCTGATTACCAAGCTTGCCGCTAAAGGGGTGAAGGTGATTGAGCTTCCTGAAGTGGACGACAAAGTGGACGCGCCATTTGTGGAAGGCGATGACGAGGAGCCCGTGCCAAGCGGTGAGCTTGTCATCGACATGGAATCAGAGAAGCCTGAAGAATCGTACGGTCGTTCGGACGATCCTGTTCGTATGTACCTGCGCGAAATGGGCAATGTGGAATTGCTCAGCCGCGAAGGCGAGATTGAAATTGCGAAGCGCATTGAATCGGGCCGCGAGATGGTCATCAGCTCGCTGTGCGAATCACCAACCGTGATGCACATGGTGCTTGGCTGGCGCGATAAATTGGCAGGCAGCGAGATGCTGCTGCGCGAAGTGATTGACCTTGATGCGACCTATGGTGCGGGCACGGAGGATAAGTTTGCCGATGCCCAGCGCGACCAAGGCGACGATGTTGAGGAAGAAGAAGAGGAAGAGGACGAATACGACGCGCTCGAGGGTGGCCGTAAGGAGAAGGTTGAAGAAGATGAGTACGACGACGAGGCCGTACTCAGCCTTGTGGCGATGGAGCAGGAGCTTCTGCCTGCCGTACTCGAAAAACTGGATGCGTTTGCCAAAGTGAGCAAGCAACTGCGTAAGCTGCAGGAAAAACGCCAAGCGCAAGCGCTGGGTGAGGGCGACGTTACCAATGCTGATAACAAAAAATACCCAGCACTGCTGAAAGAAACGGTCGAGATTATGCTCTCCATCCGCTTCAACAATGCGCGGGTGGAAGAATTGATGCACACGCTGTATGCGGTTAACCGTCGCCTGATTGCGACCGAAATGCAGTTGTTGAAATTGGCTGAGAAGTCGGGCGTGAAGCGCCCAAGCTTCCTGAGCAACTATAACGGCCGCGAGCTTGAGCCCGATTGGTTGAAATCGGTCGCTAAGTTAAAGGAAAAAGGCTGGAAGGATTTTGCCGAGAAGCACAAGACCGACATTGAAGCCCTGCGTAAGGAAATTGGCAAGATTGCGACCGAAACAGGAATGGATATTTCCGAGTTCAAGCGCGTGGTGTTTGCCGTAAGCAAGGGCGAGCGCGATGCGGGCCGTGCGAAGAAAGAGATGATTGAGGCCAACTTGCGCCTCGTGATATCGATCGCCAAAAAATACACCAACCGTGGTCTGCAATTCCTCGACCTGATTCAGGAAGGAAATATTGGCCTGATGAAAGCGGTAGATAAATTCGAATACCGCCGTGGCTATAAGTTCAGCACCTATGCGACATGGTGGATTCGCCAAGCAATCACGCGCTCCATTGCCGACCAAGCGCGCACGATCCGTATTCCCGTGCACATGATTGAGACCATCAACAAAATTGTACGTACCAGCCGCCAAATGCTGCACGAAATTGGCCGCGAGCCAACGCCCGAAGAATTGGCCGAACGCTTGGTGATGCCACTGGATAAGGTGCGCAAGGTGATGAAAATTGCCAAGGAGCCTGTATCGCTCGAAACGCCAATTGGGGATGAAGAAGATTCACACCTCGGTGATTTCATCGAGGATAAAAATGCCATCCTGCCTGTGGATTCAGCTATTCAGAGCAACCTGCGCGAAGTGACGACGCGGATTTTGGCGAGCCTGACCCCGCGTGAGGAACGTGTGCTGCGGATGCGTTTTGGTATCGGCATGAACACCGACCATACGCTTGAGGAAGTGGGCCAACAATTCAGCGTGACGCGTGAGCGCATCCGCCAAATTGAAGCCAAGGCACTTCGTAAGTTGAAACACCCGAGCCGTTCACGTAAGATGCGTTCATTCCTTGATAACTAGGAGGCGATTTTGTCGGCAACCCTTGGAACAAAACTGCATACGTTTTTCTATGGCCAGTTTGTAGGTCGGGACGCATTTGGTAATCGCTACTTCGAGAGCAAGCACCCCCGCAAAGGCGAGCGCAAGCGCCGGTGGGTGATTTATAATGGCGTGCCTGAAGCCTCGAAAGTGCCTGCCATATGGCATGGCTGGTTGCATTATACACTGGATGCACCGCTCGGCGAATCCAAGCAATATAGCTGGATAAAAACACACTTGCCGAATTTGACGGGCACGACGGGTCGCTATTTGCCATCGGGCCATATTAGTAACGGCGGGGCGCGTGCACCCGCTGCGGCCGATTATGAGCCGTGGGAGCCAAAATAATGCGTGTGGTGCTTCCAGCGGCATCGTTATTGGCGGCTATGCTACTACTGGCGGGTTGCCCTGGCTCCGTAAAGGGTGTCGATGTGGGCGCCGGATTCGACGCGATGGATACCCAATCCAAAGAATCTAAAGAAGAAGAAAAATGGTTCAATTCCTACTATGGCAAAAGCCATTGTGTGTGGGGAGTTGGTAACTGTGAAGGCGATGAAAATGCTGGTGGTGGTAGTTCATGGGATGGTGGTTCTGGCGCTGCCGATTCTGGTATGAGCCACTAGCCACCACTTGCCACGATGTAGCTCGCGTGTTAGTCGAATGAACTGAGTTCATTTCAATGGGGTTCGCGTAATGGCAAATAATGCAATTGAAACAGTGATGGGTGCGGTGGTTCTGGCGGTTGCTGGTGGCTTCCTTTATTTTGCGTATAACAACAGCAACGTGAAGCCGATTGAGGGTTATCAGGTATTGGCTGGGTTCAGTAATATCAGTGGCATTACCCCCGGTAGTTCAGTGCGCGTGGGCGGCATTAAAATCGGCGTGGTGGAAGCGCTTGATCTTGACCCAAAAAGTTTTCAGGCCGTTGCCAAATTGCGAATCGGAAAGGCAGTTCCGTTGCCACGTGATTCCTCTGCCGCGATTCAAAGCACAGGGCTGATTGGTGAGAAGTTTTTGGCAATCGAACCCGGTGGCGATGAAGAAAATTTAAAAGATGGTGACAGAATTTCTTTCACGCAGCCCTCGGTGAGTCTCGAAGAAATGATTGGTAAATTTGTGTTCTCGGGCGGTGGCGCGGATAAGGGCGCATCAAAAGATACAGCATCATCTGCAACAAAAGAGCCAGCACCAGCGGCGGTGGCACACGAAAGCTCGAGCTTTCCCTCACTAGATGATGAGCCTGCGAAGCCTGTCGTCGTCCATTCGGAACCTAAGGTCATCACGCCGACGGCTCCCGAAGAAATTGCGCCAGAACCTGAAAGCACAAACTAGTCGTTGGATTTACCCATGAAACACGTATCGCGGTTGGCCTGCGTTTTGGCGCTGATTGCGGCATCGCCATACGCGCACGCGCAGGAGGGAGGGACGATTGCGCCGCTGCCAGTTCCTGCGCTTGATGCGATTAAGCCCCCCACGAATAACGATGATGCGATGATGACGACGCATGAGGCGAAACCTGCGAAGGAATCCGAGTTCAAGAACACAGTAGGTGGCGACACAAAGCCCGCCAGCGAGGCAAGTGGAGGTTCTAAACCGTTTGG
Organism: Pseudomonadota bacterium; assembly: GCA_963205305.1. Taxonomy (GTDB): domain Bacteria; phylum Pseudomonadota; class Alphaproteobacteria; order Rickettsiales; family UBA3002; genus QFOX01. The sequence continues at coordinate 14,120 of CAUJIC010000072.1, read as the reverse complement.
CCAATATTCGCCGAAAATTCCATTCGGTAAGGCTGAGCCTGCTGCGCCCATTATTCCAAGTGGCCCGCACGCAACCATTGCAGTGCCCGTGGTGGATGTGGATGCGCTTGATGCGCCAGAAGCCGCGCCGCCCGAACCCGTTGAGGCAGGTGCTGACCCCGTGCAAGAAAACCCTGCCGAACCTACAGAACTGACCAGCCCGATTTTTGAGGCAGAAGTGGGAACCGTGGGGACACGTTCGATTGTTATCCGCGCATTGAATAAAGTTACGGCACAATCGGAGACCATGACCCTGAAATCGAATCAGATGGTGAAGTTTGGCCAACTACAGATCACCGCAATCACTTGCCAGACCTCGGTGCCAACCAGCCAGACGGACTATGCGGCGCTACTCGATATTGTCGAGAAACTACCGACGGGTGATAGCACCAAACCTGTGTTCCGTGGGTGGATGTATGCATCGAGCCCGTCCATTGCTGCGCTCGAGCACCCTGTCTACGATGTGACGATGGTGGAATGTAAATCGATGCCCCGCGCGGCGAAAGCGGCAAAAACGCCTGAGGATAAGGATGCGAAGGAGGCGCCGACGCCCAAGGAAAAGCCCATTGAAACTAAAGAGAAAAAGCCCGTCAGCAAACCCAAGCGTTAATGCAGGTTTTGGCACAATCTTCACCAAACTGTCATAAATGAAGCAGGGGAGGTGTGGTAGTCTTGGGGTATGGGTAAATCTGATAATATTAGTATTCTTCGCGATGCAGTTGCCCGCTATGGGCAGCCTGAGCAGATGACTAATTTCTTATCTCGCATAATGCATGCGGAAAGTAATGGTGATGCGCGTGCAAAAAATACTGAAAGCACTGCAACGGGATTGTTTCAATTTATAAACTCCACATGGAAACAATATGGCCGTGGCGGGGATATTTACAGCCCTGCTGCACAGAGCGACGCCGTTGTTCGCTTTACTATGGATAATGCAAAAGTTTTGCAAGCTGTGTTAGGTCGCGCTCCCGATGAAGGTGAATATTATTTGGCGCATTTCGCGGGTGCAGAAGGTGCACGTAAAGTGCTCACTGCAGCACCATCTGATTCAATTCGCTCTCTATTGGGCGAAGGCGTGATGAAAGCAAACGCGCAGATTAAATTCCGGGGCAAAAAATTTGCTGATTTTACGGCCAGTGATTTGCAAGAATGGGCGGACGCCCGTATGAGCGTTGATATGGATGCTCGTCAGCAATATGGGCAACGCCGAAGCGCTGGAAAAACAACTGCAGAAGAGGATGCACAGGAACTGGCGGTGCGCCGTAGGAACCTTGAATCCTTTGGTCTCGATAAGGCCATGCTTGATAAGCTAGGGCCATTCGCAATTTTGGGCGAGATATTCATGGGTATCATTAAGTACTTAATGGAAGAAAGTGCGCCAGCTTCCGAACGTTCTTCGACGGCGCAAGCATCGCGCACACCACAAGTTGCCATGCAATCTGTCCAGCAGGTGCAAGCGGCAGCAGTAGCACAGAACCGACGCGGTTAGCTGTGGATGACCCGCGACGCATTGCTTGTATCGCCATGTGCGTGGTGTTAGTCCTCTAATCAACCAATTAAAAAATACACCTATCGGCAAGTCTGAAACATCATGAGGTGGCGCGCATACGCCGCCCACGGAAGGCTTGGCATGAAAATCGCGCGACTTATCACCGACCCACAATCCGACCCGTTTGTCGGCCTTAGCTGGCGCAAGGTGGATGTGGAAGTGTGCCATGCCGACCCTGCCGCGCGCGTGTGTCTGACCGATATCGAAGTGCCCGCCCACTGGAGCCGCGAGGCTGCCGAAACCTTTGTGCATTACTATATCCGTCGCGCGGGCGTACCGACCAAAACCATGCGCGTGACCGAAGAAGGTATGCCCGAATTTTTATGGTGCAGCGTGCCCGATACGGCGGCACTGCAAGCGCTGCCTGAGGAAGAGCGCACCACGCACGAAACCAGCGCCCGCCAAGTGTTCCTGCGCCTCGCGGGGATGTGGACCTATTGGGGTTTCAAATGTGGCACGTTCGACACGGAAGGCGATGCGCGTGCGTTTCATGATGAAATTGCGGCCATGCTGGCACGTCAGGTGATGGCACCCAACTCGCCGCAATGGTTCAACACGGGGCTGCATTGGGCCTATGGCATGCGCGGGCCCGCGCAAGGCCACTGCTACGGCGACCACGAAACAGGCAAGCTGAAACTCTCGAGCAATGCCTACGCGCGGCCACAACTTCATGCCTGCTTCCTGCACTCGGTGAAGGATGAGCTGGTGAGCGAAGGCGGCATCATGCACCTCTATGAGCGCGAGATGCGCGCGTTCAAATATGGCTCGGGTGCGGGTGCCAACATGTCGGCCATCCGTGGGCGCGGCGAAGAATTATCGAGCGGGGCGAACGCGCTCGGGCTCATGCGCTTCCTCACCATTGGTGATAAGGCGGCGGGGGCTATCCATTCCGGCGGGTTGCCGCGCCGCGCGGGCAAAATGGTGGTGATCGATATCGACCACCCCGATGTGGTGAGCTTCATCCGCTGGAAGGGCGAGGAGCAATACAAAATCGCGGCGCTGATTACGGGCGCGCGGGTAATGCGTGCGTGCTTATCCGCGGTAATGGCGGCGGTGCAAACGGGGCAGAGCGAGGCACGGTTCAACCCCGCGCTGAACCAAGCCCTTGCGACTGCGATTGATAAAGCAAAACGGGCGATGATACCGACGAGTGCCATTGAGCGCGTGATTGCCTATGCCCGCCAAGGCTACCGCGAATTGCACATCCCCATGTATGGCGCGGAGGATGATTCCGAAGTGTTCATGACGGTGAGCGCGCACCAAACGCGCCAAGCCGTGCGGGTGACGAATCGCTTTATGCATGCGGTGGACGATAAACAGCGCTTTCCGCTACGCAAGCGCACGGATGGCAATGTGAGCAGCCACCAACAGGCGACGGATTTGTTCGATGATTTGGCGCATGCTGCATGGGCAACAGGCGAGCCAACCATTCAGTTTGCCGACACGATTGCGGCAAGCCATACCTGCCCAGAAACCGATGCGATTCGTGCCTCGACACCTGCATCGGAATATTTGTTCCTCGATGATACGGCATGCCCGCTGGCCACCATTAACCTGCTGGCCTGTGCGGATAGTAAGGGGTTCCTCAATGTGGCGATGTTCAGCCATGTGGCGCGGTTGGCTACCATCATGCTCGATATTTCGGTGACGATGGCGCAATACCCCTCGCGCGCGATGGCGCGACGTACGCTCGATACGCGGCCGATTGGGTTGGGGTTTGCCAACTTCGCGCCACTCATTATGCGGATGGGCTATGCATACGATAGCGACGAGGCGCGGGCGACGGCGGCTGCCATCAGCGCGCTGATGACGGGAGAGGCCTGCACGGTTTCGGCCGAAATGGCGAAGGAAATGGGCGCGTTCAACGAATTTGCCAAGAACCGCACGCCGTTTTTAAAATGGATTACCGCGCGGCGCGATTTGCTGATTCGCGAAACGGATGCCTCGGAAGCGTTGCACCTTGAAGCATTGCCACAAACGGCGCTGATGGATGCGGCGCGGCGTGTGTGGGAGATGGCGTTTATTAAGGCCGAGGCGTACGGCGTTCGCAATGCACAGTTTAGCTGTATTCCGCCAACGGCAACGATTGCGCGGATGATGGATTGCGAAACCTTGGGGATTGCCCCCATGCGTAGTGTGATGCGCGGTCAGCACAAAAAATTGGGTGCGGATGTGACCTATGGTTTGCAGGCGCTGGGCTATACGCAAAGCCAAGTGAACGAGATGGCGCGCTATGTGTGCGGCACTCCGTCGTTGGCGACATCGCCGCATATTAATGCAGAATCGCTGTCGGCGAAGGGGTTTAGTGAATCGCAAATCCTTGCGATTGAGGAGGGGCTGGAGGCGTCCGCGGATATACATGCTGCATTCGACCCATTCGTGATTGGTGAGCGCTTCTGCCGCGATGTGCTGAAGATTGGTGATGCGGAACTCTATGATGCACAGTTTAATTTGCTCGCGCATATTGGCTTTAAGGAAACCGAAATTGCCTCGGCCGAAAAATATCTCTGTGGTGCGCGCAGCCTTGCTGGGGCGCCGCATTTGCGGGCGGAGGATGAGGCCGTGTTTGCACTAGCGGTTGATGCCAATGCTCAGATCAACTTGCTGGCGAGCACCCAATCGTTCCTGACGGGTGGCATCGCACACACATTGCAATTGCCGCAAACGGCTACGTTGGAGCAGTGCCAAAAACTGATCCACTCCGCATGGAAAAAGGGCTTGAAATCCATCACACTGAAGCGCGAACATTGTGCGCTTTATGAAGAAGCGATGCTGGGGGGTGCCCTTGGCGACCACGAGAAATCGCAGGATGAGATTGTCTTCCGCGAGGCGCGTACGATGATGTCGGGTTCGATTTCGCAAGTGGCGGCTGAATTGCTTGGTCAATTCGTGAAAACCCGCCGTGAATTGCCATTGCGCCGCAAAGGCTTCACCCAAAAAGCGGTGATTGCAGGGCAGACCGTCATGCTACGCACGGGCGAGTATGAGGATGGGTCACTTGGCGAAGTGGGCCTCGATGCCGCAGAATCCCCGCAACAGATGCGCGCATTACTCAACCAATTCTCGCGCGCGATCTCCATCGCTTTACAATATGGCGTGCCGCTGGTGGCATTTGTCGATGCCTTTGCCCGCGCGCGTTATGCCACGCCCAGCGAGGCTGATGCCGATGCAACAAGCGAAGTGGCGGTGCTGATGGATCATGTCTTCCGCGAACTGGCCAATACCTATTTGGTCGATGCGGTGGATGTGCGTCCTAGCCGCGCAGTGACCTCGCCGCGACTGGTCGGCTAGCTAGCGCTTTTTTGCCAGCGGGTGCTTACTGCCGACGACTTTTTTGAGCCGTGCATCCGCGACATGGGTGTAAATTTGCGTCGTCGCAATGTCGGTATGGCCAAGTAGCTCCTGAATCACCCGTAAATCGGCGCCGCCTTCGAGCAAATGAGTGGCGAAGGAATGGCGCAGCGTGTGTGGCGAACAGCGCGATGGGTCGATACCCGCATCCATACACAGTTTTTTGAGCATTTGGCCAAAACGCTGACGAGTGAGGTGAGGCTCCTTGCCGTGGGATGGAAAGAGATAACGGCTATCGCGGTTCTTGGGGATGAATTGTTCGCGCACATCGAGGTAGCGCTGGAGCGCTTCAATCGCCGTGGCATGCAGCGGTACGATACGGTCCTTTTTACCCTTACCCGTTACCATGAAATAGGGTGCAATTTGCTTCGGCTTTTTGGGGTTGCGCTGAATATGCTGGGTGGTGAGGGTGACCAGTTCGCTCACCCGCATACCTGAGGCATAAATGATTTCCATCAAGGCGTTTAGGCGCAAACCTTCAAGTGTTACATTTGCCCGTGTGGCGGCAATAAGCTGCTGCACCTCTGCCTTTGAGAGGAGTTTGGGTAAGGTGCGGCTGCGCTTGGGGCCTTGCACTAGGAGTACGGGGTTTTCGGTGATATGTCGCTCGCTGATGAGAAACTTGAACCACTGGGTGAGGCATGAACGCCTGCGAGCAAGGGTGGCCGATGCCATGTGGCGGGCGGTGAGATCGGCGAGGTAATTGGTAATCTCGTGGTGGCCCAGCTTCAGCATATTGAGTTTGTGGGCGCTGGCGTAGGCAAAGAAGTCGTCAAGGTCGCGGCGGTAGGAATCGCGGGTGGCTATTGAGGCGCCACGGCTGGCGATAAGCATCTCCAAAAACGCATCACGCCACCCGAGCCAGTCAGCTGGGGTGGCGTGTTTCGTTTTAGTCATCCACTAAATTTTAGTGGCCAGCAGCGGGAGCGGCTGGAGCAGCAGCGGGAGCAACTTCAGCAGGAGCGGCTGGAGCAGCAGCAGCGGCAGCAGCATCAACAGCGGCAGCGCCCGTGGTAGCAGCAGCGTCAACAGCAGCGGCGCCCGAGGCAGCGGCAGCATCAACAGCAGCAGCGCCAGCGGTAGCAGCAGCATCGGTAGCAGCAGCGCCTGCTTCAGCAGCAGCATCAACAGCGCCCGTTACTTCTGAAGTAACAGCGTCAGTGGTTGGAGCAACGGTACCGCTGGTGACTGCAACAACAACGGCCACCACAACAGCAACAGCTGCGAGGATGATTACTAGGTTCTTATTTTTAGCTGGGGTAGTCATAACGCCTCATATAGATATGGTTGAGAGTTGAATTATTCGGCAAAGCCGCTACCCTTGTGCTTCGTAACTTCACCAGAGTCAACAATTAGCATGCAGAATCTTGAAATAAGTAGTGAAAACAACGCCAAAACGGCGGATAACGGCGGATGGCGTGCGCGCCCGTTGGTGCTTGTAGGGCTCATGGGGGCAGGGAAATCGACGATTGGCCGCCGCTTAGCGAAGCAGATTGGCTGGCGTTTCGTGGATTCCGATGAGGAAATTGAGGCGGCAGCCGGCTGCTCGATTGCCGATATCTTTAGTATTCATGGCGAACCTATCTTCCGCGACCTTGAAAAACGCGTGATTACCCGCCTGCTGAGCGAGGAGCCTATGGTGCTTGCCACAGGTGGCGGCGCATGGATGCAAGAGGGGGTGCGTGGAATTATTAAAGAGAAAGCGACCTCGGTATGGTTACGCGCGGAGCTCGATGTGCTGACGGATCGGGTGAGTAAGCGCAACCACAGGCCATTGCTCGAGACAGGTGATAAGCGAGAGATTCTCGATAATTTGATGAGTGAGCGCTACCCCGTTTATGCACTGGCCGATGTGATTGTAGATTCGAGTGTGGGCCCGCATGATCAGGTGGTGGAACGCGTGATTGACGCATTAGATAAAATGGGAAAAACCGTATGAGCCAGCCAAAAACAGTACAGGTGGAATTGGCTGGGCGCGGCTATGATATCTTGGTCGGCAGTGGGTTGCTGAAGCGCGCTGCGGATTATATTGTGCCCAAGCTCGCGAGCAAAAAAGCAATCATTGTGACCGATGCCCATGTGGGCACGATTTATGGTAGCCAGCTGAAAGCGAACCTACGCACCGCCGACATTACGTGTGAGATACTGACGATTCCTGCGGGTGAAGGCAGCAAAAACTTCGCGACGTTTGAATGGCTAATGAACCAGCTTCTGGCGCTGAAGGTAGATCGCAAAACAACCATTATTGCACTCGGCGGCGGTGTGGTGGGTGACCTTGCGGGCTTTGCGGCGAGTGTGCTGCTGCGCGGGGTGCCGTTTATTCAAATCCCGACCTCGTTACTGGCGCAGGTGGATAGCTCGGTGGGTGGCAAAACGGCGATTAATGCGAGTGTCGGTAAAAACCTGATTGGAAGTTTTTATCAGCCGCAATTGGTGTTAGCCGATAGCGACGTGCTGAAAACCTTGCCACCGCGCGAGTTAAAGGCAGGGTATGCTGAAGTCATTAAATATGGCCTCATCATGAGCCCCGAATTTTATGAGGATTGCCTGAGTGATGGCGCGAAGATAATCGCAGGGGATGAAGAAGCGCAACAATATGCGGTTTTGGCATCGTGTCAGTTCAAAGCGGAAATTGTAAAAATGGATGAGCGCGAAAAAGATGATTTGCGTGCACTACTCAATTTTGGCCACACGTTCGGCCATGCGCTGGAGGCGGAAACGGGCTTCAGCGAGACGTTGCTGCACGGAGAAGCCGTGGCGATTGGAATGGTGATGGCATGCCGATTATCGCACCGCATGGGCTTAATTGGCGCGGATGTGGAAACGCAACTCGCGGCGCATTTCAAGGCGCTTGGCATGATGGCGCATCCGAACGATGTGAAGGGGCAACGCTGGGCTGTAGATGCGATTGCTAGCCATTTTGCAGATGACAAAAAAGCCGAAGGTGGAAAACTGACCTTTGTGGTGCTGAACGAGATTGGCCGCGCAGTGGTGGCTAAGAATGTGGACGCAGCACTGGCGCGCGATGTGGTGGCGTCTTATCTCTAATAAATAGAAACTATCAGAACGAATGAAGGCGTAGCTATGGAACTCATGGAAATTGTAATCCCAATGTTGCTAATTGCACTGTGCATCATTGCCTCGGCGTTTTTTGCAGGTGCGGAAACGGCGGTGACTGGAATGTCGCAATCTCGGCTCTTCCAACTCATTCAGGAGGGTAACTCGCGTGCGCGACGCATAGGCGATTTGCTGAAGGATAAAGAAGCGCTGATTGGATCGCTGCTGTTGGGCAATAGTGCGGTGCATATTGTGGGTTCGGCCATGGCCACCAGCCTTGCCATTAAGTTATGGGGCGAGGGAGGGGTGTTCTATGCCTCGGCGATTATGACGGTAGTGGTGGTGACGTTTGGTGAAGTGCTGCCAAAAACCTATGCGATTTTAAACAGCGAGCGGGTGACGTTGGCCGTGAGTTATTTTCTCTATGCGGTGTGTTGGGTACTAAAACCATTCACCAAAATTATTCAATGGATCGATTACCCATTCCTACGCATGCTAGGTGTGCGCGATGGGCTGCATAAATCGCTGGTATCGGGCACGGAAGCCATTCGCGGTGCGATTGATATGCACCACCACGAGGGCGACGTGGAAAAAGATGACCGCGATATGTTGGCGAGTATTCTCGACCTTAACGACCGCACGGTGGAAGAAATTATGATTCACCGCTCGAAGGTGGAGAGCATTGATATTGGCCTCGACCCCGAAACCGTGATTGCACAAGTGATTGCGAGCAGCCATAGCCGTATCCCGCTGTGGAAGGATAATCCCGAGAATATTGTCGGGGTGATTCACTTCAAGGATCTGCTGCGGCTGGTGCGCGCACAAAAAGTGGGCATCACGCGCGAGATGATTCGCCGTATTGCCCATAAGCCATGGTTCGTGCCAGAAACCACCATGCTAGATGCCCAGCTCAATGCCTTCCGTAGCGAGCGCAAGCACTTCGCCTGTGTGGTGGATGAATATGGCGCGTGGCTCGGGATTGTGACGCTCGAGGATATCATCGAAGAAATTGTTGGCGAGATTGACGATGAGCACGACCCGCTGATGATTGCGGAAATCATGCCGTTTGGCGATCATGCGTATAAAGTCGCTGGCTCCGTGACGATTCGTGATTTGAACCGCCAGATGGATTGGGATTTACCGGATGAAAACGCTGCAACCGTTGCGGGCTTGGTGTTGCATGAAGCGCGGGTGATTCCCGATTTGCAGGCGACGTTCGAGTTTTATGGCTATCGCTTTACGGTGGTGGAGAAACGCGCGAACCAAATTACGCAATTGCTGATTGAGAAGTTGGTCGAAGTCTACGACGACGCACAGGAATAGCGGTTGATATAGTATTAAGCTGCGTTGGCGTTTGCGAATATCCGTGCAATATCATCCGCATTGAGCACGCGGTATTCACCTGCTTTTAAATCCGCAGGAAGTATCAACCCACCCACGGATTCGCGGTGAAGTGCATCCACATGGTTACCAATCGCGGCGAACATGCGCCGCACTTGGTGGTAGCGACCTTCGTGGAGGGTGACGCGCGCAGTGGTGGGGCTCAGCACTTCAAGTTCAGCGGGTAACAGCGGTTTGTCCTCACCCTCGAGCATCAAGGTGCCACTGGCAAAAAGTGCCGCAGCATCATCACGCAACGGACGTGCAAGGGTGGCGAGGTAGCGTTTGGGCACATGGTGTTTGGGCGAGATAACTTTGTGAAGTAGCGCGCCATCATCGGTGAGTAGGAGTAGTCCACTCGTTTCTTTATCGAGCCGACCGATGCTGGAAAGCTGAGGGTCGCGGCGCTTCCAGCGGGTGGGGAGGAGGTCGTAAATCAGCGGGCCTGATTCCTTGTGCGAGCAGGTGGTGCCCAGCGGCTTGTGGAGCATGATCACCATGTTGGGTAGCGGGTCGAGGACAATGCCATCCACCATCAGGCGGGTTTGTAAGTCAGGGGTAATGGCAAGGCGTTGGGAGCTATCGGTGATGGGCTCGCCATCGAGCGTGATGCGCTCGGCATACGCCCAATGCTCAATCTCGCGGCGCGAGCCGTAGCCCATGCCACCAAGGAGTTTATCGAGGCGTGCGGTGGTGCTCATTCATTTCTCCGCATGGAAAATTTTGAAGCCATCAGCTTCGGTGACAAGGCTAGTGCGCGAGAAAAGTTTCTCGAGCAGCGTTTCGTAGGGCAAGTGGCGATTAGCCACGCACCACAGCGCACCGCCTGTTTCTAGCATGGCAGCAGCGCGGGTGATGAAGGTTTGGCCAAGTGTTTTATCCTCGGTGCCTGCATCATGAAACGGTGGGTTCATAACGATGAAATCAAGCTCGCGTAAGGGAATGTCGCTAGTGCGAACATCGGCCCATAGGAATTTCGCACGTGCATCCGGGATGTTTTTTTCGGCGGCCATGATGGCGCGGCGGTCGATGTCGATGAGGGTGAGTTCGGTGACGGTGGGTGATTGCAGCACGGCTTTGCTGAGCACTCCAATGCCCGCGCCGAAATCGGCACCGCGCCCACTAAAGGTTGGCAAATGGTTGAGCAGTAATGCGCTGCCCGCATCGATGCGATCCCAACTAAATACACCTGCTTGTGTCCATAACCCATGGGTGGAGTGCTGCTGTAAGTCGCCCGCGGCGATGGCTTCAGCGATGCCGTGTAGGGTTGTTGGGCGGGTGGTGCTGACAATGCGGTGGTGGGCGCGTGATGTGTCGACGACCGTGCAGCCGAATGCTTCCAACTCGGCGGCGATGCGGCTGCCGCCCTTATCCTTCGGCGCAAGCGCGGTGAGGGGGGCACCCACGGCAAGTGCGGCGAGGGCGCGGGCTAGGAAATAGCGACGCTCCATGGTGTTGGGTGGGGCGAGCATGACAGCGCTTTGGGCGCTCATGGGCGGTATATTGGCAAGGCGGATGCTGCCCAACATGAGGGGTGAACATTGCTGTGCACCCGCTGGAATAGCCACGAGGTCGCGCGGGGGTAGGCCGTAGAGGATGTGGGGTGCGGTGTTGCTCATAACGCCTCTTTATACGGGGTTTGCGCGAAATCCAAGCCTTGAAGCGCTTGTCATCCGCCGCCAAGCGGCTTATGACAGCCCCATGAGCAATACGGGCACACTGACGGAACTGACGAACGCGCTGCTGGATGCGGTAGCGGCGGGTGCGTTGGTGAAGCTGACGATTGCTAAGCCGACACCGACGGCGGGGGATCTAAAATCCATCGATATTCGCCCGATTATGGTGAAGCGCGAGTTGAAGCTGAGTTTTACCTACCACCACCAAACGCGGGATGTGGTGAAGAATTATCCGCCACACGAGGCGGCAGCATTGGTGAGCGCACAATTGCAGGAACATTTCCGCGCGGCGAAGTTGCAGACAACGCAAGGCGATGTGCAGGTGAGTCATGTGGGTGGCCAGTATCAGTTAAAGCGCCATGCGGCTAGTGTGACGACGGCACCCGAATTATCGCATGACCGCGCGAAACAGCGTTTGGTGACAAGTGAGAATAAAGCCTACCTACACGCGCTAGGCATTACGGATGCAAAAGGCGCGGTCTATAAAAATGCGCAGGATAAATTTCGGCAGATCAATAAATATATCGAGATTTTGGATGGGCTCATCAAGGAACTGCCTCCGCATGATTGTTTGCGGATTGTGGATATGGGCGCGGGCAAGGGATACCTCACCTTTGCGCTCTATGATTATTTGACTCACACGCTGAAACTAAAAGCAGAACTGGTGGGGGTGGAGTTTCGTCGTGAACTGGTGGCGCAGTGTAATGACATCGCGCAAGCGTCGCAGTTTAAGGGCTTGCGGTTTGTTGAAGGTAGTATTGCGGATTATGATTGTGCGGGCGCGGATGTGGTGATTGCGCTGCATGCCTGCGACACCGCGACGGATGATGCGATTGCCAAAGCGGTGAAGGCGGATGCGGCGCTGATTGTGGTGGCACCATGCTGCCACAAGCAAATCCGCCGCGCGATGACGCGCACGCCCGATGGCCTTGCGTTTTTGATGAAGCATGGCACCTACACCGAGCGCATGAGCGAGATGGTGACGGATGGTATGCGCGCACAATTGATGGAGCTTAGCGGCTATCGCACCAAATTGTTCGAGTTTATTTCGGACGCGCACACACCAAAAAATGTGATGATTGTGGCGACGAAATTAGCCACAGCGCCGAAGGAAAAAGAGGTGGTGGCTTTGCGCGCTACGCTTGCAAAAGCCAAAGCCGATTTTGGGATTGAAATGCACCAGCTTGAGCGTTTGCTCGCCCAATAAAAGAAGGGGAGGCTTGACGCCTCCCCCAGTCGGTTGCAGGAACAATAACGGTGGCGCAGGGCGCCGAATTTCATGCATAATCACTTCACGATTTGTGCCAACATTAAATCTATTTAAAATCAGTATATTGACGTGAATCTGGCAACTTATTGTGCATGCGGCTTGCTCGCAATTTAGGCGATACGCATAAAAATGGTGCAGGTTGGCAGCCGCGAGGGAGTATGCTAGATACCGCCCATAGGAACGGAGCACATCATGGATACGGAAATCATCATTGCGGGCGGTGGCTTGGTGGGCAACGCAATTGCGATTGCGCTGGCGCAAGGCGGCATCAAGGTGGTGGTGATTGACCCGCTGCCGCGTGAGCAGCAAGTGGCGGCGGCGTTTGATGGCCGCACGAGTGCGATTTCATCGGGCTCGGTTCGTATCCTCAACCATATGGGGGTGTGGAAGCATATCGCCGCTGATTCGCAGCCGATTCATGACATCCGCGTGTGCGATCAGGATAAGGCTGGTTTTGTACATTATTCCGACAAGGATGTGGGCGAGCCGTTTGGCTATATTATCGAGAATGGGGTGATTCGCCGTGGGCTTTATATGGGGCTGGAGGGCGAACCGAACATCACAGTGATTCAGGACAAGGTGGTGGATTATAGCACCACGGCGACGAGTGCGACGGCGGTGCTGGAATCAGGCAAGAGCATCACCGCGCCGCTGCTGATTGCGGCGGATGGGCGGTTTTCTAAGCTGCGCGACAAAGCGGCGATTCCGCACCGTGTGATTTCCTATGACCAAACGGCGATTGTGTGCGTGATTGAGCACGAACACCCGCACGAGGGTTTGGCGCTTGAGAAATTTTACCCCTCAGGGCCGTTCGCGTTGCTGCCGCTCGTGCCCACGCAAGCAGGCGTGAACCGCAGCGGTGTGGTGTGGACAGAACACGACAACGATGCACCAAAATTTGTAGCGCTGAGTGATGAGGAATTTAATGCCGAGCTGCAACGCCGTGTGGGCGAGGCTGCGGATAATTACTGGGGCAAGGTGAAAGCCGTGGGCAAGCGCTTTGCCTATCCGCTGAAACTGATGCATGCGGATACGTTTATTGCACACCGTTTTGTGTTGGTGGGCGATGCGGCGCATGGTGTGCACCCGATTGCAGGGCAGGGCGTGAACCTTGGCTATCGCGATGTGGCGGTGCTGACGGAGCTGCTGCTTGGGCAGCGCAAGCTGGGGTTGGATTTGGGCGCTGAATCGGTGCTGAAGCACTATCAACGCTGGCGGCGGTTTGATTCCATGACCATGACAGCGGGGACGGATATTTTGAACCGCTTGTTCAGCAACCGTAGCCGCAGCCTCTCGCTGGCGCGACGGGCGGGCATGGTGGCGGTAAACCATATGCCGCCACTGAAGAAATATTTCATGAAGCACGCGATGGGCTTGGTGGGAGATTTGCCACGCATGATGCAGGATGATAAGGCGGCATGAGCAGCATTTCCATCGCTACATTTAACGTCAATTCCGTCAAGGCGCGGTTGCCAAATTTGCTGGCGTGGCTGGATGCATCGCGCACGGATATTGTGCTGTTGCAGGAGTTGAAATGCGTGGATGAGGCCTTCCCCGCGATGGAGATTGAGGAGCGCGGCTACAACATCGTGACCCATGGGCAAAAGACCTATAATGGCGTGGCGATTCTCTCCAAATTTCCGCTCGATGATATTACGCGTGGCCTTGGTGGCGGTGACGCGGATGAGCAGGCGCGCTATATTGAGGCAGTGGTGAGTGTGCCAAACGGTGCGCTACGCGTGGCGAGTGTGTATGTGCCCAATGGGCAGGATGTGGCCTCGGATAAATTCCCCTATAA
>CAUJIC010000071.1 GCA_963205305.1 Pseudomonadota bacterium | reverse complement strand
CGTTTGGCTTCCGAATTGGTGCTATCCAGCACGTCATACGAAAGGAGGTGGTAGTCGTTCAGCAGTGTTTTATCGGCAGCCTTGGCCATCAACTAAATACTCCCGCGGCAGCGCTTGCTGCATTCAACAAGCCCGCAGGGTAGAGGAAAAACAGCGCTGTCACAAGCGCACAAATAAGCAGCACCGCTTGGCTGAATAGCGGCACATGGCGCTCGAGGCCAAGCACAGGCTCATCAAAATACATTACCTTGATAATCCGTAAGTAATAGAACGCCGCCACCACCGAGGTGAGCACGCCCACCACCGCCAGCACATAGAGCTCGGATTGAATGGCGCTGAGGAAAATAAAGAACTTCCCGTAGAAGCCCGCGAATGGCGGAATCCCTGCCATCGAGAACATCATCAGCAGCATGAATAGCGCCCCGCGTGGGCTGGTTTTCGATAATCCTGCAAGGTCGGAGATATTCTCCACCTGTTCGCCCGCACGGCGCATGAACAGCACAAAGCCAAACGTGCCCACGCTCATGAACAAATAGAGGGCGAAATAAATCAGCACGCCTTTAATGCCTTCAGGCGTGCCCGCCGCCAAACCAATCAGCATATAGCCAATATGGCCGATAGAGCCATAGGCCAACAGGCGCTTGATGTTGGTTTGGGTCAGCGCTCCAAACGCACCGACCATCATCGAGCCCACGGCGATAATCGCCAAAATATTCTGCCAATCGGGCAGCAGATTCGCAAACGGATCCATCAGCAGGCGAATGAAAATCGCCATCGCCGCAATTTTAGGTGCGGTGGCAAACAGCATGGTCACAGGCGTTGGCGCACCTTGGTACACATCGGGCGTCCACATATGAAATGGCACCGCCGAGATTTTGAAGCACAGCGCCACAATCAGCATCACCATGCCCACCACCGCGCCATAGGCCGCCGTGGCTTGCGATTCTTCGGTGGCGGCGAATAAATCGGTCATCGCGCTGAAATTGGTGGTGCCCGTGTAGCCGTAGACCAAGCTCGCCCCAAACAACAGCATGCCCGAGGCCAGTGCACCCAGCACAAAATACTTCACGCCTGCTTCGGAGCTGGTTGCATTATCGCGGTCGAACGTGGCGAGCACATAGAGCGAGAGCGACGATAACTCAAGGCCAAGATACAGCGTCAGCAAATCATTCGCCGAGACCAAAACCATGAGGCCCGCGGTCGAAAGCAGCACCAAAATGGGGTATTCAAACTTTTTGTGCGGGCCAATGGCCAGCCAGTCGAAGCTCATGCCAACCACCAAGGTCGAGGCAATCAGCACCATCACCTTCACAAACTGGGTAAAGTTATCAATCGCAATCATATCGTTGAACGCATCCGCGCCCTCGCCAAGGCTAACGCCTGGCCACGCATAATAAGCCGCTGAGATCATCACGCCCATGGAAAGCAGCGTAATGCCGCCAGTGGCGCGCGCACCGCGGAATGCACCAAACGCCAGCAAAAGCAACGCACCCGCCAGTACAATCAGTTCCGGCGTAATCAGTGCAAATTCGGCAAGTTCAAAGCTGCTATCCATGCTTAGTGTTCCTCGATTGCGTTGGGGTCTGGCTGGGCGACCACTCGACGTTTCTTATATTTTGGCGCGGCCTTTTTGGCTTTCGCTACGGGCTTGACCTCAGTCTTGACTTCAGGTTTCGTTTCGATCTTCGCCTCAGGCTTCACTTCGGCCTTGGCAGGTTCTTTCGCGGGGGTCACATCGGCGGCGGGTTTTGCCTCACCCTCCTCTGCCCCTTCATTCACCACAGGTGCCGCTTCAGTGGTCTGGCGCGACACTTGTGTCAGGAGTTTTTTTGTGCTCGGCTCAATCGAACCACTCACCGAAGTTGGGTGAATCCCCAGCCACAGCACGGCAATCGCGAGCGGCACAAAGTAGAACCACTGCGCGGTGTTCATGTCTTTTAACGCTTTCACATGGGCATTAGCTACTTCGCCAAACACCACACGGCGATAGAGCCAGAGCATGTAGGCCGCACCAAGGATAAGCCCCGTAGCCGCCCACGCAGCTGCCCATGGCGCCGCCTGATAGGTGCCCACCAGCACCAAAATTTCACCCACAAATCCTGATGTCGCAGGCAACCCTGCCGAGGCCATGGTGAACAGCATGAAGAACGCCGCGAAATACGGCATCACGTTCACCACGCCGCCATATTCCTTGATTTCGCGGGTGTGCATTTGGTCGTAGACCACGCCCACGCAGAGGAACAATGCGCCTGATACCACCCCGTGCGAGATCATTTGGAACACCGCACCATCCACCCCTTGTTGGGTGAAGCTGAAAATACCCAGTGTCACAAAGCCCATATGCGCCACCGAGCTATAGGCGATCAGCTTTTTCATATCCTCCTGCACCAGCGCCACTAGCGAGGTATAGACCACAGCAACAATGCTGAGCACGAACACAAAATTTGCGAAATAGTGCGACGCCTCGGGGAGCATAGGTAACGAGAAGCGCAGGAAGCCATAGGCACCGAGTTTGAGCAAAATACCCGCCAGAATGACCGAGCCAGCCGTGGGCGCTTGTACGTGGGCGTCGGGCAACCATGTGTGCACAGGCCACATCGGCACCTTCACGGCGAAGCTCGCGAACAGTGCTAGCCACAGCCATTTTTGCGTGGCAAGTCCCATGCTGGGCGCTTGGGCGATAAGGGTTGGGATGTCCGTCGTGTTGAAGGTGAAGTAGAGATACAGCACCGCAAGCAGGAACAACACCGAACCCGCGAGCGTATAGAGGAAGAATTTGTACGAGGCATAGATGCGGTTTTTGCCGCCCCAAATACCAATGATGAGGTACATCGGAATCAGTACCGCCTCGAAGAAGAGATAGAACAGAAGCAAATCGAGCGCCACAAAGGTGCCGATGACCAACGCCTCGAGCACAAGGAAGAGCGCCATGAATTCCGCCACACGGGTGGTGATGGATTTCCAGCTACACAGCACACAAATCGGCATCAGGAAGGTGGTCAGCAGCACCAGCCACAGCGAAATGCCATCCACCCCAAGGTGATAGCTGATGTTATACCCTGCAAACCATGGTGCGTTTTCAACAAACTGGAACTCCGCACTCGCGCCATCAAAGCCACCCAGCAACATCAGCGATAGCAGGAAGACGATGACCGTGGAAATGAGTGCAATCCAGCGTGCGGCGTTGGCGCCCGTGGCCTCGTTGCGCCCCGAAAAATAGGTGACGACCGCCGCAACCAGCGGCAACACAATGAGCGATGTAAGCAGATGCGACATTAGCGAATTACCGTGTAAGCCAGCCAGCTCATCAGCACCAACAGGCCAATGATCATGGAAAAGGCATAGTGATAGAGGAATCCAGTTTGTAATTTCGCGCTACGCAATGCCACCGCGCGGCTGACGAACGCTGCGCCGTTTGGCCCCAAGCGGTCAATCACCTTGGTGTCCACCGCATTCCAGAACCAGCGGCCAAGAACGATGCTTGGGCGCACAAAGATACGATCATACAGCTCGTCGAAATACCATTTATTGAGCAGGAATTTATAGAGCCCCTGAAAGCGCATTTTGAGGAGCACAGGTAGCTCAGGGCGGCGGATATAGAACAGATATGCTAAGCTAATGCCACTTACCCCAGCAATCAGCGGTGCGTGGTGGATAAGGAACGGCGCATGATGCTCGCCATGTTCACCATGGCCGAGAATTGTAATCGCACCATTCCAGAAGGTAAGCGATGGATCGAGAATTTCCCAACCATAATAGCCAATCGCACCCGCGAAAATAGCGCCCAGCACCAGCGGCACCAGCGGCAGCAACATAATGCGCGGTGATTCGTGCACATGTTCCATGGTGTGGTGGTCAGCGCGCGGTGTGCCGTGGAAGGTCATGAACAACAACCGCCAGCTATAGAATGCCGTCATCAACGCGGCGGCGATACCAAGGCTAAATGCCACAGACCCTTGTGTGGTGCCTGCCGCATAGGCAGCTTCCAAAATGCCATCCTTCGAGTAGAAGCCCGCAAACAGCGGAATCCCCGCCAGTGCTAGCGAACCAATCCACATGAATGCGTAGGTATACGGAATTTTGCGCCAGATACCGCCCATTTTCCGCATATCTTGCTCGCCGCTCATGGCATGGATAACGGAGCCCGCACCAAGGAACAGCAGCGCCTTGAAGAACCCGTGCGTGAACAAATGGAACACCGCCGCGTTATAGGCCGAAACACCGCACGCGAAGAACATATAGCCCAGTTGCGAACAGGTGGAATACGCAATCACGCGCTTAATATCGTTCTGCACCAAGCCAATCGTCGCCGCAAAGAATGCGGTGATCGCGCCGATATACGTCACCACCATCAGGGCCGTGGGCGCAAGCTCGAACAGTGGCGAGCAACGCGCCAACATGAACACACCCGCCGTCACCATGGTTGCTGCGTGGATGAGTGCCGATACAGGCGTGGGGCCTTCCATCGCATCGGGTAGCCAGGTGTGCAGCATGAATTGCGCCGATTTACCCATCGCGCCCATGAACAACAGCAAGCAAATCGTGTCCATCACAGGCAAGTTCATACCCAAAATGTTCCAGCTTGCCTCAGGCGTGGTGGCATGGAAATCTGAAGCGGCTTTAAATACGGTCGCAAAATCGACCGAACCGAAGGTGAGAAACACCGCCGCAATGCCCAGCGCAAAGCCAAAATCACCCACGCGGTTGACGATAAACGCCTTCATGGCCGCCGCACAGGCGCTTGGCTTTTTGAACCAGAACCCAATAAGCAGATACGAGCATAGGCCAACCCCCTCCCATCCGAAGAAGAGCTGAATGAAATTATCCGCCGTCACCAGCATCAGCATGCTGAACGTGAACAGCGAGAGATACGCCATAAAGCGGGGTTTGTGGTCATCGTGGCTCATATAGCCAACCGAATACACATGAACGATGGCGGAAACCCACGTCACCAACACCAGCATAATTGCTGTCAGCACGTCCACCTTCAGCGCCCAATGGGTCACAAAATCGCCCGAAACAATCCATGTCAGCACAGGCACGGTGCGTACCACCTCGTGCCCTGTCACATTCAAAAACACCGCCAATGCCAGCACAGCCGAAAGCACCATGGGGATGCAGGTAAGCAGTTGCGCGCGCTTATCGCCAATATTACGAACGAACAGCCCCGTCACCAGCGCGCCAAACAGCGGCAGGAAAACAGTCAGCACAATCATTTCGTTCAACGACAACATATTAGCCTTTCAAGCTCGCAATATCTTCCACATCAATCGTGCCGCGGTTGCGGTAATAGACAACCAGAATAGCAAGGCCAATCGCCGCTTCAGCCGCGGCAACGGTGAGCACGAACAGGGTAAAAATCTGGCCACCCAAATCGCCGAGCTTCACCGAGAACGCGACAAAATTGATATTCACCGAAAGCAGCATCAACTCGATGCTCATCAGCAAGGTGATGATATTTTTACGGTTCAGAAATATTCCCGCAATGCCTGTCACAAACAGCAATGCCGCCAGCATCACATAATGGCCAATGGTGATGGAGCCATAAAGCGCATGCGCTATTGGGGCGGCATTCACTACGACATTGGTCGCTGCTTCTTCCATCAGATGCCCTCCCCTGATTTCACATTAACGAGCGATACCGCATCGGCGCGTGTGCGCGCCATTTGCTCGCTGATCACTTGGCGTTTAACCCCAGCGCGCTGGCGATGGGTCAGCACAATGGCGCCAATCATGGCCACCAGCAAAATGACGCCCGAAAGCTGGAAGGCAATGAGGTAATCGGTGTAGAGCACACGGCCAACTGCATGGGCGTTGCTGGTCAATGTCGCATCGGGGATGGGGCTTGAGGCACCCGCCAGCGGCGCAGGACTAAGGATGGAACCATAAAGTAGCGCCGCCAATTCCGTGAATAGCACCACTGCCACGCCTACACCCAATAGCAAATTTTTGGTGAACCCCGTCCGCAATTTTTCGAAATTGATGTTGAGCATCATCACCACGAACAGGAACAGCACCGCCACCGCACCGACATAGACAATCACCAGCGTCATCGCGATATATTCCGCACCCAGCAACACAAACAAACCCGCCGCATTGAAGAACGCAACAATAAGGAAGAACACCGAATGAACAGGGTTTTTCGAGGTAATCACTGCCAGCGCCGCCATCATCAGGATGGTCGCAAAAACGTAGAACAATACACTGGTTACATCGGTGATCATAAGTTCTGTGCGTTCGTTTCTTTTAGGTTGCCTTAGTGGATGAATGGTAGGGTCACAAGTAGTTTAGCGGTAAGGTGCATCGGCCTTCAAATTCGCGGCAATCGCTGGCTCCCAGCGATCCCCGTTATCCAAAAGCTTCTGCTTGTTATAGAATAATTCCTCGCGCGTTTCGGTGGCGTATTCAAAGTTGGGCCCCTCCACAATTGCATCCACGGGGCACGCCTCTTGGCAGAAGCCACAATAAATGCACTTGGTCATATCAATATCGTAGCGCGTGGTGCGGCGCGAGCCATCGTCGCGCGTTTCCGCTTCGATGGTAATGGCTTGCGCGGGGCAAATCGCCTCGCACAGCTTACACGCAATGCAGCGCTCCTCGCCATTAGCGTAGCGGCGCAACGCGTGCTCACCACGGAAACGAGGCGATAGCGGCCCCTTCTCATAAGGGTAGTTAATCGTTACCGCTTTTTTGAGGAAAAAATATTTCAGCGTCAGCCCCAAGCCCGAAACCAGCTCGGTGAGCAAAAACGAACGCGCAAACTGCGAAACTGAGGCCATATCTAACTCGGCAAATTATGCGTGTAAACAAGCCAGCCCGCTGTGGCAACCACCCACAGCAACGACAATGGCAAAAAGATTTTCCACCCCAAGCGCATCAGCTGGTCGTAGCGATAACGCGGGAATGTGGCGCGCACCCACAAGAACACAAACAAGCACGCGCAGATTTTAATGATAAACCAAATGAATGGCGGAACCCAATCCATGAATTCACCCGCAAATGGCGACTGCCAGCCCCCAAGGAACAGAATCGACGTCATCGCCGACATCATGATCATGTTGATATATTCACCAAGGAAGAACAGCGCGAAGCTCATCGAGGAATATTCGACGTTATAGCCTGCCACCAGCTCACCCTCAGCCTCAGGCAAATCGAACGGCAGGCGGTTGGTTTCCGCCAACCCCGAAATGAAGAACACCACAAACATCGGGAATAGAGGAAACTGCCCCGAAAGAATATTGAACGCATACCAATGCGAGAGGCCGCCCGCTTGTGCATCAATAATATCGCCAAGGTTCAGCGAGCCAACGAACAGGAGTACGGTAATAATCACCAACCCAATGCTCACCTCGTAGCTCACCATTTGCGCTGATGAGCGAATAGCGCCCAAGAACGCATACTTCGAGTTCGATGCCCAGCCCGAGATGATGATGCCATAAACACCCAACGACGACACCGCGAACAGGTACAGCACACCCACATTCAAATCCGCGATGACAAAATTAGGCGAGAACGGAATCACCGCCCAACCGAGCAGCGCGAGGGCGAACGTAATCATCGGCGCCAGCAGGAACATCACGCGGTTCGATTGTGTGGGGATGATGGTTTCCTTCATGAACAATTTCAGCCCATCGGCGAAGGCTTGCATCAAGCCAAACCAGCCCACCACGTTCGGGCCACGGCGCATCTGCATGGCCGCCATCACCTTGCGCTCGGCGTAGGTCAGCATGGCCATACCAATCAACAGCGGCACCGCGACAATCAGAATTTGTAGCACCACCTGCACCACGCTCACCAGCATGGGGTAGTCAGGCAACCACTCGTTCAGAAAACCCAGATACTCTGTAATAAAGGTGTTCACGCGGCTTTTTTCTCTTCTTTCGTTAGGCGTAGCGCTTCAGTGCATTGCGCCATGGTCTTCGATGTACGGCTGATAGGATCCGACATGTAGAAATTATGGATCGGATAGTCAAACTTCTCGGACTTAATCACAGGGTTAACAGCACTTTGCGGTTTCCATGTGGCAATGCTGCGCGCATCGATGTTGGCAAAGCTCGTAAACTCACTGGCAATGCGCGCGCGCAACGCGGCGTGGCTGTCATAGGCAAGTGGCTTGCCCAGCGCCTTGGCCAGCTCCGCCACAATCACCCAATCCTCGCGTGCTTGTGCGGGCGGGAACACGGCGCGGCGCGTTTCCTGCACGCGGCCTTCGGTGTTCACATAGAGCGCATTTTTCTCGGTATAGGCAGCGGCTGGAAGCACCACATCAGCGCGGTGTGCACCAATATCGCCATGGTGGCCTTGGTAGACCACAAACGCATCGCCAAAATAGCCCATATCAATTTCATCGACACCCAGCAGATAGACCATCTGGATTTCTTTTTTCGAAATCGCGTCAATGATGCCTGCCATATCGCGGCCACCAGCTTGGGGCACAAAACCCACATCCAGCGCGCCCACGCGGCCCGCGGCATAATGCAGCATATTAAAGCCATTCCAGCCTTCACGGACCACGTTGCACGTGGAGGCAATATTTTTAGCAGCAGCAAGAACCGCCTCGCCATCCATGCGCGCTAAGGCGCCTGCACCAAGCAGAACCACAGGGTTCTTCGCGTTCTTGAGCAGCTCCGATACCGCGTGCTTACCACTCGCAATTTCTGTTAAAATTTGTGGATTATCGCCCAATTGTGTCACGGGATACGTCAAATCGAACGCCGCACCCACATTAAACATTTGCGCGCCTTTGTTAAGGTACGCTTGGCGTAAACGCGTGTTGACGAGCGGTGCTTCGTGGCGCGGGTTGGTACCAATCATCAGCACCACATCGGCCTGTGCGAGGCCCGCAATACCCGTATTCATCAGGTAACTAGCGCGGTCGGTCGCATCAATCTTCGCGCCATCTTGGCGGCACTCAAGGTTGGGCGAGCCCACCGCGAGCATCAAATCCTTCATCGCCACCATGCTTTCGACATCCGTCAGATTGCCAGCAATCGCTGCAACTTGCGTGGGTTTAAAGGTTTTGGCTTTCGCCGCTACTGTGGCCAGCGCTTCATCCCAGCTTGCTTCCACCAGCTTGCCATTTTTACGCACATACGGGCGGTCAAGGCGCTGCGACTTCAAGCCATCGCACGCGAAGCGCGATTTATCAGCCAGCCACTCCTCGTTCACTTCCTCGTTCAGGCGTGGCAAAATGCGAAGCACCACCTCGCCACGGCTATCGACACGAATGTTGGACCCCACCGCATCGAGCACGTCAATGCTCTCAGTTTTCGTCAGCTCCCATGGCCGCGCGTTGAACGCATAGGGCTTGCTAGTGAGAGCACCCACGGGGCACAAATCGATGATGTTCGCCGAAAGCTCGCTGGTCAGCGCACGCTCAAGGTAGCTCGTAATTTCCATATGCTCGCCACGGCCAAGCGCGCCAATTTCGGGCACGCCCGCCACCTCATCGACAAAGCGCACGCAGCGCGTGCAGTGGATGCAGCGGGTCATCGTGGTTTTCACCAAGGGGCCCATGTATTTTTCTTCAACGGCACGTTTATGGTCGCTATAGCGGCTTTTGCCATTGCCATAGGCGAATGCTTCGTCCTGCAAGTCGCACTCGCCGCCTTGGTCGCAAATCGGGCAATCCAGCGGGTGGTTGATGAGCAAAAACTCCATCACCCCTTCGCGCGCCTTTTTCACCATCGGCGTGTTGGTGAACACTTCCATGTTCGGCGCCGCTGGCAGCGCGCAGCTTGCCTGTGGCTTGGGCGGGCCGGGGCGCACCTCGACCAAGCACATGCGGCAGTTGCCCGCGATTTTCAAACGGTCATGGTAACAAAAACGCGGAACCTCCACGCCCTCGCGGTCACACACTTGGATGACCGATTCCCCAGCGTTAAATTCAACTTCGCGTCCGTCGAGTTTCATGATTGGCATGGTATTTTCCTGATTCCGCTCTCGTTATTTCTGCCGTGCATAGAAGCTGAGGATTTCGTATATCTTATCCTTCACCTTCATAAACTCGGCCTGCTTATCTTTTTTAAATTTAATTTTAAAGGCACTATTATCCTCGGTGGATGGAATGCCCACCCGCGCCAATTCAATGTTCCCTGGCGCCAATACTGTCGCCTCTTTAAATTTCACCTCCAGCACCGAGCTGTACGGAATCTCCCGCTTAGCGGTGCCCGAAACTTTACTCAACAGCCCCGATCGCGAAATGATAATCCGATCCTTGAGCAGCTCGATCTCTGCATCCACGCCTTGCGATTTCATCGACCACGCGGTGTTCATGCCACCCTCTTCTCTTTCGCCGTAAACTCATCAATGCGGCGTTCAATTTCGGGGCGGAAGTGGCGCACAAGCCCTTGCACGGGCCATGCGGCTGCATCACCCAGCGCGCAAATCGTGTGGCCTTCGATGCGGCTCGCCACATCCAGCATATGGTCGATGTCTTCGCGCCGCGCATCGCCCACCACCATGCGCTCCATTTGGCGCCACAGCCAGCCTGTGCCCTCGCGGCATGGGGTGCATTGGCCACAGCTTTCGTGCATGTAAAACTTGCTCAGGCGCGCAATGGCCTTCACAATATCGGTGCTCTTATCCATCACAATCACCGCTGCAGTGCCAAGGCCGCTGCGCACTTCCTTCAACGCATCGAAATCCATCAGCACCGTGTCGCACGCGCTTTTTGGAATCATCGGGCAGCTCGATCCACCCGGAATCACCGCCAGCAGATTATCCCACCCGCCGCGCACGCCCCCTGCGTGTTTTTCGATCAGCTCGCGCATCGGAATGCTCATTGATTCTTCCACATTGCACGGCTTGTTGACGTGGCCCGAAATGCTGAACACCTTGGTGCCTGTATTGTTCGGGCGGCCAAAGCTGGCGAACCAGCTAGCACCACGACGCAAAATTTCTGGCACCACCGCAATAGATTCCACATTATTCACCGTCGTTGGGCAGCCCCACACACCCATTGCGGCAGGGAATGGCGGCTTCAAGCGCGGCTGGCCTTTTTTACCCTCAAGCGACTCAATCAGCGCGGTTTCCTCACCGCAAATGTAGGCACCTGCACCGCGATGCACGATCACATCGAAATCGTAGCCCGAGCCGCACGCATTTTTGCCCAGAAGCCCTGCCGCATAGGCCTCAGCCACGGCTTTTTCGAGGCAGTGATATTCATGCGCGAACTCGCCACGGATATAGATATAAGCTGCCACCGCACCAATCGCGAAACCGCCAATCAGGCAGCCTTCCACCAGCTTGTGCGGGTCGTTACGCATAATTTCGCGGTCTTTACACGTGCCGGGTTCTGATTCATCCGCATTCACCACCAAATAGGCTGGGCGACCATCGGAAACCTTGGGCATAAAGCTCCACTTCATACCGGTGCTAAACCCAGCGCCGCCGCGCCCGCGCAGGCCCGAAGCTTTCACTTCCTCGATAATTTTATCGCGCCCCCACGAGAGAATATCTTTCGTCGTGCTCCAATCCCCGCGCGATTGAGCGCCCTTCAAGCTCGAATCCTCGAAGCCAAAGAGGTTGGTGAAAATGCGATCTTTATCCTGTAACATATCAGCTCTTTACCATGAGTTTTTCAGGTGGGGGAATGATTTCCGCAGGCAGTGTCACTTCGGGCTCGCCCAACGCATAGGCCGCAATGGAATAGATTTGAAAGCGCACCACCCAGCCATCTTTGCCGTAATAAATGCTGCAGGTGTCGCAGCCATTTTCGGTGAGGTACGGGTCGGTACGCGCCTTCGCTTCATCCAGCAAATCCGTTGGGTATTTCTTGATTAATTGCTCTTTGATATACGCATCGGCCTTCGCGCGCTGTTCGGGCTTGAGCAGGGCGATGGGGTCAATCACTGCGCCCGTTTTCAAATCAAACGTGAAGCCCTCGGTGCCGCTGAGCGGGTGGGCAGCGCCTGCGCTAAGCGTGGAGTAATTGCTGAACATGGTGAGGGTGGCTGGGCTTTGGAAAGCCAGCTCGAAATCGGTGCTGGCAGAGTTGACTTGCACCCCATCGCTGGGTGGTGTGGTGGGCGCACCCTCGCACGATTCCACCGCGAGTTTTTCCGGCAACTCCGCTAATTTCAGGTTGATGATCGCTGCCACATCGGGCGCAATGCCTGCCACTTGTGGCTTTTTAATATCAGCTTCGCAAATGCACTCGTTCACGGCCTTGGGGTTGTCCGTTGGTGTGCAATCAGGTGCCAAAAAATACCCAGCCCGCACCAACACAGGCGATACCGTAACCGCTGCATGGGCGGGCATGGCCGCCAGTGCCGCGAGTATCATTCCCCATGTTGCCATTGCGCGCATTAGTCCTCTTTCGTTACTTTCGTTGCCTTCGTTGTTTTTTTGGGGGCTATAGTCCCGAGTGGTTCCGAGCGATTGCGCCCCGTCTGCGAGCCCACCTTGGGCTTTTCGCCGCGTTGTAGCTTCAGCAGTATCTCGCGGGTGGAATCGTAATTCAAATCCTCGTAAAAAATCTCGCTCGCATCGTGGCCATCGACCTGAATCATCGGCGCGTTGGCACAGGCGCCCAAGCACTCCACCTCGCGCAGCGTGAACATGCCATCGCGCGTGGTTTCACCCACCTCAATGCCCAGCGTATCCTTGCAGGCCTTCACCACTGCATCGGAACCCGCCAGCCAGCACGGCGTGGTAGTGCAGCACTGGATGAAGTGTTTGCCGATGGGCGCGAGGTTGAACATGGTGTAAAAACTCGCCACCTCGTGCACGCGAATCATCGGCATGTTACAAATTTTAGCCACCAGCTCCATCGCCGCTTGCGGCAGCCAATTCTTATTTTGCTTTTGCGCCATCCACAACAGCGGCATCACGGCCGATTGCTCGCGCCCTTTGGGGTATTTCGCGAGGATGGCGGGAATCTTCGCCTCGTTCTCCGCCGTGAAGGCAAAACTCGCGGGTTGCTCAACTTTTTTTACAGATACGCCAGCCATATCAATGCTTCCATTTATCGGTCAGAAATAATTTGGTATTCTCAAGTTTCTTCGCCTCATCAGGCGACACACGGTAGTGAATGCCATCCGTCACATATGGCGCAGCGGCAAGCTCTTTGGCCGAAAGTTCTGCACAATTGGGGAAACAACTCGTGCCCCCCTGCTCGCTGCATACAGGCCATAATTTTTTATGTGCCGCATCATACGTCGCTTTGTCGCGCTTGAATTCGGCATAGTTGGCGCGCTGGTTACGGTTGATTTTTTGGTGCGCCGCCAAGCGCTTCTCGATATTCGCGATGCTTTTATTGCCCACCAACCCATATTGAATTTTGCACGCGAACGCAGGCGTCGCGATGAGGAAAAGAAAAGCTGCGAATAGCAGTGTGTTCATCGGTCAATCTCCCCGAACACCACATCGAGCGTACCGATAATCGCGGAAACATCGGCCAGCATGTGCCCGCGGCTCATGAAATCCAGCCCTTGCAAATGGGCGAACCCTGGGGCGCGAATGTGGCACTTATAGGGGCGGTTGGTGCCATCGCTCACCAGCACCACGCCAAACTCGCCCTTGGGTGCTTCCACTGCGGTGTAGGTCTCGCCCGCTGGCACTTTATAGCCCTCGGTATAGAGCTTGAAGTGGTGGATCAGCGCTTCCATCGATTGTTTCATTTCGCCGCGCTTGGGTGGCGCAATTTTGGGGTCGCCCGTCACAATGTCGCCCGCTGGCATTTTTTCCAAACATTGGCGGATGATGCGAACCGACTGGTACATCTCCTCCATCCGCAGCACATAGCGGTCATAGCAATCGCCGTTTTTGCCAATCGCAATGTCGAATTCGAGCTCCGAATACACTTCATAAGGCTGCGAACGCCGCAAATCCCACGCCACGCCGCTACCTCGCAGCATGGGCCCCGTAAAGCCCCACGCTTGAGCTTCCTCAGCGGTCACCACGCCAATATTCACCGTGCGCTGCTTCCAGATACGGTTATTGGTGACGAGCGTTTCCACATCACGCAGAATTTTCTCACAGCTATCGCAAAACTTGGCGATATCCTCGACCAGCCCTTCGGGCAGATCTTGGTGCACGCCACCGGGGCGAATATAGGCGCTGTGGAACCGTGCACCCGACACACGCTCGAAGAAACCATGAATTTTCTCGCGCTCCTCGAACATCCAGAGCGCTGGCGTGGTGCCGCCCACATCGATCACCCATGTGCCCACATTCAGCATATGGTTGGTGATGCGCGTCAGTTCGCTCATCAGCACGCGGATATATTGCGCGCGGCGCGGCACCGTAATGCCCGCCAGTTTTTCTACCGCCAGCGAATAAGCATGCTCTTGGCACATCGGCGATACATAATCCAAGCGGTCAAAATAGGGCAGCGCTTGCAGGTAGGTTTTATGCTCGATAAGTTTTTCGGTGCCACGGTGCAGCAGCCCAATATGCACGTCTGAGCGCTCCACAATCTCGCCATCCATTTCGAGCACAAGGCGCATCACGCCGTGCGCCGCAGGGTGCTGCGGCCCGAAATTGAGGGTCATGGTTTTAATTTCGACCGAATCGCTCATCACACACTTCCTTATTTAGCGCCCGCTTGCATCGCTTTGTTACATTCCACGAGGTAGGCTTGGTTTTGCGCCACATAGGCTTTGGGGTCGGCGCCATTTTGTGTCGCAAAATCGATCATACGCTGCTCGCAGGCACTCACAGGCGCAGCCGGAGCTGGAACCGGAGCTTGTAACGGTGCCGCTGGCGCTTCAGGTACCACCGGCGCAACAACATCTGCATCCTGCACAACTGCTGGCTGCTCTACTTTCAATCCACTTGCTGCCCCACCAAGTGCACCAAGACCAAATAATCCAATAATCATGAATAGATACGTGGGAATGGATAATACGACCAAAACGCGGACAAGGTAGCCCCAAAACTTGGCATTCGCATTCCACGCACAGCGCCAAATCGAAACGTTACTCCACACCGCAAAAACAAGTGTGAGTGCGCCACCAAGAATCAGGCCTACAAAGCCGATAGACCCCAGAACACTAAGCAGCACTTGCAGGATAATGGCACCGATAACGCCGTAGAGCCAATAGGCCTTCCAGAGTTTTTCCTGCCCACGCCATGGGCGGCCCAAAAAGCCCTTGATGCCGCCACTAGCCGCACCCACCGAAGGGCCAGAAGCCGCTTGCGCGGCGGAATCATCGAAAAAGTTGGGTGCTACCGAATCTTTCGTGAAATCAGGTGCAGCAGTGTTCTCGGGCTGCATCAGGTTCACCACAGGGGCTGCCGGCGTATTGTCGAATGGATTATTCATCGTCGCTCTCCTGTTTGCCCTTACACATTATCCAAAAAACGGTGCATCATATAGACATCCACCAACCCGTGCCGCTCGTGGCGATAGCCCTGCGGCATAGTGCCGATGATTTTGAACCCCAGCGATTGCCACAGCGCCACCGCCTTGGCATTGGTGCTCACCACATAGTTAAATTGCATGGCCTTGTAGCCATATTGCTTCGCATCCGTCAGCGATTCTAAGCCCAGCGCATAGCCAATCCCAATACCGCGATGATCGTGATGCACAATGTACGACGCATTAGCGATATGGTCGCCCCGCCCCGTGCGGTTCACGCGAATGGCGCAGACACCCGCCACTTTCCCATCGGGCAGGCGCGCGACAAGCGTGGTAATCACATTTTTCAGCCAATAATTGCGAATCCATTCATCCGTCAGCTCCCCACGTTCGTAGCTGTAGGTCTCACCCTCATCCACTACGTGCAGAAAAATCTCTTTCACCGCCTCGAAATCGTCCATCGTGGCGGTGCCGAGGGTAAAAGCAGGCTGTTGAGCTGTTTTGGTCATAGCACTCATGATGCCTTCTTATCGGCAGCAGGTGCCGCAGGTGGCGGGGCTGGCGGCGCGGGTGGTGGTGGCGCTTTATCGAGGTAGTCGCACCCTTCCCATGGGCTCATATAATCGAAGCTACGATAGGCTTGGTTCAGCTTCACAGGCTCGTAAACCACACGTTTTTGGTCTTCGTCGTAGCGCATTTCCACATAGCCCGTCAGCGGGAAATCCTTGCGCTGCGGATGACCTTCAAAGCCATAATCGGTCAGGATGCGGCGCAGATCGGGGTGATACATGAAAAAGATACCATACATATCCCACACTTCGCGCTCATACCAGTTGGCGCTGGGGTAAATTTCGCATGCGGTGGGTACGCCAAGCCCCTCTTCCACCGGCACCTTCACGCGGATACGGCAGTTCTTTTTCATCGACAGCAAATTATACACCACCTCGAAACGCTCAGGGCGGCTGGGGTAATCAATCGCCGTCACGTCGATGAGTTGGCTGAACAAGCAGTTTTCGTCATCGCGCAGGAAGGTCAGCAAATCGACAATGTGCGGCACCGAACTGGTCAGTGTCAGCTCGCCATTGGCCACGGCAAACGCGCTCACGCGGTCCGAGACGAAGCCTTGAATATATTCCCCAAACTCATGCAGATTCTTGTGCATATTATCTCCGAATCGTGCTGGTACGACGAATTTTCTTTTGCAGCTGAAGGATGCCATAAATCAGCGCTTCGGCCGTTGGCGGGCACCCAGGCACGTAAATATCGACAGGCACAATGCGGTCGCACCCGCGCACTACGCTGTACGAATAATGGTAATACCCACCGCCATTGGCGCAGCTGCCCATGGAAATCACATAACGCGGCTCGGCCATTTGGTCGTACACTTTACGCAACGCGGGCGCCATTTTGTTGCACAGCGTACCTGCCACAATCATCACATCGCTTTGGCGCGGGCTGCCCCGTGGCACCACGCCCATGCGGTCGAGGTCATAGCGCGCCATGTAAGCATGAATCATCTCCACCGCGCAGCAGGCAAGGCCGAACGTCATCGGCCACAAGCTCCCTGTGCGTGCCCAATTCACCAAATCATCCAGCTTGGCGACCACAAAACCTTTTTCGTTGAACTCGTCCAGCGCGCGGCCGAGCAGTGCATCCTGCGAGGTGGCGGGGGCTAGTGGTTGGGAACTGGTCGTTAGTTGGTTCATAAAGTAACTCTCAAAAATATTGCCCGTGGGCGTTGCCCACTATTCCCAGTCCAGCGCGCCTTTTTTCCACTCATACATAAAGCCGACGGTCAGCACGCCCAGAAACACCATCATCGACCAGAACCCAACCATGCCAATTTTGCCGAGCGCAATGGCCCACGGGAACAGAAAGGCAATCTCGAGGTCGAAAATAATGAATAAAATGGCGACAAGGTAAAACCGCACATCGAACTGGCCGCGCGCATCGCCGAATGGCTCAAAGCCGCACTCGTAGGGCGATAATTTTTCGGCATCGGGGCGAAGCTTCACCAGCAGGAACGGTGCCACCAACATAATGAATGATAACCCGCACGCGATGGCGAGAAACACCAAAACAGGAAAATACGAGCTAACGACGGATTCCATAAGCCACTGTGCGAAAGGGGGTTGTTTCGCCGCTTATAGCGAACCACAACCGCTGCGAGAAGTGTTTTTTGCAGTTGCGAGGTGTGTGGGGATAAATGATATTTTCTGATGCCCTAGGGCAACAATTGGGGGCGCACGCATAAATCGAGATATTTGCTTGTGCAATAAACCCACTCACTTATATAATTTGCACTAGATGGATATTCATGACGGAGCTACGCATGCTGCATGCCACCGAAACCGCAGTCGAGATAACGAAGCGCGATGACAGCCTCGATATTTGGGTCGATGCCAACAATAACGGCGTGCGCGATGACGATGACGTGAATATTTTTGTCACCGCTGGCGGCGGGTTTTACACTATCAGCCCCACCTTCCGTCACCCGCTCGACCCCACCATTCAAATGCGCATCAAAGCGCTTGCCATCAAGCTGCTGACGGAAGGCCGCCCCGATAGCACCTCCGAGCAGGAATTACGCAATTTAGCCTTAGAGCTCGTCGTGCGCGCCACCAGCAACGCAACGCCCACGAATTAATAAATTCGCATGCATACAAAACTAAAAAAGGCGCCCCTAATGGAAGCGCCTTTTTTAGTGGCGGGAGT
The DNA here is from genome assembly GCA_963205305.1 of Pseudomonadota bacterium. Taxonomy (GTDB): domain Bacteria; phylum Pseudomonadota; class Alphaproteobacteria; order Rickettsiales; family UBA3002; genus QFOX01. Next base: position 38,075 of record CAUJIC010000071.1, on the reverse strand, counting down.
GACGGGACTCGAACCCGCGGCCTCCTGCGTGACAGGCAGGCGCTCTAACCAACTGAGCTACACCCCCGCAATTTAGTGCGGAATATTTTCTCCCTTCAGCACCTCACGCCTAGGCGTAAGATGGTGGGCGATCACGGACTCGAACCGCGGACCCTCTCGGTGTAAACGAGATGCTCTAACCAACTGAGCTAATCGCCCCTCATGTTGCGGGTGTCACGACCAACAACCATTAAGGAGGTGCGTGTCATAACCAGAATTGCTGATGCTTGCAAGGGCAAAGATAATGATGTTTCACGAGTTATGCTCTACCCACAAAAAAACAAGTCATTGCCTAGGCTTTTAAGAGCAACTACTGCATAAAAAAACGGCGCAGCTCTCTCGAACTACGCCGTTTATTCGTTTCACGCGGACAATTGCCCGCGTAAAGACCTACCTAAACTACGCGGATTTGCGCTTGTTTACGGTGTCTTTCAGGGCTTTGCCTGGTTTGAATTTTGGCTGGATCGAAGCAGCGATTTTGATCACAGCACCGGTGCGTGGGTTACGGCCTTCGGTAGCTTTACGCTTAACCGAGGTGAAGGTGCCGAAGCCAACGAGGCGTACTTCTTTGCCTTTGCTGAGCGACTTGCTGATGGTTTCGATGAATGCATCAACAGCTTCAGCTGCTTTTGCTTTGGTCAGTTCGCATTTGTCGGCGATCTCAGCGATCAGTTCGTTCTTGTTCATAGGGAACTCCTTGAATGTTGGTAAGGTTAAAAACAACTTCGTGCCAAGCGACAGAAACCTTGTGTTATTAACGCCTCGCAAAAATCATCATTGCTGTTTCATTTTGCAGTGCGCTTGTTGAATCCAAGGGTTTGCCTTGTCACTAGCCACGCGAACTAAGCACCATTCAAAATTGCTGTAAACAAGAAAAGTCAAAAAACTGGCAGAAAACTCAAGTTTTTCACATGTATTTTTTTCTTGCAATTTTAGTTTGCACCTCGGCAAAACCGCACTCACGCTCGATTTATTTTTTTCACGCGCGCCTGAAACCCTAGTCTTTCTGCGGCTTACCGAGGGTTTTTGAAAAAATAAAATCACTCCACGAAACAGGAAAAACCGAGAGAATGCGTAGCGGAATATACAGCCGAAGCGGGAAGGCAATGCGCGATTTTTTCATGTACAAGTTGCGTATAATGGTGCTTGCGGCCTGACCAACAGGCATAATGAACGGCATAGCGAAGCTATTTTTGTCGGTCAGTGGCGTCGTAATCCACCCTGGGCAAATCACACTTACCTGCACACCATACGCCTTCAACTTACCGCGCAGCGCATCGCCATACACACGCACCGCGGCCTTGCTGGCGCTATACGCAGGCGCGGTCGGAAGCGCGCAGATTCCCGCCAGCGACGACATAATCGCAATGTGCCCGCGTCCGCGTGCTTTCATGCGCTCGATGAGTGGGTGAATAGTATTAATTACGCCATTCACATTAATATCAAACACTGCCTCGGCAGCTTCCAACGTTTCGTTGCCTGCAAAACTTCCTGTCGAAATACCTGCATTGGCAATCACCAAATCAATCGGACACTTCGTGTCGATTTCATTTATAAAGCTCTGCATTCCAGCTTTGTCGCGTACATCGATGCTGGCTATCTGCACACGCGCACCTTTGGCTTCGCACGCGGTGGCCACCTCGCGCAAGCGTTCCTCGTTACGTGCTAATAGTATAAGTGTTGTGTCGGGCGCGGCATATTGCGAAGCCAGTTCCGCACCAATGCCGCTCGATGCGCCCGTAATTAAAACGGTGGGCAATGGAGCCCCTTTAAACTTCCCGTAAAAATCTCGAAGCCATTGGCGGTCACGCCAATCGAGTGCTCAAACTGCGCGCTGAGCGATTTGTCGCGCGTGGTCACTGTCCACCCATCTTTTTGGTTCAATATCGTTCCCGCCTTGCCCACATTAATCATGGGTTCGACGGTGAAGAACATCCCCTCCTCCAGCGTCACGCCGGTGTTGGGTTTGCCAAAATGGAGGATATTCGGCGCAGTGTGAAAAATTTTGCCTAAGCCATGGCCGCAATATTCACGCACCACGGAATAGCCGAATGATTCAGCGTAAGTTTGAATGGCGTGGCCAATATCACCCGTTTTCACCCCAGGGCGCACCACCTCAATCCCCTTCATCATCGCGGCATAGGTCACTTCCGTCAGGCGCTTCGCCTTCACGGGCACATCGCCCACCCAATAGGTGCGGCTCGTGTCGCCATGCCAACCATCCACAATCACCGTCACGTCAATGTTCACAATATCACCATTCACCAGCTTACGCGCGTCGGGGATGCCATGGCACACCACATGGTTCACGCTGGTGCAGATGGATTTCGGAAACCCACGATAGCCCAGCGGTGCGGGCACGGCGCCTGCGGCAATAATTTTATCGTGGCAGATGGTGTTGATCTCATCGGTCGATATGCCAACGCGCACCACATCCACTAAATCATCGAGAATACTGGCGGCAAGTGTGCCCGCCTTACGCATGGCTGCAAATTCGGCAGCTCCGTGAAGTGGAATTTCACGGCTATCGCCCCATGCATCGCTGTCATCATCATCGTTCATGGCAATCTTCATGGCAGAACATAGCGAGGCTTGCAAGCGGTGCGGATGCACACTATTAAACCTGCATGAAAAATATTGTGTCCGCATCCATGCTCATTATCGGCAACGAGATTCTCTCAGGGAGAACTCAGGATAAGAACCTTGCCCATCTGGCCACCAAGCTGAACGAGGCGGGCATCCGCTTACGCGAAGTGCGCGTGGTGCCCGATATTGAAGCTGAAATTGTCGATGCCGTGAACGCCCTACGCGCCAAATTTGATTATGTCTTTACCACAGGCGGCATTGGCCCCACGCACGATGATATTACTACCGCTTGCATCGCCAAGGCATTTGGCGTCGCCGTCATCCGTCACCCCGATGCCGAGGCCGCACTGCGCGCCCACTATGCTGCCGAAATTAACGAAGCCCGCCTCAAAATGGCGGAAGTGCCAGAAGGCGCCACGCTCATCCCTAATGCCATCAGTGTTGCTCCGGGTTTTCGCATGGGCAATGTGTTCACCATGGCAGGCGTTCCACGCATCATGCAAGCCATGCTGGATGCCATTATCCCGCACCTAGAGGGCGGCGCTACGGTGCTTTCAGCCAACATCGCCACCGACTTGCTTGAAGGCACGATTGCTGCGGGTCTTACCGAAATCCAGAACCGTTACATGGATATCGATATCGGCTCCTACCCTACCTATGAATCCGCGCAGGGCTACCGCACCACCCTTGTGCTCCGCTCGCCTGATGCTGAGCGCAACGAGGCCGCCCGCAGCGAAATCGAAGCCCTAATCCTATCGCTGGGTGGGCTGGTCGTTGCAGTCCCTGCGGCCTAACCGCTCACACTTCTTGCATTTCCAAACGCCACACGTTACCACAGCCACGTGGATGTCCCCATGGCGGAATTGGTAGACGCTGCAGACTTAAAATCTGTTTCGAGTAATCGAGTGCCGGTTCGATTCCGGCTGGGGGCACCATATAACCCATAGGCATTACGCCTATGGGTTATATGGTATTCTAGCGCTGTCGAACCGGCGGTTCGACAAAAATTCAGAAGAACTTTTTGGACTGCGTTAGCAGCCCGAAGGGTGGAGGCCAGTAGGCCGACATCAATATTTGCTTAATGAGCGTAGCGAATTTAGAAAATAACACGAGCGCCCTGCGCGCGAGAAAATCCGGCTGGGGGCACCACTCAACCCATACATAGGCCATCTCTATGCTTTTTTTAATTGCCGTTTTACCATCCTGGCTCTTGGTTGCACTGGTTGCTTTCGCAACCTTCAAGCTCACCAAGTCGCGTCCCCAAATCGCCCCATCCAAGCCATACAAGGTGATGCAATCCATATTCTTTATCACATTAGCCTTGCTAGGTGTCGCGCTGTTTACACTCTTTGTCACCTATGAAGATAACATCTCATTTATGTCGTGCAAACTTGGGCTCTACGGGCGCTATATCAGTCCCGCCATACTCATTGCATGCCTGACCTATTATTTTTTGGTTTCCAAGCGCTCCAATGATCCTGCTTTAGGGTTCTCCGAACAAAAACCCTTTGTTTATGCGGTTGTCCTGTCACATGCGATCATACTCATCATCTTCTTGCGCGCGCTAGTACGCTGCACGGTGTAAGCAAGCACACTCCAGCGTTTTCCCATGCTCTGCGAGCCTCAAGAAATTGCACTAAGCGGTTCAGTTACTGACCTCATAAGCGCACAATAATACGGCTAGGGCACCATAATTGGCAGGTTGTTTGCCCTATGCCGCTTGAGCTAAGAAATTTAGCGCCCCTTGCCTACTGCAGGTGCTTTGGGTGCCTCGCGTACTTCAGGTGCATTTTTAGCACTTTCCTGAGTTGCAGCCACCTGTTCCCGCGCGATAAAGTTAACCAAAGCTCCTTTAATCGCCGGCGTATTATTGATACTGCCACCAAAAACTGGAGCTTCATCGGTGGCGATCGCTCGTTTAACCGTCGCAGTGAACTGAGCATCCGTCGCGTTCGCTGATGACTCACCCATACTGTCTTGCAAGGCTCGGAAGGCATTAAGCTGCTTGCTGAGGCCACTGCTAGGCGCTGATTTCAATGTAGCTAAAACAGGCGGCGTGGAGAGATCATCGCGCGCACCATCCAGCATAGTTTGGAATTTACTCCGACGCGACTCAATAGCATCTTTGGTTAGAACCCGCGACGCATTGCGAGTCTGAGATTCAGTCGATGCGGCATCGAGGCCAGCTTGAAACGCCCCCACAATGCCTTTGGGTTCCGCTGTTTCCAGCGCCTTCAAAATAACCGAGTTCACGCGCACCTTATCTTCGGCGGGCAATCTTTCGTATGCTTGATTATCGGCCATCATCGTTCTCCCAGAAATGAATACTGAACAGTTATACCCCTAAAAGGATTAAAAAACGCTTAAAATAGACAGATTACGCTAGTTTTTCTTCATACCACGTCTCGCCAATCGCGATTTTTTCGCGGCCGTTTTTTTCGCGCCATTCGTTGCTATCGCGTAAGCTATAGATGCAGCCACAATATTGCTGGGCGTAGAATTCCTCGCGCTTAGCAATCTCATACATGCGCGCGCCGCCGCCCTTCACCCGCCAGTTATATTCCCAATAGGTCATGCCATCATACGGCTCGGCCATGCGCACGCCGCAATCATTGATCTGGTCGAGGTTTTTCCAACGGCTGATGCCAAGGCTGCTGGTGATGATGGGAAAGCCATGCTCATGCGCATAAAGCGCGGTGCGGGCGAAGCGCATATCGAAGCACATGGTGCAGCGGCGGCCGCGCTCGGGGTCGCGCTCCATGCCCTTCGCGCGAGCGAACCAATCCTGCACATCGTAATCCGCATCCACAAACGGAATCCCCATCTTCTCGGCGAAGCGGATATTCTCGTTCTTGCGAATCTCGTATTCCCGCAGCGGGTGAATATTCGGGTTGTAGAAAAAGATGGTCAGGTCAATTCCGTTGGCCACCATTTGCTCCATCAGCTCGCCCGCGCACGGCGCGCAACAGCTATGCATCAACACTTTGCCGCCATTCGCGGGCAAGGTTAAATCCACATGCTTGATAACATCGGATGCGTGTTCAGCTTGATTCATAGGCGGCAAATAGCAGGTTTACGGCTAAAAGGGAAGCGGCTTACTTAACGCCGAATGGGGGCACCACGCTCTGCAGCAACGCTCTGATTGGGTGTCGAAGATGGGGCAGGCTCACGATGTGAGCCCGTTTTTACAGTTGCCTCTTCCATCGCCGCATTAAGCTCTTTGGCATCCAGATTTTTGTTTCCATCTTTATCGTAATTGGACAGGTCAACGCCAGCTTTTGCCAACGCGGCTTTAATCGCTTCCACATCCTGTTTGCTGTCGCCACTCAAATCGAACAGCTTTTTACCATCCTTGGTGACCACATTATCCCAACCACCTGTACGTTCCACAGCCCGTACCTGCACAACATCAATTTCCACGCCGCCAAAACCCAAAAAATTAGCCACAGACTTCACGCCACCCGTAACGGCATTACCCACTGCGGATGTTGCCGAGGATAGAGCATCATTTGCCATCTCTTTAGAAAAAGCGAGTGTGACATTAGCCATGCTTGGCGCACGATTCTGCGAAGCTGCATCCTCCATTTCCTTAAGAGTAAGTTTTATCGAAAGCTTTGCTGTTTCTTCAGAGAATGTACTTATAACCGACTGATTCGCCACCCCCAGCTTCGCACCTTCTGTTAAAAATGCACCCCAATTCGCAGCATCTTTGTCACTGAGGCCGCTTTCTTTCATTAATTCCTCAACGTCTTTAGCAAGTTTGAAAGACAAGCCTGAATCGCCCTTCTGCATCGCTTTAAATCCCGCCATCATGGCATCATCTATGTTTTGCTTCAAATCAACTGCTTGCATTTTTTTAATTTCAGAGCTCGATAGCACTGCTTTTGCAAGTTCCTGTGCCTGAGCATCAGTCATGCCCTGACGTTTTACAAGCTTAGCAACTTCGTTCAGCTGTTCTTGCTCGCTCAGATTTTCAGATTTGCCAAAAACTTCACTCTTTCCTGAAATAATCTGGTTATACGTTTGCAGCTGCTCCAGATTCTTACTTTTCCCCAGCTCTTCAATCGTTCTCAACGAATCCTGAATCGAAAGCCCTATTTTCTCCTGAGTTACACTCGTACCTTTTTCTTGCGCCTTGGCCTGCACATGCTTGTCACGAGCATCCATCATCTCTTTTGCTTCATTCAAGGCTTTTTCATCCTTGTTGCGAATGTACTCTTTCAATTTTGTACGGACTTCAGGGCTTCTAAAGTGATCCTCTTTAAGTGCTCTTTCCAAGATAGCGCGCTCTTCCGAACCTTCTGGGGCAGCATTTATAGCTGCTCTAAGACCGTTTCCAGAACGCTGAGTGTGCTCCTCCGCGTTTCGCCTTGTTTCTGCGGGGTGGCTTACATACTCTCTTTGCAACGCGATAGTCTCTGGATCTCTGGCGGCACCCTGCACTGCCTGCGCTGCATCTGGCGCATTAGGATTAACAAACAACCGCGCTAAATCTTCGCGCTCTCTAACATTATCTATGTTATAATCTCTTCCAACCGCCGCAATCCGCTCAAGCGCTTCTCTGCTCAGCGGCGCGTTATAAGCATTTTCATAGTTGAAATTCAGCCATGCCGAATTCTCCGCCGCAGCTTCGGCCGCGATTGCGCTGCTTGCATTCGCAGTTTCGTTATATACGAGCATCAGCGCAGCAAGGTTACCGCCAACCACGGCTGAGCGCATACTCTGGATTTGCGCTGCAATCGCGGGGGTCATATTCGCGCCGGCGCGCTGCGTTAACTCGGCGATGCGCCCTTCCAGCAAGCGTTGCAACTCAACGATCTGTTCTTGCTCGGTGCGCTTGGCGGATTCCTCGGGGCTGCGCGCAGCAAACGTCTCATGCTCCCGACGTTTCGTCTGGCCATCGAACACGCTAAATACTGTCGCCTCATTCGCCATTCAATCTATCCTTTGGTGGTCTCATTTCATTTTTTCTGCATTCATCCACTTGGCGGGATGTTCAAAATTAGCTCAACTTTTATCCAATATGGCACAAATTCATTAATATTTCATTAATTATGCATCCCCATTATCGTAAAAACACTGGGTAAATCCCTCATTTTCATGCTAGCCATAGGGCTAACCAGCAGCGCAGCGCTTGCATTGTGTACGCTAAAGCCAAAGCGCTCATCGCGCCAACCGCTTAAGTGCAGCGCCCACGCCATCGCCTCGGGCGATGTTTTCTGTTTCGTTGCCACCACCACCGGCGCTTTGACGGGTGTCTCTTGGCTAAATGGCCACAAATTGCTGGCCATCTTCTTGGCATCCAGCCAGGTCGCTTGGGCGGCGCCCATTGCTTTCTGTGTCATCTGTCCCGCGGCGCTGTAGGCACGCTTCGCGCCCGTTGCCACTGCATCCGCCGCCTTCATCGCAGGTTGGGCGATATATTCATTCGCTACACGCACGGCGCCATCCTTCAATTCCACGGCTTTGTGCGCCACTATTTTGGCCACTTTTTTGGTCGTTTCCACGGGTGCCGCCACAAACTGGCTTACACCACTGGCGACGCTGGCTCCCACTTCCTTGGCGCCTTGCCATGTGGCGCGGCCAAGCGCACGCACGCGCGCAACGGGCGATGATTCCAGCACCGCATCGGCCATTTTCTCAAGCGTGCTCGCGGCATGGCTCGCCGCTTCCGATGCCTCGTGCAACAGGCCATCCATGCTGAATTTGGGCGTTGCCGCACCGAACACGGGCGGGCCAACCACCGCGGCCACCGACACATGCGTCACTTCTTTGATGGCGCGGGTAATGGATTGGGTGATGCTTGGCGCCGCCTGAGCGGCTGCCGCGGCACTGCGGGCGGCCGCAGACTCGGTCGAGCGGTACTCAGCGGCCGCTTTCTCAAGCGCGGCTTTCTCTTGGTTGGCAATGCGTATGGCCACGCTCATATGCGTGGTGATCGCGGCCAAGGCGCGGGTGGAAAGGTGGCATTTGCCATCGCGCGAGTGGGCGCGGGCGGATTGAATTTGGCTTTTGGCGCTCTCGGCGCTGGCGCGGGTGACATCCGCCTGCTGGCGCGCGTGCGACACTTCCTGATAGGCTTGCCCGTGCGATTCAGCGGCCAGTTTACGCGCCGATTCCTCGATCAGCGCCGCCAGATCATTCATGGCCTTCAGTTGTTCCTCGATTGCCTGAACTTGGCCCTGGTCGGCTGCTTCCACGCCTGCATAGACGTTTTCATCGCCCACCTTAGGCGTCACTCCCTGCCCCGAACCTTTAGGCTGTCTTTTAGGCTGCATTGTGGTGCTGAAACTCATCATTCTGCCCTGTTATTTTTTACTTTTACAGGGTCAGAATAGCACAGGATTGTTACGGTTTAATGACAGCCAACAAAAAAGCCCCTCGACTCATCCGCGGTCTAAGCCTCAGCCCTAACCAATCCGCAAGTTCGTCTCTTCGAAGTGGGTTTTGTAGGCTTCGATCATTTTGCGCTGTGCCATGGAGAGTGTGTTGGTTCCCTCCAACTGCGCGGCGGCTTGCACGGCATTGCGAATTGCGCTGAACACGCGCGCATCGCCCTTCTTTAGCTCCGCCGCATCGGCATATTCGACCACACTATCCATGGAATGAAACTCCGCCGTAACCATGCCAAGCTCCTCGACAGCACCCGTGGTATCGACTTTAAACCCGCCCGTGCGCAGCGGGGTGACGATGGTTTTCCATGGCTCTGGCGCATTGGTGCGATCCTCAATCACCTCAATACCCGTGGCGGTGAAGTGCACAATCACAGTACTATGGACTGCATACATGGGGTGCTCGGACTGAACGGTGAGGGAACCCTCCTCAGGTTTCACAAGATAATCCGTCCTGCCGATTCTCACTTTTTCCGTTGGCACGCGCCGCTCCTTTGGTTTCAAAATAATAGCCTAACTCAGCAAGTCGTCGTTGATTTATATTTCATTTATTGAAGGCTTTAAATGGCGCAATAGACGGTCAGGCTCTCGGGCCAACTGTCGTTGTGATGTCGTTAGCTGCTGAGCTTGCTCTGGATTCAATTTTTTTACAGCCCCGAGTGCGGCGCGAATCATATCAGGGTAAATTGCACCCATAAAAAGGGCTTCGCCCATAGATTTCATTCCATCATGATAGTCAGAATTTCCAGTTTCTTCGCACGTATACCTGCCATTGCGCGATTGCGTATAAACAGCACCAAATTTTTCATTAGAATCATGCGCTTGGCAATTCACCTCAATGCGCCCCTTTGTGAATTTCACCGCAACCAACATTGTCGTTGCGGGTGTCGAAGTATCCGCTGGCATAACCAGATCATGGCTTACCACCAATGCGTCATTCTCTAATCCGATGGAAAAGGTGCGCCTCTCCTTCGAGAAATCTTCCGAATCCACACTGAACAACTGCGCCATAAATCCCTTTCCTAGAATGAGTAAAGGGTAGCAGATTAAGAAAAATGGCTGTGTGACATTCGTGTGAAGATTGCTATCAAACCAACAAAAAAGCCCCGTCATTACTGACGGGGCTTTTTCGGTTGCTAACCCTTTTTAGGTTATTCTTTTTACTTTTATGTCAGATGGTTGCTTTGAAATCTTAAAGTAACACATCAATTAACGTATCACATCAGTTTTGACGGATAGTGTGAGGAGCGTTTAAGCGCAGATGAGTGTAAATGGAATATGTAAGGTATGATATTCAGAAATTACCGAGATAATTCTCGATGATTGATCTGAAATGATCCTTAGAAAGGAGGTAATCCAGCCGCACCTTCCGATACGGCTACCTTGTTACGACTTCACCCCAGTCATCATCCCTGCCGTGGGCGGCTGCCAGATTGGCTCACCGACTTAAGGCAGAAACAACTCCCATGGTGTGACGGGCGGTGTGTACAAGACCCGGGAACGTATTCACCGTAGCATGCTGATCTACGATTACTAGCGATTCCAACTTCATGCCCTCGAGTTGCAGAGGACAATCCGAACTGAGATAGTTTTTGGGGATTAGCTGAACCTTGCGGTATCGCTGCCCATTGTCACTACCATTGTAGCACGTGTGTAGCCCAGGCCGTAAGGGCCATGATGACTTGACGTCGTCCCCACCTTCCTCCTACTTATCATAGGCAGTTTCCTTAGAGTTCCCAACTTAATGATGGCAACTAAGGACGAGGGTTGCGCTCGTTGCGGGACTTAACCCAACATCTCACGACACGAGCTGACGACAGCCATGCAGCACCTGTGTTCCAGCCACCCGAAGTGAAGAAAGCCATCTCTGGCGATCAAACTGGACATGTCAAGGCCTGGTAAGGTTCTTCGCGTTGCCTCGAATTAAACCACATGCTCCACCGCTTGTGCGGGTCCCCGTCAATTTCTTTGAGTTTTAATCTTGCGACCGTACTCCCCAGGCGGGATGCTTAATGCGTTAGCTTCGTCACTGAGAGGGAACCCCCCAACAACTAGCATCCATCGTTTACAGCGTGGACTACCAGGGTATCTAATCCTGTTTGATCCCCACGCTTTCGAGCCTCAGTGTCAATACTCATCCAGGTAGCCGCCTTCGCCACCGGTGTTCCTCCAAATATCTACGGATTTCACCCCTACATTTGGAATTCCGCTACCCCCTCTGAGATTCCAGCTCGATAGTTTCAATGGCAGTTCCAGAGTTGAGCTCTGGGCTTTCACCACTGACTTATCGAGCAACCTACGCTCGCTTTACGCCCAGTAATTCCGAACAACGCTAGCCCCCTTCGTATTACCGCGGCTGCTGGCACGAAGTTAGCCGGGGCTTCTTCTCCGACTACCGTCATTATCTTCATCGGCGAAAGAACTTTACAACCCTAAGGCCTTCATCATTCACGCGGCATGGCTGGGTCAGAGTTTCCTCCATTGCCCAATATTCCCCACTGCTGCCTCCCGTAGGAGTCTGGACCGTGTCTCAGTTCCAGTGTGGCTGATCATCCTCTCAGACCAGCTAGAGATCGTAGGCTTGGTAGGCCATTACCCCACCAACTACCTAATCTCACGCGGGCTGATCTTATAGCGATAAATCTTTCCCCTTTCGGGCGTATGCGGTATTAGCGTTAGTTTCCCAACGTTATTCCCCACTATAAGGTACATTCCCACGCGTTACTCACCCGTGCGCCACTATGTATTGCTACATCGTTCGACTTGCATGTGTTAAGCCTGCCGCCAGCGTTCGTTCTGAGCCAGAATCAAACTCTCATGTTTTGATTCATATCATAGGACGTTAAATCCTATGATGTTCGATTAGTACTTAAAGCACTAATCAGAAATTGAATAGACTCACACAAACCATACCAAATGAAACTCGCCGTTAAGGACTTACTGTTTCATTGGATACTTACTTGCGTTCTAAAAATTACTTTTTATTACGTGTTCGCAGGTATGGTCTGTGGATTTTTTTCCATCACACCCACCTGCGCTTAAACGCTCTTCACACTATCATTCAACAGAATGGTTCGATTCCGCATAGTCAGGCAGGGAACCCATTCAGCCATTTCTGGCCCCGCTTTTGGTGAATCTCGTCACCGCGTCGGGATGTGGGGTATAGGGATAAGCCTTCCCCCCGTCAACAATAAAAAACAACTTTTTTCATTTTTTTTTAAAATGCTAAAAAATTGGCTCATTTGCTTGTGTTTTTTATGTGAATATTTTTGAAAAATCCACATAACATGTCGTCAATGATTACGCTTTTAAGCCTAACATGGTGTAAAGTTCTTCCTTCGTGTTCACGACGGTATAGAACTCACGGTTGCTTTCACGCGCAAAGCCCACATTAATGATATTATCCATCAGCGTAATCAGGTGGTCCCAATAGCCGTTATGGTTATAGATAATCACGAATTTCTCGTGAATCTTGATCTGGCGCCACGTAATCACCTCGAACATCTCATCCAGCGTACCAAAACCGCCAGGTAGCACCACAAACACATCCGAATTATCATACATAATTTGCTTACGTTCATGCATCGAATCGACCATGATCATTTGGGTGAGGCCTTTGTGCTCCACCTCGATACGCCCCAGCGAACGCGGGAATACGCCGATTGCTTTGCCTTTGCCTTCAAGCACACCGTTGGCCACCGCCCCCATCAGGCCGCAATCGCCGCCGCCATAGACCAGCTGTTTGCCCGCCTTGGCCATATCAATCCCAAGCGTACGCGCCATTTCCTTATGCACTTCGGGTACCGCATTTTGCGCACCACAGAATACGCAGATTGATTTCATTTCATTGTATGCTTCAGTCATGTTCCTAATCCGTTTTGTTGTTATTAAGATTCAATTATTAACCATTTGAACTGCGGCACCATATAAGTTTTTCGCATGATTGCAAGTCGCAGCGATAAGCGCTACCCAGAACCCATGAGCGACGAAACATCTCCCCACTATCTTGGCCACCGTGCCCGCCTGCGCGAGCGCTTTTTGGGTGCCAGTGGCGATGCCCTGCCCGATTACGAGCTACTTGAGCTTATTTTGTTTTCTGCGCGCCCGCGCGGCGATGTCAAACCCCTCGCCAAGGCACTTCTCAAGCATTTTGGCAACTTTGCAAAGGTCATCCACGCCGAGGACACCGCCCTGCGCGCAGTCGATGATGTGGGGGATGCCGTGGTGGCCGCCCTCAAAACCATCCGTATTTCTACCCAGCGCCTCATTAAATCAGAAATCAGTGACCAGCCAGTCATTCAATCGTGGTCGGCGCTGATGGATTACTGCAAGCTGGCCATGGGCAACAAAAAAATCGAGGAATTCCGTGTATTATTCCTCAATAACCGCCACGTGCTGATTGCCGATGAAGTGATGCAGCGCGGGACCATCAACCACACGCCCGTCTACCCGCGCGAGATTGTGAAACGCGCGCTGGAACTAGCCGCTGCATCTATCATCTTGTTGCATAACCACCCCAGCGGCGACCCCTCACCCAGCAAGGCCGACATCGACATCACCACCCAAATTATTGATGCCTGCAAAACGGTGAATGTCAGCGTGCACGACCATGTCATCATCAGCGACACTGGGCATTACAGCTTCAAAAGCTTCGGGCTGATGTAGTGCCCTACTCTGCCTTGCCCTGCTTGGTTTTGTGCAGCGAGTACACAATCCCCATCGCCAGAATGGAAATCGTGACCGTGAGCGAAATGCTGGATGGCACTTTATCTCCGCCCGAAATGAGTGGGTAAAACACCTTGCCACCAATGAAGATCAGCACTGCAGAAAGCGAATATTTGAGATATTCGAACCGATGCAGCAGCGCTGCCAGCGCGAAATACAGCGCACGCAGGCCTAGAATCGCGAAAATGTTGCTGGTGTAGACAATATACTCATCCGTTGTCACTGCGAAAATAGCGGGCACCGAATCGAGAGCAAAAATCACATCCACAAATTCCACCACCACCAGCGCCATGAATAGCGGCGTGGCAAAATTCTGTCTCTTACCTGTGTTAGCATCTGGTAAGCGCACGAAGAATTTGTTTCCATGCAGTTCGTTCGTCACCCGCATATATTTGCGAACAAACTTCACCACTGGATTGGCACTAATATCATGCTCTTCATCGTCGTTTTTGAGCATTTTGAAGCCAGTATAAACAAGGAATGCCGCAAAAACATAAAGCGCCCACTCAAACTGGTGAACAATCTCTGCGCCCACACCGATAAGTATAGCGCGTAGAATAATAACGCCAAGAATTCCCCAGAAAAGCACACGATACTGGTAATTACGTGGAATCGAGAAGTAGCTGAACACCAATGAAATCACGAAGATATTATCGAGCGACAATGTCTTTTCGATAATGAACCCGGTATAATATTCCTGCGCCGCTTGCCCGCCCAGCTCATGATAAATGAACAACCCAAACAGCAGCCCTATGCTGATATAAAACGCACTCAAGCGTAGGCTTTGCTTCACCGATATTTCTTTATCCGTGCGGTGAAGCACGCCAAGATCAAACGCCAGAAGAACAAGCACCACCGCAAGGAACGACGCCCAAAGCAGCACTGGCTTACCAAGTAATGTCAGGCTTAAAATTTCCATCATGTTAGGTCACCTGTTTCGTTTTTCGTATGTGCGATTTAGCAAGGAACTGTTCTTGAATATCAATCGAGCTTTCCTTGCCAAGATACTTCTTATTCTTCGTAAGCCACGCATCCATTTGCGTGCGCCCGATGCCATGTAGCAACAAAAAGAAATCCCAGCTAGCATTCATTTTGCTGCTGGCATTCATTTCCTGCAAATCGGCAGGAGGCAACACCCTGTGCATGCGCATATCGGCATATTCCGTGTTCTTCAGCCTACCCTTCTTAATCAGTTTGCGCACAAAGTTAATCGCGCGCATTTCGGCAATCAGGCTCGAGTTAAAGCTAATTTCGTTGACACGATTGATAATATCCATCGCGGTTTTGGGGGTGCCGCTTCGGGTGAGCGGGTTGATTTGCACCAGCAAAACATCGTGGCATTTTGTACCATAAATCAGCGGCCAAATGGCAGGGTTGCCCATATAGCCGCCATCCCAATAGGGCACGCCGTCAATTTCCACCGCCTGATAAACAAACGGCAAACAGGCCGAGGCAAGCAGCACATCGATCGTAATTTCGTTGCCCTGAAAGACCCGCGCCTCACCCGTTTCCACATTGGTGGCGGTCACATACAGCTTAATACCGTTTTGCAGGTGCTTAGGCTCTAGAATGCGCTCTAGCACCCCACGCATAGGGTTAATATTCAGCGGATTACATTCATAGGGCGAGAACATCCGCGACATCATGTCCATCGGGTTAAACGCGTTCATCCACTCCATTCCGGGCATAATTCCTGTGTGCGGCACTTGGCCAAACGGCGCGAAGGTCGCCGCAGCCTCGCTTATCTCCCTCCAAAAATCGTGCAGCTGTTGCTTAGCGCGTTTGCGGCCGCCTTCGTTATAGCCATCAATCAGCACCGCCGCATTCATCGCCCCTGCGCTGGTGCCGCTGATGCCTGTAATCTCGATATCTTCTTCCTCGAGCAGCCTATCGAGTACGCCCCACGTAAACGCCCCGTGCGCCCCACCGCCTTGCAAGGCAAGGTCGAGCTGAAGTTTTTTGGCTTTAGGCTTGCGGATGGCCACCATGGGTTATTGCGCCGTCCAGCCACCATCGTGGCTAAGGCTGGTGCCTGTCATATTCGCCGCCGCGTCGGAACATAAGAACACCGTCAGTGCGCCAATATCCGCAGGGGTGCTAAAATGCATGCTTGGCTCCTTCGCCGCCAACAGCTCCTCTTTGGCCTGCTGCGCGCTGATGCCCTTGGCTTTTGCGTTATCATCGATCTGTTTTTGCACCAGCGGTGTCAGCACCCAACCAGGGCAAATGGCGTTCGCGGTGATGCCTTTGCCCGCCTGCTCCAGTGCCGTCACTTTGGTTAGCCCAACAATGCCGTGCTTAGCAGCCACATAGGCCGATTTCGTGGCCGAAGCTACCAACCCATGCGCCGATGCCACGTTAATAATCCGCCCCCAACCGCGCGCTTTCATGCTTGGCAGCACCGCTTTGGTCGCATGAAATGCCGAGCTGAGGTTGATGGCAATAATCGCATCCCACTTCTCTTCAGGGAAATCTTCGATGGTGGCCGTGTGCTGAATCCCCGCATTATTCACCAAAATATCGACCGCGCCGAACGTATCGACGCCCAATTTCACCATGTCGCGTATATCGGCGGGCTTGCTCATATCGGCGGCAGAATAGGCTGTTTTTACACCAAATTTCGATGCCGTACCCGTTACCACTTGGTCAATCGCGGCCTTGTCTCCAAACCCGTTGAACAGGATATTAACCCCCTGCTCTGCCAATGCTTCGGCTATCCCAAGGCCAATCCCGCTCGTGGAACCCGTTACAATCGCTGATTTTCCTTTAAGCATAACCCCTCCGATGTGAATGGCTTACATATTACGCCGCGCGAGCAATTACAAGCGGGTGCCAGATTACGCTTTCACGCCAAAAAAGGCTTGCAACCCTATGCTATTTGGATTAACAAGCCGCACCCCCAAACATTGGGTTTGAGGGAACACACACGTGAATGTCAGGGTAATTCGGGAGTTCCGAACCACCCGCCGGTGCCAGAGATGGCCATCGTTCACGGAGGATTAACCGGACTAAAGGAGACTACACTATGTCAGCACTTCCTGACTTTTCGATGCGCGAGCTTATTGAAGCAGGCGTTCACTTCGGCCACAAAACCAAACGTTGGAACCCACGCATGGCGCCGTTCATCTACGGCACCCGCAACGACATCCACATCATCGACCTGCAACAAACCGTGCCCATGCTGCACCGCGCGCTGAGCGCTGTTCGCGCCACGGTCGCTAAAAACGGTCGTATCCTGTTCGTAGGCACCAAACGCCAAGCGTCAGAGACGATTGCTGAATCCGCAAAGCGTTGCGGCCAGTATTATGTCGATCAACGCTGGTTGGGTGGCATGCTCACCAACTGGAGCACGATTCAAAACTCCATTCGCCAACTGCGTAAATACGAAGAGCAGCTTGCGAACCCTGAGTCGGGTCTGACCAAAAAAGAAATCCTCACCATGTCGCGCAACCGCGATAAGCTCGAGCGCTCGCTCGGCGGGATTCGTGAAATGGGCGGCAAACCTGATTTGCTGTTCATCATCGATACCAACCGCGAAGAATTGGCCGTTAAAGAAGCCAAAAAGCTGGGGATTCCAATCGTTGCCATCATCGATACCAACTGCACGGCCGATGGCATTGATTTCCCAATCCCGGGTAACGACGATGCAACCCGCGCCATCAAACTCTACTGCAAACTAATCTCGGATGCAGCTCTTTCGGGTCTCAAAGAGAACCTCGGTGGCAAGAACGATGATTTCGGCGCGCAGATTGATGCCGTGGAAGCTGAAGCAGGCGAAGGCCTGACCGAGCGCCAACAGCAAGAGAAGCTGAGCCGCGATTCGCGTAAAGACAGCAAAGGTGGCAAAGGCGCTAAATCCGCACCAAAAGCTGCTCCAGCATCTTCCACCAAAAAGGAAGCCTTCGCTGAAGAAGCTAAAAAAGCCGCTAAAAAGAAAGCCACCGAAGTGCCTTTCGAAGCTGCCGTAGCCGCTGAAGCATCTGCTGAAGAAGCTCCAAAAGCTAAAAAATCCGCGAAGAAAAGCGCGTAATTAATGCAAGTCACCCCAGCTTCAACGCTGGGGTGACCTTTCAAAAAATATCAGGAGAACTCTAATGTCCGCACAATTAGTAAAAGAACTGCGCGAGCGCTCGGGCGCTGGCATGATGGATTGCAAACGCGCTCTCGACGAGAGCAAAGGCAACATGGAAGCCGCCATCGACTGGCTGCGTAACAAAGGCTTGTCGCAAGCCGCTAAAAAATCGGGCCGCGTGGCTGCCGAAGGCCTCATCGCTGTGGCTGGCAACGGTACCAGCGCTGCCGTGATCGAGCTCAACTCCGAGACCGATTTCGTTGCACGTAACGACCAATTCCAAGCCCTCGCACATGAAATCGCGAACGAAGCACTCAGCTCGGGCACCGACATCGAAGCCCTCAAGGCACAAAAAATGGGCGCCACCAACAAAACCGTGGCCGAATCCATCACCGATGCCGTGGCCACCATTGGCGAGAACATGAACCTGCGCCGCGTGGCTACTCTCAACGTGGCGAACGGCGTGGTCTCCACCTATATCCACGGCGCTGTGAAGCCTGGCATGGGTAAAATCGGCGTGCTCGTTGCGCTCGAATCGACAGGCGATGCCGCAAAACTTGAAATGTTGGGCAAACAACTGGCCATGCACATTGCAGCCAGCAACCCAAGCTACATCGAACTGAGCAACATCCCAGCCGATGCCAAAGCGCGCGAGCAAGATGTGAGCAAGAACAAGGCAGAAAAACTGTTTGCCGAATTCTGCGCGTTCGAATCCGCCATGGCCAAGCACAAAGACAAGTTCGTGAAAGAGCAAAACTTCTCCGAGAAGCAGTTCGAGCCTAAGCTGAAAGAACTCGTCCAGCGCGCGGTGAACGTCGATGCGTTACTCGACGATGTTGTGCGTCAATCGGCGAGCGAAGACCGCAAAGACAAGCAAGATGCCGAGAAGACCCAAAAACTTCTCAACGTATTCTTCGCCGAAACCGCATTCCTGCTCAAGAAAATGCGTTCGTATGGCGATGAGTCGGCAATCAAAGCCAAGCTGGCTGATCTCTACTACAACGAAACCCTGCGCGAATCCGTACTGTTCGAGCAAGTATTCGTGATCGATGGCAAATCGAAAGTGAGCGAAGTGCTCAGCAACGCTAGCACCGATGTGGGCGCGCCTGTTGCTCTCAAAGCGTTCACCCGCTTCGCGCTGGGTGAAGGCATCGAGAAAGCCGCCGATGACTTTGCTGCCGAAGTGGCAAAAGTATCGGGCGTAGCATAAACTTACGCTCATTCTAAATCGAAAAGGCCAGCAAGTGGTTGCTGGCCTTTTCTTTTTTCGCTATAGTGGGCGCATGAAACAGCACATCACCAGCATCACCCTTCTCCTCGCTCTAAGCGCCTGCGCTACTATTACGGGTGAGAAGGAGCAGGATATTTCCATCACCACCAACCCTGCGGGCGCGCAATGCATCCTCACCAATGGCCAAGAAAGCTGGACGCTCGAGAAAACCCCTGGCACCGTCGCCATCCCTCGCGCATTCCAAACACTCACCGTTAAGTGTACACTTGCTGGCTATCAGCCCGTTAGCGCGAAGCTAGAGCCTAAAACCCGCGGCCGTGCCTATGGCAACCTTGCACTTGGCGGTATTCCAGCGGTAGTCGATGCAGGTACCGGCGCAGGCTATGCGTATGAGCCTGACACAGTATCTCTACCATTCAGCGCGCCACTCCATCCCTAACTACTTTCTTGTGTAAATCAGCGGCCTTATCAAGGGAGCGCCTAAACATCACTAGCTGCAAATCTTGATTTCCCACAATGACATTATCTTCCTTGCTTTCGATAAATCCTGCTTTCTTTAAAACAGACATGGATGCCGCATTATCTTCTTCTACGCCCGCGATAATATTCTTCCAAGGCAGCATGTGCGGATGGTTTTCACAAGCAAGAATCGTCTGATTTACTATCTGCGTAGCCAATCCCTTGTTGCGCTCTGAGGGGAGAATAAAATATCCAATTTGAAGCTCAGGTCTTGTTTCAGCACTATTGATTGTCAACCAACCAACATAGCGATCCTCTCCTACGATTTTGGCTAGAAACGAATATGTATGCTTGCCTTGAGTAAAGTACCATTGGTCTAAATGATCGCGCGTTGTTTTTGCATGAAGCGTTCGGTCTTGCCAACCTAGGAATCGCTGCCATGCATTTTCGT
The DNA here is from genome assembly GCA_963205305.1 of Pseudomonadota bacterium. Classification (GTDB taxonomy): domain Bacteria; phylum Pseudomonadota; class Alphaproteobacteria; order Rickettsiales; family UBA3002; genus QFOX01. Next base: position 18,120 of record CAUJIC010000071.1, on the reverse strand, counting down.
CACTATGGATAAAGACTCTAAATTTTTTAAGTTCCGCGTGATCGAGCGACACCATTTCAATAGCGCCAGACGACAAAGCCTTAGCCAATTGAGTGGCGCGTCGGCGATACGATTCAAGTGCGGAAACCATCTAAAAGTCCCAATAATCCAAAAAGATGCTGGAATTCAAAAACTAGCGCGCTGCCGCGATGTCGTTATCCTGAGCCAACCCACTGCGCATTTTTTGGATTCCAAGCGCCCATTTTTGCAGCGGTTCCGTGATTTTCAAGCTACCGCTATCATCAAACTTGGCCCTAAAATCACCCACCGCACCAGCAACAACCGATAAAAACTGCTGCGCCTGCGTAGCAGAGACAATGGCATGCTCATTGGTTGGCGAAATAGCAATCGCTTGCCTACTGTCGCTACCAACCACTAGGCTAAATCGCACAGCAGATTGCTCCTCTGGCGCACCCTTCCATGCTTGAAACAACTGCCCCAGCGCTCTTTCCAAATTTTCAGATTTGGTTACATCGATGAAGGCTTGATCCTTTGTACCGCTTGCAGGAAGCGTTGCGGCTGCCGATTGAAATCTATCTGCGTGTGATCTGTACTGTTGCGTCATAAATGCTCCTTTTTTATTAAATTAATGCCTCCTACTAACAAATTCCTTCCAAAATGGGTGTGACAGTTTCATGACATTCTAAGTCCAACCCAAATTCCCCTTGTAATTCCAGCCAATCGGGCTAGTTCTATGGCCGATTAACGGAGCCCGCCATGAACACATCCCCCCTCGCCAAAACTGCCACTGCACCGAAATATAACCGCGTTCTCATCAAAGTTTCTGGTGAGGCGCTGATGGGCGATAAGGGCTATGGGCAGGACCTCAAAACCATCCAACGCATCGCGGTCGATATTAAGGAAGTGGCGGATTCGGGCGTACAAGTGTGCGTCGTCGTTGGTGGCGGCAATATCTTCCGCGGCATTTCTGGCGCTGCCCAAGGCATGGAGCGTTCGAGCGCCGATTACATGGGCATGCTCGCCACCATCCTCAATGCACTCGCCATCCAAAACATCCTCGACCAAACAGGCATCGAAACCCGCGTAATGTCGGCCATCGAGATGGATCAAATCTGCGAGCCTTACATCCGCCGCCGCGCCATCCGCCACCTCGAGCGTGGCCGCGTGGTAATTTTCGCAGGCGGCATAGGCAGCCCTTATTTCACCACCGATACCACGGCTGCGCTTCGCGCTTCGGAAATGAGCTGCGATGTATTGCTCAAGGCAACCTCGGTCGATGGTGTCTACAGCGCCGATCCGAAGAAGGACCCGAACGCAACGCACCACGCCACCCTCACCCATCACGAGGTGCTGAGCCAAGACCTTAAAGTGATGGATGCCGCCGCCATTTCGCTGACGCGTGAGAACAAAATCCCGATTATCGTCTTCTCCATCCTCGAGCAGGGTAATTTCGCCAAAGTGCTCGCGGGCGAGGGCAAATACACCATCATTCAAGATCAAAAATAACGCGCCTTGCGGCGAGCAATCATTGTAGGAGATTAATTATGATACAAGACCTCACCAAACGTATGGATGGCGCGCTAGCGACCCTTTCCAAGGAATTTGGCTCGCTGCGTACGGGTCGCGCATCCACCAACCTACTCGATAACATCCAGATCGAAGCCTATGGCTCCATGCTACCCATGAACCAAGTCGGCAACGTCACTGCCCCTGAGGCGCGCATGCTGATGGTGAACGTGTGGGATAAATCCATGATTAAAGCGGTGGAAAAAGCCATCCGCGAATCCGACATGGGCTTGAACCCTGCGGTCGATGGCCAAACTATCCGCGTGCCCATCCCTGCCCCTTCGGAAGATCGCCGCAAGGAGATGGTGAAAATCGCTCACAAATATGCCGAGAGCGCCAAAGTTGCCGTGCGTAACGTGCGCCGCGATGGCATGGACGAGCTGAAGAAGCAGGAAAAAGAAAAGAAAATTTCCGAAGACGAACAGCGCGGCCAATCGGAAAAAGTGCAGAAGCTGACCGACGATTTTGTCAAAAAAATCGACGAGCTTTTGGCGGCCAAAGAAAAAGACATCATGAGCGTATAGGGCACCATGGGCCCCGCCGCACAGGCAATTCCCGCATCCTCGGCACCTGCATTGCCGCAGCACATTGCTATCATCATGGATGGCAATGGCCGTTGGGCCGATACGCGCAAAGTGACACGCATGCGCGGCCACAGCCAAGGCAGCGAAGTGCTGCGCACCTTGCTCGATAGCTGCCGCGCGCGCCCATTTATTCGTTACCTCACCCTCTACGCATTTTCTCTCGAAAACTGGAATCGCCCTGCCGATGAGGTCGAGGATTTGATGAACTTGCTGCGCCATTATTTACGGCGCGAAGCAGCGACCTTGCACGAAAACAACATCCGCATGCAGTTCATTGGCGAGCTTGAAACCCTTGCTCCCGATATCCAGCGCGACCTTGAATCCGTGCGAACGCTAACGCAAAACAACACGGGGCTCACCGTCAGCATGGCTATTTCCTATGGCTCGCGCCAAGAAATGGCGACCGCCATGAAGCGCATTTGTAAAAAAATTGAGGCAGGCGCACTCGTGCCCGATGCCATTACTGCGGATGTCATTTCCGCGCACCTACACACCGCCAACACGCCCGACCCCGACCTGCTCATCCGCACCGGCGGCGACGAACGCCTGAGCAATTTTCTTCTCTGGCAATCGGCCTACACTGAGTTCTATTTCACCGAAAAACTCTGGCCCGATTTCACGCCTGCCGATCTCGATGCGGCGATTGAATGTTACAGCCAGCGCGAGCGCCGCTTCGGCAAACGAAAGGAAGCGTAAATGGCCATCAGTGAACTGCGCCAACGACTCGTCAGCGGCATTCTTTTGGGCGCGGTGGTCATCATCCTTACCATCTGGAGTTTCACCAGCTTTGCAGCCATGTGTGCGGTCGGCTTTGTCATTTTGCTCAAGGAATGGTGGGGGCTGACCAAACAGCGCAACCGCATCTTTTTGCCGCTTGGCATCCTCTATATCACCGCAGCCATCGCCAGCCTCCTTTTTCTTCGGGCAGCGAATATCCATATCCTCATCGCCCTCATGGTGATTGTGTGGACAGGCGACATCGCCGCCTATTTTGTTGGCAAAAAATTCGGGAAGCACAAAATCGCGCCCGCCATCAGCCCAGGCAAAAGCTGGGAGGGGCTTGCAGGTTCCATCATCGCTAGCGCAGCTATGTCGGCCTATTTGGGCAACGTGGCGCCCATCCCCCATGCCATCCTCGGCGCTATCTTTGCAGTGGTCGGGTTGGGTGGTGATATGTTCGAATCTGCTCTTAAGCGCCGCGCAGGCGTGAAGGATAGCGGCACACTCATCCCAGGGCATGGCGGCTTGTTCGATCGGGTCGATGCCCTGCTGCCCTGCGCTATCTTTGCCGCAGGGGCGCTCTATATGCGCCTTCACCTGCAATAGCGCCCAGCCATGCCCCAAACCGCACGCGCATCTTCAATTCATCTTACCACCGCGCCCCGCCGTGTATCCATCCTTGGCGCCACGGGTTCCATCGGCGAGAGCAGCCTGCGGGTGATTAGCCAACACCCCAATCGCTTTCACATCACTGCCCTCACCGCCCAAAATAACGCCGAAAAGCTCATCGCCCTCGCCCAGCAATTCCGCCCATCCGTGGTGGCCATTGGTAACGAGACATATGCAACTGCGGTGCGCGATGCGCTGAAACCCCTCAACATCCGCGTCCTCGCAGGTGCCAGTGGCATCGAGGAAGCAGCCTGCGCGCCCACCGACATCACCATCGCCGCCATTGTCGGCAGCGCTGGCCTGTTGCCTACCCTTCGCGCTATGGAGCAAGGCAACGCCGTGGCGCTGGCCAACAAGGAATCGCTCGTCTGTGCGGGCGAACTGGCGATGAAACTCTGCGCCACCCATGGCACCAAGCTATTGCCGGTGGATTCCGAGCATAACGCCATTTTCCAAGTGCTCGCGCTGGAACACCGCGAACAGGTCGAGAAAATAACCCTCACCGCCTCGGGTGGCCCCCTCCTTCGTCGCCCACTAGAAACCATGGATACGGTCACGCCCGAAGAAGCGGTCAACCACCCACGCTGGAGCATGGGCGCCAAAATTTCGGTCGATTCCGCAACCATGATGAACAAGGGGCTGGAGCTAATTGAGGCGCATTATCTGTTCGATATGCCCGCGAGCAAACTCGATGTGCTGGTGCACCCCGAATCCATCATTCACTCACTGGTGCATTATGCGGATGGCTCGGTGCTCGCCCAGCTCGGGATGCCCGATATGGCCATCCCCATCGCCTATGCGCTCAGCTGGCCAAATCGCATCGCTGTGGCTACCCCGCGCCTAAACCTCGCTGAAATTGGCCGCCTGAATTTTGAACCGCTGGAAGATGCGCGCTTCCCTGCGCTTGGTCTTGCCCGTGCCGCGCTGAGCGCTGGGCCTGCCCACCTCATAGCACTGAATGCCGCAAACGAGGTTAGCGTCGCCCAATTCCTCGCCCGCGAGATTCCGTTCACCGCCATTGCATCCACCGTCGAGCAGGTGTTAGACTCCACAAAAAATACGGCCATCGCAACTATCGACGATGTACTTGCCGCCGATCAAGAAGCCCGCCGCCGCACCGAGGAAACTTTATGGAATTGCTAGGAAACATCTTCCATTACGCATGGTCATTCGCGCTCATTATCAGCGTGATTGTGTTCGTGCACGAATATGGCCATTTCATTGTCGCACGGTGGTTTGGAGTGAAAATCGAAACCTTCTCCATTGGCTTTGGCCGCGAGATTCTTGGCCGTACTGATAGACATGGCACACGCTGGAAAATTGGCCTCTTTCCCCTTGGCGGCTACGTCAAAATGTCAGGCGATGCCAGCGCCGCCAGCACACCCGACCACCAAGCCCTCGCCACCATGAGCGAGGAGGAAAAAAAAGGCAGCCTGCACCATAAAACCCTATGGCAAAAATCCCTCATTGTTGCGGCTGGCCCTGCCGCCAATTTCATCCTCACCATCGGCGTGCTGACCTACTTCATCTACACCGTTGGCATCGCCAGCACTAAGCCAATCGTGGGCGAAGTCATGCCCAACACCCCTGCCGCGAGCGCTGGCCTTAAGGCTGGTGATCGCATTGTGGCGATTGATGGCAAGCAGATGCACCGCTTTAACGATATCCCCGAAACACTCATCACCAACCTCTACACCCCTGTGGAGCTCACGGTGCTGCGCAAAACGAAAGAGATGAAACTCAAAATCACGCCCATCGAATATGCCGAAAAAGATATGACCGGCAATGTCGAGAAGCGCCCTCTCATCGGCATCCGTAGCCAGAAAACAACGCGCGAAAATGTAACCATGCCGCAAGCCATATGGTACGCCACCGAAAAAACCTATGATATGTGTGTCACCAACCTGCATGCGCTGGGGCAAATCATTGTGGGTGATCGCAGCGCCAAAGCCCTCACGGGCACACTTGGCATTGCCAAACTTTCGGGTGATATCACCCAGCAGGGCGATACTATCCACGAAACGCTAATGACGCTTTTATGGTTCATCGCGATACTTTCTGCGGGTATTGGCCTCGTCAATTTATTCCCCTTACCCATGCTTGATGGCGGGCATCTGGTGTTCTATGCGCTGGAGGCTATCACCGGCAAACCGCTGCCCGAAAAGTTTACAGAGTATAGTTACCGCCTCGGCTTCACTATTATCATGATGCTAATGGCCTTCACGCTGTTCAACGATGCGCGAAAAATCTTCTTTTCCTAAGCAACAAAGAATGCTTTGAGTCGCAGAATATTCATTACAAGGAGCCCACATGTCCGCCGCTGAAAAATTGAATACCCAAGTGCGTATGGAAACCGATAGCTTCGGAGAAATCGCCGTCCCTGCCGATAAATACTGGGGCGCACAGACAAGCCGCAGCCTCATGAACTTCAAAATCGGCGGCGAGACGATGCCCAAGCCCCTCATCCGCGCGCTAGGCGTGCTCAAGCGCGCGGCGGCACAGGTGAACATGCAAATCGCAGGGCTTGATAAAAAAATGGGCGAAGCCATTGTCACCGCCGCCACCGAGGTGATGGACGGCAAGCTGGATGACCACTTCCCCCTAGTGGTTTGGCAAACAGGCAGCGGCACGCAAACCAACATGAACGCGAACGAAGTGATTAGTAACCGCGCGATTGAGCTTCTCGGCGGCACCATGGGCAGCAAAAAGCCAGTACACCCGAACGACCATGTGAACATGGGGCAATCCAGCAACGATTCCTTCCCAACCGCCATGCACATCGCGGCGGTGGAGCAAGTGCACCATGCCCTAATCCCAGCCATGGAGCATTTGCACAAGGCGCTAGCGGCAAAGGCCAAAGCATTCGAGAGCATCGTCAAAATTGGCCGCACGCACTTGATGGATGCAACGCCGCTAACCTTGGGTCAGGAATTTTCGGGCTACACCACGCAAGTGGAATATGGCATTGCGCGTGTTAAATCCTGCCTACCGCGCCTGTATCAACTCGCGCAAGGCGGCACTGCCGTTGGCACAGGCCTCAACACTAAAATCGGCTTCGATGTTAAATTCGCAGCGGAAGTGGCCAGCATCACCAAGCTTCCCTTCGTCACCGCCCCCAACAAGTTCGAGGCATTGGCCGCGCATGATGCGATGGTGGAAATCTCAGGCGCACTCAACACCGTTGCCGTGTCCCTCATGAAAATCGCTAACGATATCCGCCTGCTCGGCAGCGGCCCACGTTGCGGCCTTGGTGAGTTAGCGCTCCCTGAGAACGAACCTGGCTCCTCCATCATGCCGGGTAAGGTGAACCCCACCCAGTCCGAGGCCATGACCATGGTCGCCGCGCAAGTGATGGGCAACCACACCGCCGTCACCATCGCTGGCAGCAACGGCCATTTCGAGTTGAACGTGTTCAAGCCTGTTATCATCTTCAACGTGCTTCAATCCATCCGTTTGATTGCGGATGCCTGCAACAGCTTCACCGATAATTGCGTGGTGGGGATTGAGGCGAACGAAAAACGCATCACCCAATTGCTGAATGAAAGCCTGATGCTGGTGACAGCATTGAACCCCCATATCGGTTACGACAACGCTGCCAAAGCCGCGAAGAAGGCGCACCACGAGGGCACGACCCTCAAGGCTGCCGCGATGGAGCTAGGCCTACTCACCAGCGAGCAGTTCGACCAATGGGTACGCCCCGAGGATATGATTGCGCCGAAATAGCTTCGCTTAATACGACCGATACGGCGTCACTACAGGCAGCACAATCTCCACCGTGCCAACCAATTCGCCTGCTTCGTTTTCATCCACCACAAGGCTTATATCCTTGCGGGTTTTTTCACTTAGCTTCATAAACACGGCATCGGCGTCGTTACGTTTATCAGCCGCGAAGAACAGTGCCGTCGTGAAATCCGAAATGCCCTGCCCTTGGATTTTAACATTCACAAACGGCGCACGTTTCTCCGCAGGGGCGGGAAACAAGGTAAAAAAGACAAACTTGCCCTCGTTATCAGTATAGGTGCGCCCTGTGCCCGCAAAAGTTGGCTCGGCCCCTGCTAAATCGGCATCGCTGGCTAAGATCCAGCGGCCATAAGGGTTCTTTTGCCACAATTCCACCACAGCGTTCATCACGGGCGCACAGTTTTTGTCGAGCACTTTACCCGTAATCGTAATTTTTTGCCCCTCAGCAGCCATGGCTTTGCCCGCAGGCAGCACAAGGTTGTTGCTGGTATTAATCGCTTTCGCCCCCGGGTAATTCTCGACAGGCACACGGTTGGATGGCGCACAGCTTGGTAGCGCAAATGCTGGCGTGGCGAACGCAACCAGTAGACTTGTGATAACCGCGTATTTCATAAGCGACACTCCCCTGTGATGCCTCAGCACTAGCACAGTCGGCCCCGCAAATTCAACTAAGGAAGCATTCCTAATGCCGTGTAGGGCTCGCGGAGTGGAAACGCGCGGCATTGATGTCACTGCCCGATACCATTTGCGCCCACTTCTTATCTTCATGATAATCGCTGTCATTGGCGCTTGGCGCGGAACGCAACTGCTGCCCCTGCGTCTGCTCGATGCTGCTTGCTTGCACCAGCGTTGTTGGGCGCGCTGGGGTGATGGGTGCCTGTACAATCTCTTGTGCGTCGGGCTCGGCTCCTTCGCGCGCCTTCACCGTACGCTCGAAGTTGGTGCCCAGCTTCCACATTTTTTTGAGATCACCTGAAACCTGATGGAACTTAAAGCGTGCCACATCATCCATGAATTTATAAATCGCCAGATCCATCTGCCCAGGCGAACCATCGGCTTTACGATCATCCACTCGCAACGTGGTTTCCGCTTTCGCCCACATGTACGGCGTGTAGGAAAGCGACGCATCAACATAATTATGCATAAAGCTGCGGCGTCTATCGCCTTGCTCAACTATTTTGTTCAGCCACTCATTCTTTGGCCACATGCCTTTACCAACAAGCTTATCGCTAGCATTGGCTGCTTTGCCACCTAACCAATTCGAGAATTTACCAAGCGGATTAAGCGTTTGGCTGAAGCCCCTCTCGAACCGATCAAAGCGCGTATTAGGTTTCCAATTATCATAGGTCGCATCATGGAATGGCTGGAAATTATCTTGTAAATTGGCGGGGGTAGGCACATGCGCACCATCCGCAATAAACCGATCACGCCGTTTGCTCTGTGGCACGCGCATCATCCAGAAGGGAATCACCGCGGGGTTCATGAACATATTGGCCTTAATAAAGCTCTTCGTCACATAGCGCGCCGTGTGACCAACTCCATCAACCGTAGCAGTGATGGGGTTGAAATGCTCTGGTAGCTTCAAATCGACTTTGAAGCCATTATCCTTCCACTGGTTCCACGCATTGCCAATCGCATCATGGCCTTCGCGATACATCAGCGTGTACCAGTTATAGCCCGTAAAGCGCAAATGTAGGTCAATCGCGCCGACAAGCTGCATATCGCTGATAACACGAGGCGGACTTTGAGGCGAAATTTTGCTTGTTTCTACTCTAAAAGCTCCACCATTCCAACCTTCATCGAATTGCACTTCGTGGCCTTTCCAGCGCCCGCCAAATGCTTTGTTCAACGCTTGGCGTTGGAACTTCATCTGGAAGGCATAAGGAATTGCCGCAGCCCAGTCTTCCCCTTGGTTCTTCGTAAAAATACGGGCTACGGTATTGCCGCTCCATTTCAGGAATTCACCGGGTAGGAAATGCCACTTCTCACCCTGCACGGCTGGCTTGCCCTCATCATTCACCCTCCAGCTTTTCTTCACATTAGGGTCGAGGGCCTGAATCACGTTCCGCGTCAGCGCATCACCCACCGATGCCGCCGCAAAGTCGAAAGTGAACCCCACAATATCCGCGCCATAGGAACGGCCCTTATCGAACCCAGAACCCGCATAGTGGTGCGTATCGCGGAACGTCACCGCATTGCGGCCAATGTTATCAGCTACCTCACCTGCGCCATATTTAATTTCCGCAAACTTGGTAACCGTTTTTTGGATGCCGCGACCAAGTGTCGAATCAATCCCCTTCGCGATGTATTGCAGCCATTTGCCATCGTTACCAGTCTCGCCCCAATGCGCATTCTGATTATACCCCTTCAGGTGTTGCGTAGCCATCCGCCCACCGATGGTGAAGAACGCCGCACCCACAATCCCACGTGAAATCAGGCGAATTGCCGCACGACCTTTGGCGCTATCGCTCCATGCAGGGTGTTCGTCCGAACCGGCGCCACCAAACAAGTAGCTTTGGTAGGAACTATCGGGCGTGTGCTGGCCTTTTGCTGCCTGTGGTACAGACGCGCTTTGCTCCGCACTGTCGGGCGCGAATTGGGTGGGCTCTGACTCTAGAAGTTTGTCCGTCAACCTAACCTCATGGTTTTTCTCACCTTAAATGTACCACATTCAGGGGGTGAGAAATGTGAAGCTTTTGTGACAGATTAGTTAAGAAAACCTTTGGTTTCTAATGCATTGCTAGTGCGTGGCGCGGGGCAAGCGGTGCGGTTTCTGCCGTACCGGCCACCACGCGATTGGCGGGCATTTCTGCTGCTGCTACGGGTGGCAACGCGGTTGGTTTTTTATCGTTATTTGCTTTGTAAATCAATGCATTTGGCGTTTTGCTTCGCGTATGAAATTGCGTCAGGTCATTCGCCAGATTGGTGTAAATCGTAGCAAATGTGAGCCCTGGCTTATCCTGAAAATGTTCGGTCAGGCTGGCGGCGGTGTTGGCCAGTAATTGCGGCACCTTTTCGGGTGGGGTTTCTGCCAACGTATCGCTGACATGTGCGTAAATCTCGTTCATGTTGACATTGCGCTCACCGAATTTTGCCCATAACCGCGCAATATACCCCATCACAAACATTGAGGCACCGACGCCACCTAGCCAATCTCGGTGCTGCTTGCCACCAATCGTCAGCCCGTTCTTGGTACCCTTGGTGTGGGCGAAGGAGTCATAGGCGAGCGCGCTGAACGAGGTAATTTCAATTAGACCGCCCGCAAGGAAGCTGCCTTTTTCGCGCAGGTGATCTAGCACCGTTGGTGGCTTAGGGTTATACGGGTCTGGTATTGCCGAGGTCAGCGCTACTGTTTTACCAAAAATACTGCTCACCCCTGCATACACACGCAACTTGGCGGGGTGCGTCGCTGGCATTTGCTTATTGGTAAGTGCCGATTTCCAACCTGTAACAGGAAATGCCAACCCCACCGCACCCAAATAGCGCAAACCCAATTCGCCCACCTCTACGGAGTGGCGTTTCAAAAAACCCTTCGCCTTATCGAGCGGCCCGTGCGATTCTTCCTGCGGGCGCAGCGCTTGGCGGTTATCGTCGATATCAAGCGGCGCCTCGCCATCTTTTAAATGCGGCGCAAGTTCGCGGTTCACGCGCTGCTTCAAATAACGCTGCTGGTGAACATCTTCTACCTGCTCGCCTTGGTGATACACCAAATTAATGACGTTTGCGGTCAGGTTGGCTGCGGCAAATACAAAAATACTGGAATCAATATGCTTCCAAAAACCTTTACCACCCTGCGATGCCGTTTTAGCGCGCATGAAGGTCGAGGCAAGTTGCAAGGTCTGTCCGCCAAACCCAAATATACTGCGGATTTTCCATGGGTCGATGGTCTTGCTTGGCACTACTTTTTCAAGCGGCTCGCCACGCAGTGCTAACTTTTCCAGCAGCATTTCGGTCGTGGCATCGCCCTCGGTAACTAGCATGGGCTTGCCCGAAACATAGGTGGTGACTACCAGCGTTTGCGACATGGGCGACGCAACCAGTGCACGTTTCAGTTGCTCCATTTTGGCAGGGTCGCGCAGCTGGAAAAACGCAAAGCGCTTGCCCGCAACGGTCGAAAAATCAACCGTCTCTAACGATCCTTGCTGCGATTTCGCGCGGTATCTGACAACTGTATCGGGCATCAATGTACTAAATTCTTTCCATGCGTTTTGCTGGCTTATCCAAACAAAACCTCAGAAAGTTTACCATAGGCCACCGCATAGTGGTGGCAGAGATTTATGAATTTTTTGTGACAGTCAGGGCATTATTGCACTGATAACACAGCACATTTTCTAGGCGGCTTCGGCCGTAACCCCGCGTAACGACTGCATTTGCATCATCTCGGCCGAGGCAACGTTATACGCGCCCGCCAGTGCCAATTTCACCACCCCCGTGGGGATAGTCACCAGCAATTCCACCTTTGCCCCGCGCTCTACTTGGCTGCCCAGCATCTGCTTCAAGCGCGGCAGTTCGTCGAGCTCATCCACCTTCAAGCTAATGGCCGTTGGGCGCACGCCCTGTGCAGCCTCCTCCAGCGGTTCAATACGATTCACCAGCAATCGCTGACCACGATCGCTGTGGCGCACATCGATACTGAGCAGCAGCGGCGCGCCATTCTTCAGCAGAGCGTGGTGCTGATTGAGCAATTGCTCGTCGAACACTGCCACTTCATATTGCCCATACGCATCCGATAAATTGAGAAACGCCGACCGCCCACGTGGGCCACTGCGCATTTTACTGCTGGTGAGAATACCCGCAAGCTTCAGCTTTTGCCGATCGGGCAATGGCTCCGCAAGCCGTGTGGATGATGAGATACCGAGTTTTTTAAACACGGGCGCATAGGGCTCCAGCGGGTGCGTGGAAAGATAGAACCCCACCGCGCTACATTCATGATTCAACTTTTCGAGTAGCGGCCATTCCTCCACGGGCTTCAGCGCGCGGCGGTTCATGGCTTGGGTCGCCTCGCCACCAAACAGGCTCACTTGGCTGCTGGTGCGTTCCTCCGTTGCATTTTGCGCGCTTGCAATCAGCATATCGAGCGATTCGAGCACTTGCCTGCGGTTTGGCTCCAGCGAATCGAACACCCCTGCCATCGTCAGGAATTCCAACTGGCGGCGGTTCATCACGCTTGCATCCACGCGGTTCGCGAAATCATGGATGTCCTTGAACTTCCCGTTCGCCTTACGCTCGGCCACTATGCCCGCCATGGCGCCCGCGCCTACGTTTTTGATGGCCGCGAGTGCGTAGCGAATCGCAGGTTTTTTATCGGCACGGTTTTCGACCGAGAACATCACTTCCGATGTATTGATATCGGGCGGCAACACCTCGAAGCCGAACTTCTTCGCCTCGCCCACAAACTGCGCTAGTTTATCAGTGCTGCCTGCTTCGTACGTCATCGACGCCGCTAAAAATTCGACAGGGTAGTTCGCTTTCAGGTAGGCCGTTTGGTAGGCAATGACGGCATAAGCCGCCGCGTGCGACTTGTTGAAACCGTAGCCCGCGAACTTCGCCACAAGGTCGAAGATATTGCTCGCCTGCGTTTTGTTGACATTGTTTTTGGTTGCCCCATCCACGAACAGCGCGCGTTGCGCGTCCATCTCGGCCTTGATTTTCTTACCCATCGCGCGGCGCAGCAAATCCGCACCTCCCAGCGTGTAGCCCGAAAGCACCTGTGCAATTTTCTGCACCTGCTCTTGGTAAATAATCACGCCGTAGGTTTCCTTCAGCACGGGCTCCAGCAGCGGGTGCAAATAGTCGGGCTGCGAACGGCCATGCTTCACATCGATATAGGTCGGGATGTTATCCATTGGACCAGGGCGATAGAGCGCACCCAGCGCGATGAGGTCTTCGATGCTATCGGGCTTCAGGTTCTTCAGCGCCTCGCGCATGCCTGCGGATTCAAACTGGAACACGCCAAGCGTGTCGCCACGACTGAGCATTGCATAGGTTTTTTTGTCGCCCTCGGGCAGTTTCAACAGGTCGATAGAAATACCTGTCGCCTCGATAAATTCCACCGCCTGACGCAGGATCGAAAGCGTACGCAGGCCAAGGAAGTCGAACTTCACCAAACCCGCCGCCTCCGCCCATTTCATGGAATATTGCACCACCAGCATATCGGATTTCAGGTCGCGATACATGGGCACTAAATCGACCAGCGGCCTATCGCCAATCACCAGCCCCGCCGCGTGGGTAGAGGCATGGCGATAAAGCCCCTCGAGCTTAATCGATAACTCCGCCAAATGCGCTGCGTTTTCGTCCTCATCCAGTGCTTGTTTCAGCAGCGGTTCTTGGTCGATCGCTTCCTTCAGCGTTACAGGTGCTGCTGGGTTGTTGGGCACCAATTTACAAATTCTATCGACTTGGCTGTAGGGCATTTGCAATACGCGCCCCACATCACGCAGCACCGCGCGCGCCTGTAATTTCCCGAAGGTGATAATTTGTGCGACCTGCGCCTCGCCATATTTTTGGCGCACGTAATCAATCACCCGCTCGCGGCCATCTTGGCAGAAATCGATATCGAAATCGGGCATCGACACGCGCTCAGGGTTCAAGAAACGCTCGAACAGCAAGCCATAGCGCAAGGGATCAAGGTCGGTAATCAGCAGTACCCACGCCACGATGGAACCCGCGCCCGAACCGCGCCCTGGACCCACGGGAATGCCTTGCGCTTTCGCCCATGAAATAAAGTCCGAAACGATGAGGAAGTAGCCTGGAAATTTCATGGTGATGATGACATCAAGCTCGAACTCGAGCCGCTCTCGGTAAGGCTTGGCGATGGCCTCTTTTTCGGCTTCGCTCATGCCTTCCGTGAACACCAAATTTTCGAGGCGCGCTTGCAGCCCCGCGCGCGCTTTCACAGCCAGCGCGTCGGATTCACTCAGCACATTGCCCGCGTCATCCGTCATCGCAAAGCCAGGCAGAATGGGGCTTCTGCTCGGCGCCCACACATGACAGCGCTGGGCAATGTTTACGGTGTTTTCAATCGCCTCGGGTATATCGCGAAACAGCAGTTTCATTTCCTCAGCAGATTTGAAACGGTGCTCCTTATTCATGCGCGGGCGGTTGGTCTCCGTCACATATCGCCCATCGGCAATGCATATCAGCGCATCATGCGCCTCGTTCATATTCGCTTTGTCGAAGTAAATATTATTCGTCGCGACGAGCGGAATATTTTTCTCAATCGCCAAATCAATCTGCGCGCGCTCGATTTGTTTTTCATCCGCCAGATTATGGCGCATCAGCTCGATGTAAAGCCGATCGCCGAACATTTCGTGAAGCTGATTGAGCAGCCGTGCCGCCTCGCCCGCACGGTTGGCCAGCAGCATTTTACCCACACCCCCATAGATACCACCGGTGAGCGCAATCAGCCCCGCGCTGTGCTCAGCCACCATCGCATAATCCACCAGTGGCGCTTGGCCAAGGGCGGGCGCGGTGTAGGCCTTGCTCGCCAATTGCAGCAAGTTGGCATAGCCCGCTTCATCCTTCGCGTAGACCAGCAATTGGTCTGCCACTGCACGTTGGTTCGCCGCGCCGTGATTATCCTGCCCGAAGGGAACTACCGACAGCGTAATGCCCAAAATGGGCTGCACGCCTTCCTTCACCGCGTATTCGCTAAACTCCAACGAGCCGAACAAATTATCATGATCGACCAAGCCCAGCGCAGGCATCATCTCCGCTTTAGCGAGACCAATGAGTTTCGGAATTTTTATTGCGCCCTTCAGCAGCGAATAGGCGCTGTGGCTACGCAAATGAACGAAGCCACTCATGCAGCAACCACCACGGCATCGAGCTTGCCATCACGCACCGTCACCGCGCGCGTCAAGCGTTTAGCGAGTGCCATGTTGTGGGTGGCAATGAGTGCGGCAACCCCCTCCTCGCGCGCAATATCGAGGAACAATTGTAACACCGATTCACTGGTAGTGGGGTCAAGATTGCCTGTCGGTTCATCCGCCAAAATCAACTGCGGCTTGTTGGCCAATGCACGGGCAATTGCCACGCGCTGCTGCTCACCGCCCGATAACTGCGCGGGCAGATGTGTCGCGCGCTCAGCCAAGCCCAGCCTTGCTAACAGCGCCTCGGCGCGTTTCTTGGCTTGCGCCTTAGTTGCGCCCGCAATCAGCAGCGGCATCATCACATTTTCGAGCGCTGTCAACTCAGGCAGCAAATTGTGGAACTGATAAATAAAGCCGATATGCGTGTTACGCAGCCGCGTGCGCGACGCATCGTTCGCGTTGCTTGCATCCGTACCCATAATATTTATCGTTCCAGCCTGTGGCTGGTCGAGCAGGCCAGCGATGTGGAGCAACGTGGATTTACCCGAACCTGATGGGCCAATGAGTGCGACAAGTTCGCCGCTGCCAAGTGTTAGGTCAACCCCGCGCAGCACAGGCAATTCGCCCGATGCGCTTTGATAGGTGCGGGTGATACCGCTTAAGTTTAGGACATTACTCATAACGCAATGCCTCCGCTGGGTCGAGGCGCGCAGCGCGGCGCGCTGGGTATATCGTCGCGAGGAAGGAAAGCAGCAGCGCGAGGGCGATGATTACCACCACTTCGCGTGGGTCGGTTTTAGTCGGCAAGGTCGAGAGAAAATAAATATTCTCGACCAAAATTTCTTGCCCGATGATTTTTTCAATCAGCTTTTGTACCTGCTCCAGATATGCCGCCAACAGCAGCCCCAGCACCACACCCGCCGCCGTGCCCACCACACCAATCCATGTGCCTGCGGCCATAAAAATCCGCATCACACTCGCGCGGCTGGCGCCCATGGTGCGCAACACCGCAATGTCGCGCCCCTTTTCCTTCACCAGCATCACAAGGCTGCTGATGATGTTGAACGCCGCAACGAGAATGATGAGCGCGAGGATGATGACCATCACGTTACGCTGAACTTTCAGTGCACCAAACACACTTGCGTTGCTTTGCTGCCAGTCATAGACCCGCGCACCTGCGCCAAGTTTCAGGCGTAAATCTGTCGCGATGCGCGAGGCGTCATCGACATTTTTTAGCATCACCTCGAGGTTACTCACGGCGCGTTGTTCGCAATTTTCTGGCTGCGCCGAATCCTCCGCTGGCTCAGCACAATCCGGTGATTGCTTCACCAGAAGGAAGTAATTCTGCGCCTCCGCAAACGGCATAATCACGAGGCTCGAATCAATCGCGTGCATGCCGAGCTTCACCGTGCCAGCCACAGGATAGGCCTTCATGCGCGGGATGAAGCCAGCAATGGTGGCACGCCCTTGCGGCGAGATGAGGTTCACGGAATCACCCACCTCCACCCGCAAATTTTCGGCAAGGCTTTCACCCAGCACCACACCCGTTTCATCGCGGATTTCATCGAGGTTGCCAGCGGTGATGTTGCTGGTGATGAGTGCGCGCTTAGTGAGTGATTCCCATGGCTGGGCAATGGCCTGCGCGCCAAGGGACACGCCGTTCGCGGTCACCATCACCTGCCCTGTCACTTTGGGTGTCACGCTCGCCACCTCGGGCATCGCGCCGATGACATTCATCGCGGGCTGATAATCGCTGAAGGCGCGGGCGTTGCTGTAGATGGTGATGTGCCCATCTAGCCCAATGAAGCGCGAGGTCATTTCCGCGCGGATGCCGTTCATGAGCGAGGTGACGAGGATGAGTGTGGCCACGCCCAGCGCAATGCCGATGATGGCGAACCATGTGGTGATGGAAATAAACCCCCGCCGCGCCCGCAAATAGCGAGCGGCCAACATGCGTTCGACTGGGGAGAGCAATGCCACTAAGCCACCTTCGCCTTGTAATTTTCGGTCACCAATTTCACTGCGGCATCGAGCGATAGCTCGGACTTTTCACCCGTACGGCGATATTTCACCTCGATGGTGCCAGCCGCCGCGCCCTTGGGCCCCACGGTGAGTTGCCATGGCAGGCCAATCAAATCCATCGCCGCGAATTTTTCGCCACCGCGTTTATCGGTGTCGTCGTAAAGCGGGCTGAGCCCTGCTGTATTCAGCGCATTATAGAGACTTTCGCACAAGCCATCGCACGCCGCATCGCCTGCGCGCAGGTTGATGATGGCCGCATCGAACGGGCTCACCGATTCTGGCCAGATGATGCCTGCATCATCATGACTCGCTTCGATGATGGCGCCGATGAGGCGCGAGACACCGATGCCGTAGCAGCCCATTTCGGGCGTGATTTCGCCACTTGGCCCGCTAACGGAAACGCCCATAGCAGTGGTGTATTTATTGCCGAGGAAGAACACTTGGCCAACCTCGATGCCGCGTGCGGTGCGGAGGCGCTCAGCGGGACTGGGGCCTGTTTCTGGCTTGTGGAATTCATCCGCCGCGGCATACAGCTTGCGCTTTTCTTCGCCACTCATTTTCACTTTGCCGTTACGCACATCATCGAGCGCGGCATCGTAATAAATGGCGCTTTCGCCCGTTTCCGCCACCACATGGAACTCGTGGCTAAGATCGCCACCAATCGCCCCCGTATCCGCCGCCACGGCCACGGTGGTGAGACCCATGCGGGTGAAGATGCGGTCGTACGCATCATACATTTTTGCGTATTCGCGTTTGGCATCTTCCACATCCACATGGAAGGAATACGCATCCTTCATCAGGAATTCGCGGCCGCGCATAACACCAAAACGCGGGCGCACTTCATCGCGGAATTTCCATTGGATTTGGTAGAGATTCACCGGCAGTTGCTTGTAGCTTTTCACGTAACTACGGAAAATGTCGCAAATCATTTCCTCGTTGGTGGGCGAAAACAACAGCTCGCGCTCCGCACGGTCATTGAAGCGTAGCATCTCCTTGCCCAGCGCATC
>CAUJIC010000070.1 GCA_963205305.1 Pseudomonadota bacterium | reverse complement strand
GTGTGGGGTATGTGACCGAGGCGCAGTATGCTGAACAAATCAACAAGGCGCGGGATTTTTTAAAAGGCCGCAGCCGCGAAGTGCAGGAAACATTCTCGACAGAAATGAACGCGGCGAGCGAGGCGATGGAATATGAGAAAGCGGCGATGCTGCGTGACCGCATCCGCGCCCTGACGCAGGTGCAGCAAGAGCAAGGCCTGCGCGTGGCGGGCTTAAAGGATGCGGATGTGATTGCCCTCGCCCGCCGCGGCGACAAGAGCGTGGTGCAGGTGCATTTTTATCGTAACGGCAGCCATTTCGGGAACCAGAGCTTCCACCCCCGCCACAGCGATGATGTGTCCGATAGCGAAGTGATGTCGGGCTTTTTGGGGCAATTTTATCAAGCACATTTGCCGCCGAGCGAGATATTGCTCAGCCGTGGGTTTGAGGAGGTGACGCTACTTGAAGAAGCACTCAGCATGCGCGCGGAGTATAAGGTCGAGATCCGTGTGCCTGAGCGTGGCGACAAACGCGAGTTGGTGGAAGCGGCACAGAAAAATGCCGAAGCAGCACTCGAACGACTTGAGATGGAGCGCGCCAGTGTGGCCACCCATTTGTTGAAACTGAAAGAGCTGTTTGGTTTGCAAGCGATGCCCCAGCGCATCGAGGTGTATGATAACAGCCATATCAGCGGCACCAATGCGATTGGCGCATTCATTGTGGCGACCCCTGAGGGGTTCGATAAAAAATCCTACCGCACCTTCAACATCAAGGATGCGCTGACGGTAGCGGGCGATGATTACGCCATGATGCGCGAGGTGATGAAGCGGCGGTTTAAACGAATCGCTATGATTGAAGGGGGTATCACCCCCTACGCGGCTGCGCCGCTGACCCCCTCCGCTACGCGGCTCGCGCAGAGCGCTACGCAGGCATACAACGCGGGGAGTGAAGAAGCACCGAGCCTACCCGACCTTGTGCTCATTGATGGTGGGCTTGGGCAGTTGCATGCCGTTGAAGCGGCGCTCGCCGAAATTGGGGTGACAGGGCTGAACCTCGTAGCGATCGCGAAGGGGGTTGACCGCAATGCGGGGCGGGAGTGGTTCCATTTGCCTAACCGCGAGCCGTTCCAACTACCCATCAACGACCCCACGCTTCACTACCTGCAACGGCTGCGCGATGAGGCGCACCGCTATGCCATTGGTAAACATCGTAATAAGCGCAGCAAAAGCTTCACCCAATCGGCGCTCGATGACATTCCGAGCATTGGCGCTACACGAAAAAAAGCTCTATTACAGCACTTTGGCAGCAGGGCGGATGTGGAAACGGCTACCCTCGACGAGCTTAGCAAGGTCAAGGGCATCAGCCGCACCACCGCGCAGGCGATATATGACTATTTTCATGGGTAGCTTTTGAGCGCTAGCGCGCCTGATGAGGGCCCTTTGCCCTCAAGCTCCCGCCGCTTCGCGGGCCGCGCCGTCGCGCTCCCTAGGCAAAACTAAGGCTATTCAGTTCTTTAGTGTTCGAGCAAATCTAGTTTAGTCGGCACCGCCTCTTACTATTGACACCCCCGCTTCACCCCGCTATAAGCCCCGCTCTTTACAGATGGTCTGTGAGAATCTGAGAAATTTTGGAGCCTAGCGTGTGCTAGGATGCCACTACCAAGGAGAGCGCCATGAAAGCGGCAGTAGAACTAAAAGCGGAAGCCCGTAACGAAATTGGTAAAGGGGCTGCACGCGCTGCACGCCGCGCAGGGTTTGTTCCTGTGAACGTATACGCCAACGGCAAGGCCAATGTGAGCCTGAACGTGGAAGCCCGCGCCATCAGCAACGAATATTTCCGTGGCGGCTTCATGAACAAAATTGTTGCGCTGAAAAGCGGCGGCAAAGACATTTTCGCGATTCCGCGTGAAATTCAGTTGAACCCAGTGACCGACAAAATCGAGCACGCAGACTTCCTCGCGGTTGATGATAAATCGGTGGTTAAAGTGTGGGTTCCTATCCACATGACGGGCGTTGAGAAATCGGCGGGCCTGAAGCGTGGTGGTGTATTGAACGTAGTAGCGCACCGCGTAGAACTGCTTTGCCCCGTGGCAAGCATCCCAGCATCGGTCGATGTAGATGTGTCGCAAATGAACATTGGTACCTCGATCCAACTCAGCGGCCTGACCTTGCCTAAGGGTGTGGCTGCGGCATCGAAGCGCGACCTGACCATCGCATCGATCGCGGGTCGTCAGAAAGAAGAAGCTGAGGCACCAATTGCAGGCGCACCAGCGGCGGCAGCGGTTCCAAGCACCAAGTCGGCAGCAGCCGATGCAGCAGCGAAAGCGGCACCTGCCGCAGCTGCTGGTAAAGATGCTAAACCTGCGGCGAAAAAATAATCACTCTCTTAGAGAGGCGTTATGTTGTTACTCGTAGGCCTTGGCAATCCGGGGCCCGAGTACGCCCTAACACGCCACAATATCGGGTTCATGGCCATCGACGCCTTGGCGGGTGCCGTCAGTTTTACCTCAAAATTTCACGGGAGCGTTGCGAACGCCACCATTGAAGGCGAGAAGGTGGTTTTTTTAAAGCCGCAGACCTTCATGAATCTCTCGGGTAAATCGGTGCAAGCCGCGATGGCGTTCTACAAAATTCCCCCCGAGAACGTGATCGTGTTTCACGATGAGCTGGATTTGCCGCTGGGCAAAATACGCATCAAGCAAGGCGGCGGCGCAAACGGGCATAATGGCCTGAAAGATATCGACCAGATGGTGGGTGTAAATTACTGGCGCATCCGCCTCGGCATTGGCCACCCAGGCATGAAAGAGCAAGTGCACGGCCATGTGCTGAGCAAGTTCAGCGCCGATGAAATGGCTGAAGTAGAAAAAGTAATGAAGGCACTTTGTGCCAAAATGGCGCTTTTCTGGCAAGCATCGCCCGAAGTGCTTGCATCGAAGGTCGCGCTGGCGCTAAATCCGCCGCGACCGAATAAACCTGAAAAGAAAGAACCAAGCGATGGGATTTAATTGCGGCATTGTCGGCCTTCCGAATGTAGGTAAGTCCACCCTGTTCAACGCGCTGCTGAGCCAGCAGGCGGCCGAGGCGGCGAACTATCCGTTTTGCACCATTGAGCCCAACGTGGGCCGCATTGCGGTGCCCGATGAACGCCAAACCAAGCTGGCCGAGATCGCTAAATCGGCGACGATTATTCCAAACCAAATGGAGTTCGTGGATATTGCCGGCCTCGTGCGTGGTGCAAGTAAAGGCGAAGGACTTGGCAACAAATTCCTTGCCCATATCCGCGAGGTAGATGCGGTGATGTATGTGCTGCGGTGTTTTATCGATGACGATATTACGCACGTGGAGGGGTCGGTTGACCCGCTGCGCGATGCCGAGATTATCGAGCTCGAGCTCGCGATTGCGGATTTGGAAAGTCTCGAAAAGCGCGTCGAGAATAATGCGAAAAAAGCCAAGGGTGGCGACAAGGAAGCGCAGGCATTAGTAGCGCTTGCTGAACCGATTTTGGCATTGCTGCGCGAGGGCAAGCCCGCGCGCAACTATAAGCCCGCCGACCGCGAGGAAGCCAAGTGCGTGCGCGCGTTACAGCTGCTTACCAGCAAACCAGTGATGTATATTTTGAACGTGGATGAGGGCAGCGCCGCGACGGGCAATGCACTCTCCGAAAAAGCAGCGGCAATGGCAAAAGCGCAAGGCGCGGATGCGGTGATTATCTCGGCCAAAATTGAATCTGAAATGGCGGGGTTGACGGAGGAGGAGAAAAAAGAATTCCTCACCGATTTGGGTTTGAAAGAAACGGGGCTGACGAGCATTGTTCGCACAGGGTTTAAACTGCTCGATATCCTCACCTTCTTCACCATTGGCCCGAAAGAAGCGCGCGCATGGACGGTGCGCCGTGGCGCCACCGCGCCTGAGGCCGCGGGGGTCATCCATACTGATTTTGAAAAAGGTTTCATTCGCGCCGAGACCATTGCTGCAAGCGATTACATTGCGCTGGGCGGGGAGCAAGGCTGCAAGGAAGCGGGCAAATTGCGCCTTGAGGGCAAGGAATATTTGGTGCAGGATGGTGATGTATTCCACTTCCGCTTCAATGTTTAGTTCGCACACGAACTAAACATTAATTTCAACTGCGCCCAGAATTTTCTGCTGAAAATTCTATGGCGCGCCGCTCTCGCGGGCTCATGGCTGGCTCGGCCTACTGGCCTCGCCCGTGCCCCGCACACGAAGGAGTTTTGCTCTATGTTCCCGCGCTGGATGTCGTTAGCCTTCTTATTGATGGTGGTTTATATTGCCTATAGCGCGAGCGAGAGTAGCACGCCTACGCCTATCCCCAAACCCGTGACGCCCATCATTACCGCCGAAAAATATCCTGCCTTAGTGAAAGCAACCGATGTGGAGGGTTGGAAACGTAAGCTTGACCCTGAATATGCGGCGCGGATGAATTGCACGCTCGATGCACCCAAAACGAAAAACGGGTTGCTGTTTAACGCGGTGGAACAGATGGCGGGCGAAGGCGAAGGTGTGAAATGTGGCGAGAACATTACGGTTGTGCTGACGATATGGAATGCTGCGGGCACACAAACTTTTGCGGGCGAGACCACGCTGGCGCTGGGTTCGCGCCAAGTGGCAGCGGGGCTTGATTTTGGGCTGCTCGATATGAAGGTGGGGGGCGAGCGCACCCTGACCTTGCCGCCTTATGCGCTGATACGTGGTAAAGCCGTCACGGGATTTGATGCAGTGCGTAAGGCATTGCCAATCGATACGGTTTCAGTGGTGAAGGTGAAGCGTTTGAAGTAGGTTGTCGTTATGCGAGGAACCACCCAATGACCATGACTGCTACCAAACCAACCTCTCCGATTGCGGCCGATGTGCAGCAGCATTTGCGCGGCTGGTTGAAGGAAATGGCGGCGGTGCGCCGCGCCAGTAGCCATTCGGTGCAGGCTTATATGCATGATGTGTCTGGGTTTTTGGCGTTCTTGTTGCAGCACCATGGCCAGTCACTCGATGTAGCACGTTTAGCCGCAACCGAGGAGCGCGATATTCGTAGCTGGCTCGCTTACCGCGTGGAGCGCGGCTATGCGAAATCATCGAACGCGCGGGCACTTTCGGCGGTGCGGACGTTCTTTAAATACCTCAACAACCATGCGGGCATCCGCAACCTTGCAGCGCTGCAAGTGCCTACGCCCAAGCTTGATAAACCCTTGCCCAAAGCACCTGATATGGCGCAAGCGCGCGCGACGCTCGATGGATTAGAGGATAACGCCGAGCCATGGCTTGGTGCGCGCAACCACGCGATTGCGATGCTGCTTTATGGCTGCGGATTGCGCATCAGTGAAACACTGAACCTGACATTGGGCGATGTGGCGACGAGCAATGAAAGCATCCGCATCCTTGGTAAAGGCAAGAAAGAGCGCCAAGCGCCGCTGTTGCCTGTGGTGCGTAAAGCGATCGATGATTACCTTGAACAATCGCCCTACCACGAGGAAGCGTTCAAGCGCCCGCCGAGCTTTCCGCTATTTGTGGGGTTGCGTGGCAAGCAGTTACAGCCCGCCGTTTTCCAGCGCAGCTTGCAGCAGTTGCGCCGTGCCTATGGCCTACCTGAAAGCCTGACGCCCCACGCTCTGCGGCACGCGTTCGCCACACATTTGCTCAGTAACGGGGCGGATCTGCGCGATATTCAAGAGTTGCTCGGCCATGAAAGCTTGAGCACCACGCAGCGCTATACGCATGTCGATACGGCGCGGTTGATGAGTGCCTATAATGCTGCGCACCCAAGTGCGAAGGACGATTAGTAGCCATTCCACTTAAGCATTTTACGGGGCTGCAAACAGCAATGTTCTGCGCTTCCGCTGCGCATGTACTCTTACGTACATTTGCGCTGCGGTTCTCGAACATCACTGTTTTCGCGTGCCGAAAAATGCATAATTGAAACAGCTACGCTGAACCTACTATTAGGCTGCGGATTACGCGCGCGTGGCGGCGCTGTAAGATTCCATGAGTTTTTTGCTGACGGCGCCGACCACAAATTTCTGGCCATCGATCTCGCCCACGGGGGTAATTTCGGCGGCTGTTCCCGTCAGGAACACTTCCTGCACGCGTGCGAGTTCCTCGGGCTTGATGTGGCGCTCGTGGACGGTGATGCCGTTATCTTTCGCCAATTGAATCACGGTGCGGCGGGTGATGCCATCGAGGAAGCAATCGGCCTTGGGGGTGTGCAGTTCGCCATCGATAACGAGGAACAGGTTCGCGCCTGTCGCCTCGGCCAAATACCCACGATAATCGAGCATGAGCGCATCTTGGAAGCCTGCCTTCTCGGCCTTGTGTTTGCTGATGGTGCAGATCATGTAAAGCCCTGCCGCTTTGCTTGCGACGGGCGCGCTTTCGGGGCTGGGGCGTTTGAAATCGGCCATGGTGAGGCGTATACCTTTTTCTTTGATCTCGCTTTTATACATGCTTGGCCATGCCCAGCTGGCGATGGCAACATGGATGGTGGTGGCTTGCGCGCTAATTGCCATCATCTCGCTGCCGCGCCACGCGACGGGGCGCACATACCCATCGACGATATTGTTGGCTTTCAGCACTTCGGCTTTGGCTGCCTCAAGCGCATCGACCGAATAAGGAATTTCAAAACCGAGCAGCTCGCCCGACTTATGCAAACGCTCGGAATGTTCGCGGCTTTTAAAGATTTTGCCACCGTAGGCGCGCTCGCCTTCGAACACGCAGGAGCCATAATGCAAGCCGTGGCTCAGCACATGCACTTTCGCGTCGCGCCATGGCACGAGTTTGCCATCCATCCAGATGAATCCGTCGCGGTCGTCGAAGGGAATCAAACTCATACAAACCTCTGCTCGTCATTTTTCCGCGAGCTGGGCGAGCGAGCCATCAGCCAGCGGAGCTGCGCGAAGATTTGGTCAGCAGACCAAATCGCAGCAATGAATCATCTCAACGCAATCGCACTTATCTGCCGCCCGTAATCGGGTTCGCCGGCGAGGGTGGTGCGGCGGTAGCTGAAGAATTGCGCTGCGTTGCTGCATGTATCCATAGCAAGCACGGCGACACGTTGCAAGCCCGCCGCGCGGGCGGTTTTGGTGACATAGGCGGGCAGGTCGAAGCGGTGGAAACCCTCGCGGTTACTGGGGATGAAGAATTGTGATTGCTCGGCTGGGGTGAAGCGGGCGATGAACTCGGCACCGACTTCGTAGCTTTTTTGCTGGATGCATGGGCCAATTACCGCACTGATGTTCGCACGCGTTGCGCCGAGTTTTTCCATGGCCAGCACAGTGCTTTCGACCACGCCACCATGGGCACCCTTCCACCCCGCATGGGCGGCGCCGATGACGCCTGCTGCCACATCCGCAAACAACACGGGGGCACAATCGGCAGTCAAAATGCCCAGCGTGATGCCCGCCACATTCGTCACGTGCGCATCCGCCTGTGGAGGTGTGCCAGTATACGGCTCGTGGACGATGACGACATTGGGCGAATGGATTTGATAGAGCGTGCAGAGTTTTTCCGGCATTTGCTCAAGCGCATGGGTAACGCGGGCGCGATTTTCGGCCACGTGGGCTTTGTTATCGGCGCTGCCCGGCCCGCAATTTAGGCCAGCATACAACCCCTCGCTGACACCCCCCTCGCGGCCAAAAAAACCATGGGCGATGGTAGGGGCATCGAGCAATGGATGGGTGTAAAAGTGCGCGTGCATAAAGCGATGCTAGACTACGAACCCTGGCAACTCAAGCCGCGCATCGCTGACGAAGCCCATGACCTTGAACAACTCGCCCATGGCTTGTGGGCTGATGAGGCGCTCGAGCCCACTGACAAGGTTGCTACGTTGCTCGGGTGTGGCTTGGCGCAATAGCATTTCGAGGCGCAATTGCGCGCCCATGCGGGTGAGGAAGGCGCCTTGGTTGATGAGGGGGCCGACGCTGTTGCCCGCATC
>CAUJIC010000069.1 GCA_963205305.1 Pseudomonadota bacterium | reverse complement strand
GACTGCTCGACTTTTTTCGCATCCCCCACTCCACGCATGAGGGCGAGGATATCCGCGCGCAGCGCATCATCGTAAGGCACGAACAGGCTTTCGCCCGCCTCGGCCACCGCGCGGCCATCGGTGAACAGAATCGCCGCATCGACCCCATCGGCGCTAGTGCCGCTCATCAGGCCAATCACGTGGGTGGGAAATGTAATCGCACTTGTCATACGCACTATTATGCGACAGATAGAGAGCCTATGTCACACGATTTTATACAGATTATTAAAGAGCGCGGGTTCGTCCACCAGATGACGGACGAGGATGGGCTTCGCAAACTTTTGGAAACAAAGGGGCAGACGGCCTATATTGGGTTCGATTGCACGGCGAAATCGCTGCATGTGGGTTCGCTGCTGCAAATTATGCTGCTGCGCTGGTGGCAAAAATGCGGCCACCGCCCCATTGTACTACTCGGTGGCGGGACGACGAAGATTGGTGACCCAAGCGGCAAGGATGAATCTCGCCCCAAACTCGACGATGATGCGATTTTGCATAACATGGTCTCCTTACGCGATGTGTTTCGTAAGTTCCTGCATTTCGAGGGCGACGCTGTAGCGAATGAAGATCAGGATCTTCTCGGCCATGATGCGCTGATGGTGAACAACGATGAGTGGCTGAAAGACATCAACTACATCGAGTTCCTGCGTGATTATGGCCGCCACTTCTCCATCAACCGCATGTTGACGATGGATAGCGTGAAGCTGCGGCTAGAGCGCGAGCAAACGCTGAGCTTCCTCGAATTCAATTACATGATTTTGCAGGCCTATGATTTTGTGGAGCTGAACAAGCGCCACGCCTGCCGCGTGCAGATGGGTGGCAGTGACCAGTGGGGAAATATTATTAATGGGGTGGAGTTGCAGCGGCGTAAAAACCCGCGACCAAGCTTAGCTGACGCACTTTCCAATGCCTTAGATATTCCTACATCGAATAATGAACTCTTCGGTATCACTTCGCCGCTACTCACCACCTCATCGGGTGCGAAGATGGGCAAAACGGCCGCAGGTGCGGTGTGGCTGAATGCGGATTTGCTTAAGCCCTATGATTACTGGCAGTTCTGGCGCAACACCGAGGATGCGGATGTGGTGAAATTCCTCAAGTTGTTCACCGAACTTTCAATGGATGAGATTGCCAAACTCGCCGCGCTAGAGGGCGCTGGCATCAACGAAGCGAAGAAGGTGCTGGCGACAGAAGCCACCGCCATGCTCCACGGCCGCGAAGCCGCTGAGCGCGCCGCGCAGACGGCGGCGGATACGTTTAGTGGTGCGGGTGTGAGCGCCGATTTGCCGACCATTGAAATAACACAAAGCGAATTTGAAGAAGGCGCAAATCTTATCCGCTGGTTAGTGAAAGCAGATTTTGCCGCCAGCAATGGCGAAGCCAGACGGCTTATCGAAGGTAGCGGCATTAGCTTGAACGACGCTAAGGTTACTGACGCGAATTATAAACTCAGCGCTGCCGATTTCGCGCAAGGCTTTGCGAAATTGAGCAAAGGAAAAAAGCAGCATGTGCTCGTGAAAATCGCTTAGCGATTTAAACGTCCATCAATCAGGGTTTGTACAATATCGGGGTCGAGCAGCGTTGATGTATCACCGAGGCTACCAAAATCATTCTCGGCGATTTTGCGAAGGATGCGGCGCATGATTTTGCCGCTGCGGGTTTTGGGCAAGCCTGCGGTGAGGTGCACAAAATCGGGCACGGCGAGGCCGCCGATATGCATCCGCACATGTTGTTTCAGTTCCGCCGCGAGCGAATCGGAATGCGCAACTCCCGCATTCAAAATCACATAGGCATAGACGCCCTGCCCCTTGATATCGTGCGGGTAGCCCACCACCGCAGCCTCGGACACGTGCGGGTGCGCGACGAGTGCGGATTCAATTTCCGCCGTGCCAAGGCGGTGGCCGCTCACGTTAATCACATCGTCCACGCGGCCCGTGATCCAATAGTATCCATCCGCATCGCGCCGACAACCATCGCTGGTGAAATATTTGCCATGCACTTGGCTGAAATAAGTTTGGCGGAAGCGGTCATGATCGCCCCAGATGCTGCGCGCTTGCCCCGGCCAGCTATCGGCGATGCAGAGCATGCCCTCGCACTCGCCACTCAGCAAGTTGCCGTGAATGTCGTAAACCTCGGGCTTCACGCCGAAGAAGGGCTTGGTGCAGGAGCCCGCTTTGGTAGGCGTGGCGGCGGGTAATGGGGTGAGGATGTGGCCACCCGTTTCCGTTTGCCAATAGGTATCGACAATGGCGCAGCGCCCCTCGCCCACCACGTTATAATACCACAGCCATGCCTCGGGGTTGATGGGTTCGCCCACGCTGCCCAAAATTTTGAGTGACGCGCGCGAGGTGGATGTGACGAAGCTATCCCCTTGCGCCATCAGCGCCCGAACAGCAGTCGGAGCGGTATAAAATTTGGTGACCTTGTGCGCATCGACCACCTGCCAAAAGCGCGAGGCATCGGGGTAGTTCGGCACGCCCTCGAACATCAGCGTCGTCGCGCCGTTGGCCAGTGGGCCATAGACGATGTAGCTGTGGCCAGTGATCCAGCCCACATCGGCGGTGCACCAGTAGATATCATCGGGCTGCAAATCGAACACGTATTTGGTGGTGATGGCGGCGTAGACCATGTAGCCCGCTGTGGTGTGGACGAGGCCCTTAGGTTTGCCCGTGGAGCCTGAGGTGTAGAGGATGAACAGCGGGTCTTCTGCATCGACGGGCGTTGGCTGATTTGCTGAAGATTGGTTTGGCACCACATCGTGCCACCAGATGTCACGCCCCGCCACCATCGGCACATCGGCATCCACCACCTTCAGCACCAACACATGGCGAACGCTCAGGCCATCAATCGCCGCATCGACATTCGCTTTCAGTGGGATGGATTTACCGCCGCGCCGCCCGAAATTGGCGGTGATGATGAAATCGCTTTGGCAATCTTCCACGCGGCCACGGATGGAATCCGCCGAAAAGCCACCGAACACGACGGAGTGAATGGCACCAATGCGCGCGCAGGCCAACATGGCATAGGCGGCTTCTGGAACCATGGGCATGTAGATGGTCACGCGATCGCCCTTTTTAACGCCAAGCGATTGCATGGCGTTTGCGAGTTTGGAAACTTCGGTCAGCAACTCGGCATAGCTGATATGGCGCACATTATTTGGGGTGTCGCCCTCCCAAATTATCGCTGTTTTGTTGGGGGTGGCGCGCGCGTGGCGGTCGATGCAGTTGGTGGTGATGTTGAGCGTTGCGCCCTCATACCACTTAATGCTGACATCACCCACGAAGCTGGTGTTTTTGACGCGCGTCCATGGGCTCATCCATTCAAAAGCTAAAGCAATATCGCCCCAGAACCCCTCAGGATCAGCCAGTGAGCGCGCGTACATTTCCTCGTACTGCGCGGCGTTGACATGCGCGGTTTTGATAAGGGATTGGGGAATGGGGAAGATATCGGTCATAGAACCTCTCTGACTTCACTATCCGCCTATTTTTTATTCTTTTCAAGCGCCCTCCTCGCAGGTGCAGCATCGACAAAATGCTGGTAATTCGAGTGAATGGCCGATATGCGCCATTGCTGATAAGGAATCACCATGCCCCGCTATAAATTAACGATAGAATATGACGGCACGCCCTATTCGGG
>CAUJIC010000068.1 GCA_963205305.1 Pseudomonadota bacterium | reverse complement strand
TCGGTGATGAGATCGACGCTAGCCAGCAAACCTTCGATGGCACCCGCGCCGCTGACTTCACGGAAGAGCAGCTTGCGGATGCCGAAGATCTCCGCACGACGGATCGTGATGATGATAGCTCGCTTGGTAACGTGTTCTACAAACTGTTCTCGAAGTTTGTTCCAACACCGGCACCCGTCATCGTCGACCTAGCCGTACTGGATGATTTCCAAAACAACATCCGTAACCGCTACCGTCGTGGTAACTTCTCGTATGCTGGTCGCGCGTTCAACCTCGTTTCCGACCCAGTGGATCCAAGCAGCTTGGGTGGCGTAAATGGTACGAACCTCAGCTTGCTGAACAACTCGCCAGCGGGTATCGCTAGCCAGCTTTCGGCACTTGCGCCAGCAGCGGGTGGTAACAACAACCCACTCAATACAGCGCAGGATTTTGCTAACCTCGA
This sequence comes from Pseudomonadota bacterium, assembly GCA_963205305.1. Classification (GTDB taxonomy): domain Bacteria; phylum Pseudomonadota; class Alphaproteobacteria; order Rickettsiales; family UBA3002; genus QFOX01. Next base: position 12,849 of record CAUJIC010000068.1, on the reverse strand, counting down.
CCCAGCCGCAGGTGGCACAGCTGAGCAACTTGCTTCGCTTGCTCCAGCAGCAGGTGGCGCAGCGGGTGGTTGTGGTAACAACTTCCTCGATGATGGTTACACCAATGGTTTCTCTTGCTCCGTTAATGCTCAGTAAGGCATAGGCGTAAGCAACATGGCATCGACTAAGAAAGAGACAGCCCGCGCAAGCGCGGCTTCTAAGGCGGCGGATTCTATCCCCGCAAAAGAACCAGCCGCAACACAAGGCGGGCTGCCTCTTTTCTTTAAAAAGCCTGTGGCGCTTGAAAAATCGCGCCATGCTAAATCTGGCCTATCCAGCACGCCAGACCTTAGTTTTGCCAAGGAAGCCAATTCGGTGGCGCTCACCGCGCTCGAATTTATCGAAGCGTCGAAATTCTACCCCATCGTTTTTAGTGCTACGGACGATGCTGTTCCGTTGGCAATTTTGGGGCTAGAGAAGGAAAACTACTTTGTTGAGGCAAACGGTGCATGGCGCAATGATGCTTATGTTCCTGCCTATATCCGCCAATATCCATTCGTGTTCTTCGAGAACGAGAGCGAACAAAAATTCTACCTCTGCGTCGATGAAAAATCGCCTCAGTTTCGGGTGGAAGGTGGCGAGGATACCAAACCATTCTTTAACGCCGATGGCAGCGCATCACCACTTACCAATCAGGCGCTCGAGTTCTGCAATGCCTACCATCGCCACCATTTGGTGACCCGCGAGTTTGTAGCGGATTTGAAAAAGCATGATTTACTGTTACCGTACCAGTCCAGCTTTACGTTAAAAACTGGCCGTAGCATTACCCTTTCAGGCTTCATGATGATCAATGAAGCGGCATTCAACGCACTACCCGCAGATGTCTTCAACGAATTCCGCAGCAAAGGCTGGTTGGCCTTCATTTATCTGGCCATGGCCTCAACCTCGAACTGGAAGCGCCTTTCGGTGCTGGCGGATGAACAAGCAGCCAATTAGTAAATAGTTTCAGTGCATTTTTATGCTACAATTTTAAGTAAATTCTATAAAATTGCTGCGCTGCTCATTATAAATATCAATGGCTTGGCATAAGCTATCTCCTTAACAATAACTAATAAAATGCTCGCGTTTATTAACGGGTTGGAAATCAAGCCCAGCGTATTCTGTAGCTATGAGCACAGTACATACGCCCCGCAACGTTTCCACCCCAAGCACCACTGGCTGGTCGCGCGTTGCAACTCTCACCTTGGCAGGCTTTTTGGCAGCTGCGGTGATGTTTTTCTCCGCTTCCTCAGCCATGGCGCTAACGAACCCGCTCCTGTCGGGTCGTCAGACCAGTTCTTCGGATTTAGCGCCCTTCACGAAATGGACTTCCGTCCTTTCGCGCTACGAAGCACAGCAGGCAAGCGCTGGTAGTGAGTGTATGGGGCAGGGCTGCCTTAACAAAAAATGGGAAGAATTACTGGCTGAGCTCGAAGGCAAAGACGTTGAAACCCAAGTGACTGAGGTCAATAAATTCTTCAACTCCATTACCTACGTGACTGACCAAAAGAACTACGGCTCGTCAGATTACTGGCAGACGCCGTATGAAATGTTCACCCGTGGCGGTGATTGCGAAGATTATGCAATCGCTAAATACATTTCCTTGAAGCGGTTGGGTGTATCGGAAAGCGATATGCGTATCCTTGTGGTGCGCGACCAAAGCTTGGGCGGCATCATTCATGCGATTCTCGAAGTGGATGTCGATGGCGAGGCAAAAATCCTCGATAACCAAGCTAAATCGGTTAAATCCGTGGCTTCCATCACCCGCTACAACCCAGTATTCGCCATCAATGAGCAAAAATGGTGGGCCTATAACAAGTAAAAGCTCGGCTCGCACAGAGCGAAAAGCCAGCCGAAAGGCTGGCTTTTTTGTAGCTTGCGTAAAGTTAGTTGGATAATCTTGAGAATGACGCTAGCACTTGGTATAGTGCATAAAACATCAGGCAAGGCGCAATTCACATGGCATCCAACTCCTTCGGCAGTATTTTTCGATTCACCACATGGGGCGAATCGCATGGCGAGGCGATTGGCTGCGTGGTAGATGGCTGCCCCTCGCTGATTCCCCTCAGCGAGGCCGATATTCAGCCATTTCTCGATAAGCGTAAACCTGGTCAGAATAAATTCACCACCCAGCGCCGCGAGGCGGATGAAGTGAAGATCCTGAGCGGGGTGTTCAACGGCAAAACCACAGGCACGCCTATTTCGTTGATTATCTATAACGAAGACCAGAAATCGAAAGATTACGGCGACATTGCCGAGAAATATCGCCCAGGCCATGCCGATTACACCTACCAAATGAAATATGGCATCCGCGATCACCGTGGCGGTGGGCGTAGCAGTGCGCGCGAAACAGCGATGCGGGTGGCCGCCGGTGCCATTGCCCATAAAATCCTCGCTAGCGCGGGTATTACGTTGCAAGGCTACATGGTGCAAATGGGCGATGATGCGATTGATCGCACACATTTCGATGCGGCTCAGATTGAGCAAAACCCCTTCTGGTGCCCTGATGCTGAGGCCGCTGCCCGCTGGGAAGCTAAGCTCGATGCCGCGCGTAAGGATGGCTCATCGCTGGGCGCTATCATCGAGGTGGTGGCGAATGGCGTTCCTATCGGCCTTGGTGAACCGATTTATGATAAGCTTGATTCGGATTTGGCGCGGGCGATGATGAGTATCAACGCCGTGAAAGCCGTAGAGATTGGTGATGGCTTCGCAGCCGCCAGCCTTCGTGGCGAAGAAAATGCTGATTCTATGCGTAAAGGGGAAAGCGGTGTGGAGTTCCAAAGTAACCATGCAGGGGGCATTCTTGGTGGTATCAGCTCCGGGCAGCCCGTTATTGTGCGCTTCGCGGTGAAGCCCACCAGCTCCATCCTTACCCCTGTTGAAACGGTCAATAAATCTGGCGAGAACACGGATATTGTCACCAAAGGGCGGCACGACCCCTGCGTTGGCATCCGCGCCGTGCCTGTCGGTGAGGCCATGATGGCCAGCGTTCTAGCCGATCACCTTCTGCGTTTTAAGTCCTACCGTTAGGAAAATAGCTATGTTCCGACTATTACTTATTGCCCTTCTTCTTGTGGTATCCCAAAGCGCGGATGCGGCTTCGCCCAAGAAAAAGCCCAAGGTTAACGTTTACCCTGCTGAAGAGCGTCGACAATTTATGAGCGGCTGCACGAATGGCAGCAACGAAATGTATGATTTCTGCAGCTGTATCATGATCAAATTTCAGGAGACAATGACCTTCGAGGAATTTGGCGCCATGAATAACATGACCGATGAGCAGCTTCGCAAGCACGCGCCTTATGCGGGTGCGATCATTGGATGTTCGAAACGGCTTTAATCGCTGGCCTTGAACTAGGCCGTATCCTGCCTATATGGCGTATATCCTCAATTCCACTTCATGTGCAGGTATGAAATGACCACGACTATCGACACCGCCGAAACCAAAACATTCGCCGCAGAAACCAGCCGCGTGCTGCAACTGATGATTCATGCGCTTTACACCAACCGTGATATTTTTCTGCGCGAGTTGATAAGCAATGCCTCGGATGCGTGCGACAAATTGCGCTACGAATCGCAAAGCAACAATGGGCTGATGGGTGATGAGCCCGATTTAAAAATCCATATCGCTTACGATGAAAAAGCGAAAACGCTGACCATCGCCGATACGGGCATTGGTATGAACCGCGAGGATTTAATTGCCCATTTGGGCACGATTGCCAAATCGGGTACCTCCGAATTCCTGAGCCAAATGACAGGCGACGCTAGCAAAGATGTGAACCTCATTGGTCAATTCGGTGTTGGTTTTTACTCTGCGTTCATGGTGGCCGATCGTGTCACGGTCGAAAGCCGCAAAGCAGGCGAGAAGCAAGCGTGGCAGTGGGATTCTGATGGGTTGGGCACCTACGAAATCAAGCCAGCGGCAGCTCGCGCACGCGGCACCTCCATCACCCTGCACATGAAAAAGGATGCAAAGGAATATCTCGATCGCCACAAACTTGGCCACATTGTGAGCACCTATTCCGACCATATCAGCTTTCCCATCACGCTGACGGACGAGGAGGGGGTGACCCATAACCTGAACGATGGTTCGGCCATTTGGACACGCCCAAAATCCGAAGTGACGGATGAGCAATACCACGCATTTTACCGTGATGTATCGCACTCGCCCGAAAAGCCATGGGCGGTGTTTCATAACAAAGCAGAAGGCAAAACCGAATATACAAGCTTGCTATTCGTGCCCGGCATCAAGCCTTTCGATTTGTTCCACCCCGAGCGCAAGCGCCGAGTGAAGTTGTATGTGAAGCGCGTTTATATCACCGACGAGGGGGTGGAGCTTGTGCCGCCATACCTGCGCTTTTTGCGTGGCGTGATTGATTCAGCGGATTTGCCGCTGAACATCAGCCGCGAAACACTGCAAAAGTCTCCTGTGCTCGATAAAATTCGTGAATCCGTAACCAGCAAAGTGTTGGGTGAATTTAAGAAGCGCGCCGAGAAGGAACCCGCGGAATACGCCAAATTCTGGGATAATTTTGGTGCGGCCTTGAAAGAGGGGTTGTGCGAAGCCAACTCCCCGCGTGAGAAAATTCTGGAGGCATGTCGGTTCTATTCTAGCACCTCGCCCGAGCAACTCATCAGCCTTGCCGATTACAAATCACGCATGCGCGAGGGGCAGGAGGCTATCTATTTCCTGACGGGCGACACGCTAGCGACGCTTAAAAATAGCCCGCAATTAGAGGGTTTCACCAAGCGCGGCATCGAAGTGCTGCTCCTTACCGATCATGTCGATGATTTCTGGCCGAACGTGACGCAGAAATTTGGCGAGTTGCCATTTAGCTCCGTCACCAAGTCGGGTGCCGACCTTGAAAAATTCAAGCTCGATGATGAGGCGGAGCAGGCCGAGGAAAAAGCCGAATCAAGCGATGCAGTTAAAAAGCTGTGCGAAGTGATGGAACAATTATTTGGCGATGCGGTGAGTGCCGTTCGCACCACGCGCAAATTATCGGATACACCCATTTGTTTGGGCGTAACCGAAGGCGCAATGGATATGCGGATGGAACGGTTCTTGGCCGACCATAAACAACTGCCGAAACGCGCGGCCAAGCTGGTCGAAATCAACCCCACGCATGCCATCATCACCAGCCTTGCGAACGAAGTATCGGCGCATGGCATCACCTCAAAAACCGAAGATGCACTGTGGCTGTTGTTCGACCAAGCCCTGATTGCCGAAGGCGAACCCGTGACCGATGCGATTGCATTCTCGCGCCGTTTGGGAGGCTTTTTGGCGAAAGGCATTGCTGGCTAGGCACAAAAAAACCAGCCATTTTCATGGCTGGTTATGTGTCTTGGTATGAGTAATGCCCTACGCTGGTTGGTCAGGGTAAATTTCGAATTCAAGGGTCATAATCTGGTCGCGCAATTGCAGTTTACGTTTCTTGAGGCGGGCTACTTGCATTTCATCGCCCGAGCCAGCAAGCTGAAGCTCGCGGATTTCCTCATCCAGTTGGCGGTGCTGTTCTTTCAAATCATCGAGTTGTTTGAAAATTACGATATCATCATTCATAGCGACTTGCCATTGGGTGTACATGGTTGATTGCCTCTTGTTATCATTGATTTTTTTCAATTAACAGTGGCGTTTATAACACAGTTTTCAGGTATTTTCTAGCGCTTATTGCCTCATGTGCCGCTTTTTTGTGCAATTGTCCCTGCCGCGATGGGGAAGCCTTGTAAAAATTGTCCTGCATTTTGGCGCGATTTTCCGGCTCGCTGAAGCTCGGTAAGCCTTAGGGCGGTGCCTTCTCCCGCATTGATAAGTAATTGGTTATCCAGCGCCATTCCCGCAGCTTTGCTGGTATCGCCGTGGGCAATGCCCCCCGCGAAAAGCTTAATCACCTCGCCAGCCAGTGTAGTAGTGGCTGCTGGGGCGGGCGATAATCCTCGTATTTGATTCAAAAGCTCCTGGGCAGGACGGCTCCAATCCAGCTCGCGGTCAGCCTTAGTAATTTTTGCCGCATAGGTGATACCATCACTCGATTGTGCAACGGGGCGTATGGATGCGATGGATTCAAGTACTGTCAGCACTTGCCGTGCGCCGATGGCAGCCATGACATCGTGCAAGCCACCAGCATCCATTTCAGGTGGAATGGAGTAGGTCTCGCGCAGGTAAATCGGGCCTGTATCAAGTCCCAATTCTAATTGGATAATGCAACAGGCGGTTGCCACATCGCCCGCCATCAAGGTACGCTGTATGGGTGCCGCGCCGCGCCAACGTGGCAGATCCGACGGGTGAATATTGATGCAGCCATGCTTGGGCGCATCCAGAATGGCTTGTGGCAGCAGTAACCCATAAGCCGCGACAACAGCAATATCAGCCCCGTGTGCTGCAAAGGCTTCTTGCTGATCCGCATCCCTCAGGCTCACGGGTGTGAATACTGGGATGTCACGCGATTCCGCCAGCTGCTGGATGGGCGAAGGCGTTAGCTGCATGCCACGGCCAGCTGGGCGTGGTGGCTGGCTATAGACTGCGACCACCTCGTGCTTTGAATCGATTAGTGCTTGCAACGCGGGAACCGCAAACGCAGGTGTGCCCATGAAAATCACGCGCACGAAATTAGCCCTTCCGCTTTGGAGCGGTCGCGCAATCGCGGCGAATCTGAATCAGACGCTGGTCTTTTTCGATGGTGCCATCGCCACTTTTCTTGAGGAACTCATCGTGTGTCATAGCGGTCATCAGCTTGGTGATGACGCATGAGCATGGCTCAATAAATTGAGCCTTCAGTGAGGTACAGCGCGGCATAAAAATTTTACGTGTATCGCTTGGCCATAGCTTACTAACGGTTTCGTTTGTAGCAGGCGTAATAGCCTTTGCAGGTGCCGCCGCTGGCGTGGTGGGCAATTTTTGTGGGCTGCTGTTCGTGCCGACACTGGTGATGGCTTGTGCAGGAAAATTTGCTAACGCGTCAGCAGGCGTGGTTGCTGTGTTTGATGTGGTGCCGGCAGGGGCAGCAACTACCGCTGGCGCAGCTGTCTGTTTCCCTCCCACAATCACCATTGGTGCTTGGGAATAGGGCTGGGCCACAGCAAGTGTGGGCAAACATCCGACCAATAATACTATGATAAAATGACGCATGCTTATTTTTTAGCAGTGCGGGGGGCAGGCGGCAATGCTAAACGGTGGGGTGTGTTGGTAACTCTTCAATCAGCCCAAAGCGCTTCGCTTTTTTGAGTTTGCGTAAAATGATATCGCGTTTCATTTTTGAAATATGATCGACGAACACAATGCCGTTGGTGTGGTCGATTTCGTGTTGCAAACAGGTGGCGAGAATGCCTGAAGCTTCGATGGTTTTTTCCGCTCCGTTCTCATCAAGGTAACGCACGGTCACGGTTTCAGGCCGAACCACATCCGAATATTGATCGGGAAAACTGAGGCAGCCCTCGGCAAACACCGATTCCGCTTCCGAGTTTTTGACAATTTCAGGATTGATAAACTTCATAGGCTCTTTGCCGCCATCGCGCACGGCCACATCCACTACCACGCAGCGCTTATGCACGCCGATTTGCACAGCGGCAAGGCCGATACCATCGTTTGCATACATGGTCTCGAGCATATCATTGAGCAGCGTACGGATGGAATCATCGACCACCTCCACTTTCGTGGAAGCGATATTTAGGCGCTCATCGGGTGCAATCACAAGGGGGCGTATCGTCATAAGACGCAATGTTAGTGCAGGTTTCAGCGCTTGGCAAGCGCGAGCCGTTATTTGCCTAGCAATTCCCGCGTGGCGGTGGTCACATCGGGCTGACGCATCAGGGATTCACCCACCAGAAAACACTGGATATCTGCCATTTGCATGCGTTCTACATCAGCATGGCTAGAAATGCCACTCTCGCAGACCAGAGTATAATCGGCTGGCACCAGTGTCCGCAGCTGTTCGCTGGTCGCAAGGTCAACATCAAGTGTCTTTAAGTTGCGGTTGTTTATGCCAATAAGCCGCGAGGAAAGATGGGTAAGTGCGCGCTCCAGTTCGGGTGCATCATGCACTTCGACCAGCACATCCATACCCAATTCTCGCGCAATGCTTTCGAGCTCTTTTGCTTGCTCATCGGCCAGCGCAGCCATAATCAGCAAAATACAATCCGCGCCAAGGCTGCGCGCTTCCAACACTTGGTAGGCATCGAGCATGAAATCTTTACGAAGTACCGGCAAGCTGACTGCTGCCCGCGCGGCGATGAGATATTCATCCGCACCTTGAAAATAGGGGGTGTCGGTCAGTACGGACAGGCAGGTCGCTCCGCCTGCTTCATAGGCTTTGGCAAGGCTAGCCGGCTCAAAATCCGCGCGGATAATACCTTTGCTTGGCGATGCTTTTTTTACCTCGGCAATCAGGCCAATCTTACCATCAGCGATTTTACTTTTCAGCGCGCTATGAAACCCGCGCGGTGGCGTTACTTTCAGCGCGCGTTCATAGAGCGCCGCTTCACTGATGGACTGCTTTTGCATAGTAACATGCGCACGTTTCTTGGTGCATATTTCGTGTAATGTATCAGTCATTCGGGAAACTCGCTTCGATGAGTCTGTCGAGCTTACGGCGCGCTTCGCCACGGGCAATACTACTGCGCGCTAGCGCCACGCCTTCGTGCAGGGTTGGCGCCATATCGGCAATCATCAACATTGCGGCTGAATTGAGTAGCACCGCATCGGCATAGGGGCTTTCCAAGCCATCTAGTACATCGCGCAGGGCGCGGGCGTTCTGAACGGCATCACCGCCGATAAGCGTGCGGCCTTCATGCACAGAAAGGCCAGCATCCTGTGGACGGAGTGTAGCATAGCGAATCTCACCATCGACCAAATGAGCGACGTGCGTATTGCCGCTGATGGAAAGCTCATCCGCGCCATCCGCGCCATGGACTACCATAGCATGGGTGTGGCCAAGCAATTGTAAAGTTTCGGCCAGCAGCGCGCAATATTCTGGGGCAAATACACCAATCAGCTGACGCTTCACCCGCGCAGGGTTGCACAAGGGGCCTAGCAAATTAAAAATGGTGCGCTTACCGATCGCCTTGCGAATCGGCGCCACGCGTGCGAAGCCTGGGTGAAAATTCGGGGCAAAGAGAAAACAAATGCCTACCTCGTCTAAAATCTTGGCGGCAGCATCGGGCGCAATGTTCGTATACATGCCGAGTGCTTCGAGCACATCCGCCGAGCCGCTTTTGCTGGTGATGGCGCGGTTACCGTGCTTGGCAATTTTTATCCCGCGCCCTGCGACCACAAATGCCGTAGCGGTTGAAATATTGAAGGTTGAACGCCCGTCGCCACCTGTGCCGCAACAATCCAAAGCCTCTGCGTGGGTGGGGAAGGGTTTTGTGCGCGCCATCACCGCATCCACTGCGCCCGCAAGCTGGTGCGCGTTTAGGCGAGTGATATCGAGGTTAGCGAGGTAATCTTTGGCATCATCTCCTGCCAAGGTGCCATCAAGTAGTGCACCAATCTTGGATTCCATATCTTCGCGCTGGCTCATAGTACGTCCAAAAAGTTTTTCAGCATGGCGTGGCCGTGTTCGCTAGCAATACTTTCGGGGTGGAACTGTACACCAAATACAGGCTGCGAAACATGTTGCAGCCCCATGATGGTGCCATCTGATGTTTCCGCTGTCACTTCGAGGCTCGCAGGCAGGCTTGAGCGCTCAACAATCAGCGAGTGGTAGCGTGCCGCAGTGAAGGGGGAAGGGATACCTTTGAAAATACCCTTATTCGTATGCGTCACTTGGCTGGTTTTCCCATGCATGACTTGCGCGGCGCGGATGACCTTCCCACCATAAGCCTGCCCAATGGATTGGTGGCCAAGGCACACGCCAAACAGCGGTATTCTGCCTTGGTTCTCTTTCAATAACTCTAGGCAAATGCCCGCTTCGTTAGGCGTTGCTGGGCCAGGAGAAATCACAATACCATTAGGTTTTTTGCCAACAATATCGGTCACGCTCAGCGCGTCGTTCCGGACCACCTCGACCGTTGCGCCAAGCGCAGCAAAGTAGTGCACCAAATTATAGGTGAAGCTGTCGTAATTATCGATAAGCAGAATATTCTTGGCCATAGCCGCGTTGTAGCCGTTTATTTGGCAGATGCAACGGCGAAAGCTAGTGTCTGGCTGGGGAGGGGGAAGTAGGTGTTTGCGTGGCTGACGCGTCGGGTATATCTGCCTTCGCCTCAACCACAATGGGGCTTACCACACAGCGCTCGCCAAAGCGCACCTCGGCCAAGCCTTTAAGGTACGCGCGGCGCAGCTTACCTGCATCATACGCAGTGGCGAGCCGCTTGGCATGGCGGTTCGCACCAGAAATTTTACGAATGATATTACGAAATGGTAGAATATCCGTTTTGCTGCGAATGGTACTGATGACGGTGTCCTTCGCGAAACTGCCTGCGGTATCCATCAAGCTCGAGCGATTAGGCATATCGGCATTGTCGATGATACTATCGAGACTACTTAGATTATCGACCAAGCCACCGTTCGATGCAGCAAGCGAGAAACTTTTTGCCTCCATATCGGGGCCAAGAATTTCATTGAGCTGCGCTAACTCGCTTTTTATATCGGCGCATTTAATATCAGTGGTGCGCGCGTAAGGGTTCATGGCAGCTTTTACCAGCAGCGGCGGAATTTCCTGACGGCGTAAATTCAAATCCTGCAAGGGGCCAGTGGCGGCCTCAATCGCGTCGCCCACGTTCTTGTTCGCCTTGAGGTCAATTTTATCGGAACCACACGCGGTGAGCGTTAGTGCAACAAAAGCCACCGTCAGTAGGTTACGAAATGGCAATGCGGACTGTTGCAGATTAGTCATACTCTATGACTTTATTATAACAAAAAACCAAGGTAGACGCTAATACATTGCATTGTGCAGCACACCAATTCGTCGTCGCAACGCAGCAATAGAGTTAAATTTTAGTGGATTCGCTTCACACCCATCGCCGCTAAATCGAGGAATGTGAAGCGGTCACGGGTTAAATGGGCATAGCTGGTGGCGAAGCGGTAACGCTCTAAATCTATCCCCGCCTGATCTGGCTTCGTGGTGACACCGCTATGGATAAGTGCTCGCTCTAGCGTGTTGGTCGGCAGCATAATGGCGGCCAGCACTTGGCTAATTTCTGGCCAAATTGCTGGCATTTTTGCATTTATTTCATCGGCCTGTTCGGGAGTAATAAATTTTTTGGCATAAGCATTGGCGAGTGCTTCGGCGTGGCTTTTGCCAAATAAGCGTCCAAAATCTTCGAGTGAATAGGGCATTGAGCGCAGCGTGGGCGCGCTGAGCAGCACGCGGTGCTGAAACTGGCTCATGGTAAGCGCCGTGATGGCAATCAATTCGCCATGCATCAGGTGGTGCAGCTCGCTGCCGTATTTTAGTTCCAGCGTGTGGGCAATCATGTGCTCACCTTGGCTCGCTGGGGCGCTGCTACCAAAGGCTGTCATGGCATCGCCTGCATCCAGCAGCGCTTCAAAAAGGCTCGCGATAAACAGCGCTTCATCGTAGCGCTCAGTCATGCTGCCCGCCAGCAAGGCAGTCTCGTGGCGACGAAGCACATCGAACAATTCGCGCGGGTAGGGCGTGCCAAATAAATGGTGGCTTAGTAACATGTCGGCCTCGACCGTAGTGCGGCACAGCGTGTCGCCCAGCCCAGCGCGCATCAGGCGTTTGGGGGCGGCGCTCAGTGTTGCGGTATCGCCAAGTACAAACACAGGCGGGCGCGCAGGCATCGATTGCTTATGGCCATCGTGCTCCAAGCTGGCATTGGCGGCCGTATAGCCGTTCATGGTCGCCGCCGTGGCAACCACAGCGTAGGGCTTATCCGCAAGTGCTGCCGCGTATTTTGTTAGGTCATTGATGGTGCCCGATCCAACCGCAAGTAACGCATCTGCCCCTGCTGCACTCGCTGCAATTTCTTGTGCAAGGGCAAGGCTGGGGCGTACCGAGCTGCCAAGCGATTGAACGCGTATATTGCACTGTGAGTTCAAAAAGCTTTCCACATGAGCGCCTGCTGCTTCCCACGTGGTGTCATCGCACACCAGCAGCAGTTGCTTGGCATTCATATGCGTGGCCAACACTTCCGCAATGCTTGCGGTGGCGTTGGTGCCGAGGATACGAATGGGTGTCGGGTGCGTGCTCATGTTTTCCACAGGGAAGGTGGCACTAACCATCTCAGATGACAATGGAAAACCACACTAGCCGCAATAAACCGCTTTCGGCTTGCCCCCGCGTAGCCCAGAAGTCATAACTTCCATCCCAACTAACAGGTGAAATTTCAATGCAGTGGCGTGGCTTAGCAATTCTTGGTGTGCTGGTGGTGCTAATGTTTGGCGCAGATGCCAACGCGCAGGGTGAATCATTCGCCAAATGGTCAGAATCATTCAAAGCCAGAGCCATTGCGGAAGGGATTCCCTCGCGCGTGGTCGATGAGGCGTTTGAAGGGCTGGAGCCCGATGCACGGGTGGTGAAGCTCGATCGCAAGCAACCCGAAAGCAAAATTTCACTTACCCGCTATTTGGAAAATACGATTACCGATGGCCGCATCGAAAAAGGCCGCGACATGCTGTCTGAAAATGCAGATCAATTAGAAAAGGTTAGCAAACTCTATGGTGTGCAACCTAAGTATATTGTCGCACTGTGGGCAATCGAATCCGATTTTGGGCGCCAGCAGGGCGATTTTTCGGTCATTCGTTCGCTCGCTACCTTGGCCTATGAAGGCCGTCGCGCCGAGTTTTTTAGCAAGGAACTCATTGCGTCGCTCTCAATTCTTGAGGCCGAGAATATTCCATACTGCGATTTGCGTGGCTCGTGGTCGGG
>CAUJIC010000067.1 GCA_963205305.1 Pseudomonadota bacterium | reverse complement strand
CCTCAATCAATTTCTCGGGCACCAGCGGTATTTGTTCAATAGAGTGTACAGAATAAAACAATACGCCATTGCCATTTTTTAGAAACGAAAAGTCTGGGCTGTAATAATCAAACGGTTGAATCTCCACCGCTTGGCCCGTATGCTTAGAGTTTAGAAGCGCGGATGCCTTTCGGCCCGCCTCCGTATAAATGTGACATCCAGCATCGGAAACTCTTTGCTGTTACAATGCCAATTTTTCGCGCGCAGGTACGTTGGGGTCAAAACCCCAACGTCCTTATCGAAGCGCTTTTTTGCAAGTGCTACATGCATCCACCACCCCCTTCACGCGGCTGCCAATCAATTTCGACAACGCATTTAAGGTGATAATGGGCATAGGTCTTATCGGGATCGAGCTCGTCACCGTTCGGCCCATAAGAGGTGCTTCGAAGAACAGTGTGTCTTTAGGCAGCAATTCTCTTTGCCTGACTGCGGCTATCGTCATCAGCAGGGAGCAGCTGACAGTTCGGCTGAGCCATGCGGGGATTCAATCAGCGGTGCAAGATGTAGAGGCGGGGAGTATCACGCCACTTGAGTCTGTCGATAAAAGTTATCAGCCGACGATTGTGCAGGGGGAGGGCTATCTTGAGATTACTATTGCTGCGCGATTTGAAGTCTATGGCCGCAGCCAGATGGCGCTGGATGCCGAGGGTAAACCAATCCGAGCTTTCAAGAAGTCGAACTATAATCCCGTGTTGGTGAATGCGCTGGTGAAGTCCTATCGCTGGAATCGGCAGCTGGATGATGGGCAGATCACCATCAGCGATTTGGCAAAGCAGGAAGGGCGAGATAGAACCTATATCGCACGTATCGTGAATTTGATGATGCTGGCACCGGATATTATCTCCAGCATTCTCACGGGCACGCAGCCGGCGACTATGCATCTGCAAGACCTGACAACGAACCTGCCGATCGAGTGGCATCGCCAGAAGCAGCTCTTAAAATTCTAGCAGCAGGCGTACCCCGTGCCTTGTGTAGTGCACTCCATAAAGGGCCATTTTTCAGAAACGTGACCACGAAAACTTCGCAAGTGAGACAATGGCGGGGATTTAGGTCGGGTTTCGCGTAAATCACCCCAAATTGACGTTTCGAGGGTGGCGGTGAATCGCCAACTAACGGCGGAAAGAGCCACTATTTCGAGTTCTCTCGCTAGAGATATGTTCGAACTGGCAAATGTTGGCTGGGGCGCCAGGATTCGAACCTGGGATGCCGGTACCAAAAACCGGAGCCTTACCACTTGGCGACGCCCCAACACGATGTGGGAAAGGTTCTCTAGCAAAGCGTTGCGGTTAGGTCAATCGCCCTTGTCAGAGTTTTTTTGTGGGGTGACGGATGCGGCGACCCATGCAGCAAATTCTGGGTTAGAATCGGCGCTGAAACTGAGGATGGAAGGCACTTTGTGAGGGTGATGGGTGGTAATCAGTGCGCGTGCACGCTCAGCCATGCTGGGGATGGTTTTAGCAATGAGAATGGTCTCTGAGGCTTGGGTTAGGGCGCCTTGCCATAAGTAATACGATTCGGTGCCCGTGATGAGGTTGCAGCAAGCAACGGCTTGCGCGTCGAGTAATGCGGCGCAAGCGCTGCGTGCCGACTCAAGGGTGGGGAAGGGACTGTAGAGCAATATCAGCATCGATGGGGTACGTTAGTTAGGTAAAATGAGATCGCTATGGACATAAAGAAAATGCCGCCCCAAGTGAATGGGGCGGCATTGGGTATTCGCATTAGCTTCAACTAGAAGCTTGCGCGCCAACGAAGGCGGCAGGCTACAGTATCACCACCAACCGTTAGGTTGTATGGGATGCCTGCTGCGTTGGAAACGCACACGCCAGCGGCTGGAGCTGCGTTGGTTGCAGCAGTTTCTGCAGTTGCATCGACTAAATCATCGTAGGCACGGATAATACCCGTGTTGGTTCCGCCGTCATCCACCTTGGCGTCGATATTCTCTGCCTCGATAGGGGTGAGCGTACCGCTGCTTGCTGCTTCAGTCAGCGCACCAGTGGTTACGATGATTGCGGTTGGATTCGAGAGATAGAAGAAATTACGGCCATTAATACCCGCGGTGTGGATGAAGCCACTCTCGCGAATCTTAAGTGTTGGTAGGAATGTGGCAATCGCCGCAACGTTTGCGGCAGCCACCGCTACCGTACCCGTTGCAGTGGTAAACGCATCAGGAATGAATTGTGCCTGAGTTAGGTGTACCCAGAACAGGGTCGACTCACCACCTACGCCCGATTTATCGGCTAGGGTGCCACCGTTTTCCAATACGCCATCGCCATCGCTCAAGCCATCGGTACCTGCACCAGCGGCCAAGCCAAAGGTGGTAGCGCGGGTGCTAATCAAGTCACCTGGGTAGCCATCGTATTTTGTGCGGAACGCCGTAGCAGCGGTGTTATATTTTTCAATTTGGGTCGCGGTAGCGCGAATCTCTGCCGCTTTAATCAAGTCCTGACCGACGAGTACCCCGCCAACGATGAGACCGATAATTACGAGCACGATGGCTAATTCCACCAGCGTAAAGCCCGATTTTTTAGTGTGTTGCATAGCGTGTCACTCCTGACGGTTCGTTTATAATACTCATTCACTGAGCACAGGCTTAAGGGTGCGTCAACCCTTTTTGGCGAGCCTGTGAATCATGCAGTTTGTATTCACTGTATTGCTGCATAATTAACACAGGCCCAGCAAGGCTTGTGGTGAATAGGCTGGAGTATCGCACGTATTTATTAATAATTCTTTAATAATTTCGCGCGCATTTTAGGAATGTTTAGGCGGTCATCTTTTTGATGATGTTGGTGGTGCTGTAGCCATCCTTAAGGGGCAATAGTTCCACGCGGCCACCATAGGACTCGACGAGTTCCCACCCTACGACTTGTTCTTTACTATAGTCGGCACCCTTCATCAGCACATCGGGCTTGAGTAGTTTGAGTAATTCGAGCGGAGTTTCTTCGTCGAACAGCACCACCGCATCGACACAACCCAGCGCGGCGAGCACTTGTGCGCGATCCATTTCGGCGTTCACGGGGCGGGTGGGGCCCTTGAGGCCACGCACCGAAGCATCGGTGTTAAGTGCTACAATCAGTTTGTCGCAGCGCGCACGCGCATCGGAGAGCAATTGGATGTGGCCGGCATGCATAATATCGAAGCAGCCATTGGTGAAGCCAACCGTGAGGCCATCACGCTTCCAGTTGGTGATGGTGGCGAGCGCCGTATCACGGGGCAGGATTTTTTGTTGAAGTGCTTGTGTGCGGTGGGTGTAAAGCGCGGCCGTAAGGTCGGTGCGGTGAACCACCGCCGTACCAAGGCGCCCGACCACAATGCCACCGGCAAGGTTGGCAAGTTCCACGGCGAGTGGCATCGGCGCCCCCGCAGCATAGGTAGCGGCGAGGGTGGCAATCACCGTATCGCCCGCACCCGAAACATCGAACACTTCGCTCGCGGTCGCATCCACATGCACCACCAGCCCTTCGGCATCCACCAGTGTCATGCCGTGCTCGCCACGGGTGGTGAGCACATATTGGAAAGCATGGGTGCGGCACAGGTTTTGCGCGGCACTTATGAGTGCGGCATCATCCGCGAAATGATCGACGCCACAGGCAAGCGCCAGTTCCTTGAGGTTGGGGCTCAGCACCGTTGCACCTGCATAGATAGAAACATCGCGTGCTTTGGGGTCGACAAACACAGGCACTTTGTGCGTGCGCGCTTCCTCAATAATGCGCTTACAGATAGCTGGGGTCAGCACGCCCTTGCCGTAATCGGATAGAATGATGGCTTGGTGCTTGGCCAGTTCGGGCAAAATGAGTTCGAGGATTTTGGATGCAGTATCTGCCGTAATGGCTTTTTTGGTTTCGCTATCGCTACGCAAAATTTGCTGGCCGCCTGCCACGTAACGCGTCTTTTTAGTGCTGATGCGTCCGCGCTCGGTAATCAGGTAAGGCATCAGGTGCTTTTCGCTGCCCACTAACCCTGTCAGTTGGGTGGCCACATTATCATCGCCCACCACAGCAGCAAACGATGCTTCCGCACCCAGCGATAAAAGATTACGCACCACATTGCCCGCACCACCGAGCATGCGCTCCTCGCGCGTGGCGGTAAAAATGGGGATGGGGGCTTCAGGCGAGATGCGCTCGACATTGCCATAAATAAAACGGTCGAGCATCACATCGCCAATGCACAGTACGCGCACGCTGCCTAAGCGGTCGAGGATGCGGTTTAGCTCTTGCGGAGCGCTCATGGGTAGTTACGCAGCGCTCGAATCGGAATCGTCGTCGGCAGCGGCTTTCACAGGCGCACCTGCAGGGCGGAATTTATTAGCCACCGCATCGAGGCTGGTCTGCATGCACAGGCCAAGCAGCACCGGATCTTTCGGCTTGATGTTGGCAATATTCCAGTGCGAACGCTCTTTGATGCTCTCGATGGTTTTCTTGGTCGTACCGATGAGCTTGATGATTTGCGAATCAGGAATGTAAGGGTGGTTTTTGAGGATGTAGGCAATCGCCTCGGGTTTATCTTGGCGACGGGCAACAGGGGTATAGCGCGCGCCTTTCTTTTTGGCGTTCGCCATTTTCATGTGGGCAACGGCATGCGCCGACATCACCATGCGGTAATCTTCGTCCTTCTCGGCCTTCGTAATTTCATCGCTGCTCAGTTCGCCTGCTTCGATGGGGTTCTGACCCATGATACCAATGGCCACTTCACCATCGGCGATACCTTGAATTTCAAGCGGGTGCATGCCGCAGAAATCGGCAATCTGTTCGAAGTTCAACGTGGTGTTTTCAACCAGCCAAACAGCGGTGGCTTTGGGCATAAGTGGCGTT
Organism: Pseudomonadota bacterium; assembly: GCA_963205305.1. Classification (GTDB taxonomy): domain Bacteria; phylum Pseudomonadota; class Alphaproteobacteria; order Rickettsiales; family UBA3002; genus QFOX01. The sequence continues at coordinate 48,219 of CAUJIC010000067.1, read as the reverse complement.
GCCATAGGTTCCTCGTATTTTTGTTATTGGCGGCGCATGGCCGAATTAGGGGGCTACTTCTAATAGAATCTTGCCCATATGCAAGCGTTCTTGCATGCGTGTGAGCGCTTTTTGTGCGTCTTTCAGTGGAAAAACGCTGTCGATGACGGGTTTTATCCCCCCCGCCGAGGGTTCTGGCCACACCAGTTTAGGCCATACATGGCTAAACACGATCCGCATATACTCGGCTTTTTCGGCTTGGCTGCGGCTGCGTAAAGTGGCGCCGCTCCACTGCACGTGGTTCATGAGCAGCCGCGTCATTTTAGTGCCTGCAGGAATCTCGCTGCCCTCGAGCATCGCCAGTGTTACCATGCGTCCGCCACGGCGCAGGCAGCGCAGATGGTTGGCAAGCTGTGGGCCGCCGAGGGTATCGATAATCAGGTCGACGCCTTCATCCTTGGTGGCAGCCAGCACCTGTTCGTGAAAGGGTTGCTCGCGGTAATTGAGGGGAGTAACGCCCAGCGCCTTCACAAAGGCGGCCTTTTCGGTGCTGCCCACGGTGGCAAATATTTCCGCTTCGTACGAACGGGCAATTTGCCCCATCAGCAGCCCCACGCCCGAGCTGCCGCCATGAATGAGCACGCGCTCGCCGCGCTTCAAGCGTCCTTCACGGATGAGCGCCATAATGCTGGTAGCGGCCGCCTCAGGAAGGCTCGCGGCGGTTTTTAGGTCGGTGCCCGTGGGTAGTGGCAGCACAAGGCTTGCAGGCGTTACCACATATTCGGCATAGCCGCCGCCACTGAGCAGGGCGCAGACCTCATCGCCGAGAGTAAAGCCAACCACGCCTTCGCCGATGTCGGCCACATAGCCCGAAACTTCGAGCCCTGGCAGAGGCGAAGCCCCCTCAGGCGGGGCGTAGTTGCCCTCGATTTGCATGATATCGGCGCGGTTCACGCCCGCATAGGCCACACGAATCAGCAGCTCGCCTGCACCCAAACTGGGTAATGGCAGCTGCACGGGCTTTAGCTTGCCTTCACGTATTTCAAGCGCGCGCATGGTGGCGGGCAGGGTAGCGGGCGACGGAAGTGGGCTGGCTTGGGTCATGCCTTCGCTTATACCAGCCACGCCATTGCAGGCAAAGCTGGAATGGCATATAGAGGGCTTATGGCGCACCAATAGGGAGCAAGTGATGTTTATTGACGACGATTTGCCCAAACATAAGCAACCCGAACCCTTTCCGCGCAAGCTGGTGGGCAAATCGGTCGAGGAAATGCGCGAATACCGCGCTGAACTGGTCGAGGAGATTGCCAAAATCGATGCCGAGATAGAATCGCGCGGTAAGGTGAAGGCCGCTGCCGAAGGCCTGTTCGGCTAGCCACGCGTAACAAAAAACGCCCCGAAGTTTCCTCGCGGGGCGTTTGGTGTTCGTTGGAAACGATGGGCTGACTATGCAGCGCTTTCGTCTTTTTTGGCAGCGTCGCCACCAGGTGCTTTGTTGATGGACGAAATGCCACCGAAGCGGTTGCTGAATTTCTCCATACGGCCCGTTTGGCGCAGGTTTACGCCGCCAACCCATGCTGGGTGGGTTTTAGGATCCACATCGAGGGTGAGCACATCGCCCTCTTTGCCCCAAGTGGAGCGTGTTTCGTAACGTGAACCATCGGTCATCACGACGGTGATGGTGTGATAGTCGGGGTGAATGCCTGCTTTAGCCATTGTGAATCTCCATAAGCGCCCCGCCGATTTTGCAGCGGAACTTTGATTAGGGGCGGGTTAATAGCGGGGTTGCTGCCAAGGTGCAAGCATTTTCCAAGGCATAATCTTGAAAGCATTTGTTTCCGTTGTACTACATACCAGATGTTGTTGTGCAACAGTTGGGGGTAGTGAAGCGATTTCAATCGAATGTTGCTTCCATGCACAGGACTTATTAGGCTGAATTATAATCTAAATTAACCATGCAAGCAAAATATAATCAGACCGATACAATTTTGTGCCTAGACAGAGGGGGCACAAGATGTAGAGTCGTCCTTGCTGTCCACACGAACAGCTATCTCCACGGCTCTCGGGCCGGGGCCGCGGTAAATTAACGGCCTATCCTTTAGACTGGAGGTAATGTCACATGAAGGTGTGTGATGACTTGGTGAAAGTGCCAATTAGAATCGTTACTTGGGCGATTCACGGCGTCACCGGTGAAGTACTGGGTGAAATCGAACATAACGATTTTATCTACGAACCACAAAAGTTTGTATCTAAGGTTTCAGTTGCAGCTGAAACTGTAGTTACAAACTAGCTTCCCCCGAAGCAGAGGGGCCTAGTGTAAAAGCTAGGCCTCTTTTTTTCATCCTTATGCGCCAGAACACTAATATGCAAGCGCTAGAATTGTGGATAACTTTAGTTTTTATACAAAACAAACAACTGTATATCGAGTCAAGTTATTGTTTTTAAAATTTAAAAAATTGCTACATGGAAACTTTTTAAAATAATCAGGGATGTGGATAATTTTGATGGCTGATGCATTATCGCTAGCCTCAATTTACTCTAAAAGCATAAATTAGAACAGCTTTTAATGACCTAATGGTCCATTACCCTTACCAAAATTTGGGGCGTTACGAATCGCCGCCTGCACATAGGCGTGCGCCCTGTGGACAGAATCATTAAGCAATTGTTTTTGCGCTAATCCTGCCGCTATTGCCGAGGCAAATGTACAGCCTGTGCCATGGGTGTTGGTGGTGGCAATGCGCGGGGTAGAAATTGTGAGGGGCGCCCCATCACGGCTGATGAGCACATCGGTCAGCACATCGCCCGTGCCGTGGCCGCCCTTGAGCAGCACCGCCGCGCAGCCCAGCTTCAGTAATTCCTCCGCCGCCCGTTTCATGTCGGCCTCATCGCTGGCAATGGCGCGGCCAAGCAGCAACTCTGCCTCCGGCAAATTAGGGGTGATGATGGAGGCAGCGGGGATGAGTAGGGTTTTGAGTGCGTCGAGCGCTGCGCTTTCGAGTAATGGTGCGCCGCCTTTGGCCACCATGACAGGGTCAACAACAAGCGGGATGGCGGGTGTGGGCAGGGCATTCACCACCGTTTCGATGACACTCGCGGAATGTAGCATCCCAGTCTTTATCGCATCGGCGCCAATGTCGCTCAAGCACAGTTCTATCTGCTGTGTAATGAACGCCTCTGGAACGGGGTGAATACCAAACACGCCCAGTGTGCTCTGTGCGGTAAGCGCCGTAATGGCTGTCATGGCATAGCCGCCCAGTGCGCTCACGGTTTTGATATCGCCTTGGATGCCTGCACCGCCGCCCGAATCCGAGCCAGCAATAATGAGAACGCGCCCGTGGGGAGGCATTACGCCGCAGCCTTTTGCATCATCAGGCCAGCCAATTCCTCGGCCATTTTTTCGATCTCGTTGCGTTTCTCGCCTTCAATCATGATGCGAATCAGCGGTTCCGTGCCCGATGGGCGCACCACAATGCGGCCATCATGCCCCAGCTTTTTCTCGACAGCAGCAATCGCGGATTTCACATCCTCCCGCACGAGGGGTGAGGTGCCACTATATTTCACGTTCTTCAGCAATTGCGGCACGGGTTCGAACATCCGCATCGCTTCGCTCGTTGGCTTGCCTGTTTCCATCACCGCCGCAAGAATTTGCAAGCCCGCGATGAGTGCATCGCCCGTGGTGGAATAATCACCCAAAATGAGATGCCCCGATTGCTCGCCACCGATATTGAGGCCATGTTCCTTCATCGCTTCCATCACATAGCGGTCACCTACTTTGGTGCGGTGAAGCTTGATTTTGCGTGCACTGAGGAAATGCTCGAGGCCGAGGTTGCTCATCAGCGTAGCGGCAATGCCGCCGCCCTTTAAGGTGCCGTTGCGGTTCGCGTAATCGGCAATCATCGCCATCAGCTGGTCACCGTCTTTCACCTGGCCTTTTTCATCGACGACCGTGATGCGATCCGCATCGCCATCGAGCGCGATGCCGATATGCGCGCCTTCGCGCAGCACCGCTTCGCACAGCGATTCAGGGTGGGTGGAGCCGCAATCTTTGTTGATATTGGTGCCGTTGGGCGAAACATGGATGGACACTACTTCTGCGCCCAGCTCCCACAAAATGATGGGGCCCACCTGATAGCCCGCACCGTTCGCGCAATCGATGACGATTTTCATGCCATCGAGCCGCAGGTTTTTGGGGAAGGTGGATTTGACGAATTCGATATAGCGCCCTGGTGCATCATCGAGGCGTTTTGCGCGGCCGACTTTTTCAGGGTCGGCAAAAAGGGCGCTGGTGTCGTCATCCATGTGCGATTCAATGGCGAGCTCGACTTCATCGCTTAGCTTATAGCCATCGGGGCCAAACAGCTTCAGGCCGTTATCCTGATAGGGGTTGTGCGAGGCGGAAATCATCACACCCAAATCGGCGCGCATGGCCCGAGCGAGGAAGGCAACGGCGGGTGTGGGCATGGGCCCCACCAGCAGCACATCCATGCCCATACTCAGGAATCCCGAAGTGAGGGCGTTCTCAATCATATAGCCGGAGAGGCGTGTGTCTTTCGCGATCACCACGCGATGGCGGTGGCCACCACGGTTGAAGTAGTGCCCTGCGGCCATGCCAAGGCGCTGGGCAATGTCGGCGGTCATGGGGAAGCGGTTCGCGGTGCCGCGAATTCCGTCGGTTCCGAAATATTTGCGTGTGGTCATGCGGCTATTCCTAGCGTGAAGCGAACAGCACTGCAATGAAATGAATGGTTAGATTTTGTGAGGGATGAGGGACCAACGCCGCCCAATTGTCATGAGAATGTCATCAAACTGACGTATAATTGTCATATTTGGGGCATAGCCTAGGCGCACAAAGAATTTTAGGAGCACGCTATGACACCCGAAGAAAAGTTAAACGCAGAAAAAAGCCAACTAGGAAAACGCCTTCACGCAGAGCTTCAAAGCGTGTTGGCGTTTGCCGACCCTGAACATTATGCGTCGTATAGGGTTAGAGAAGCTGGGTATTCGCAAGAGCAACTAGATGCGCTGCGCAAACAAGCTGTCGAAGACGCCTGTCAAACTATCAGCCAGGGCGCGAAGCTAGATACCTATTATAACGGTAAAAGAATGCCCCTGCATTTCGCGATGGAAATCTATCTTGTGTCAGGGGATGCCGCCATTTTGAATGCCATGACCCAACGTGAGGCGAATCCAGCTAAAATCAATATGCAGCAGGATTTTGAATACGGCTTTGTAAAAATGATAACGGGCGATGCAATACGAAAGCCTGATAATGTAGATGGCTTTTTGACGTTACTTGAAGCAACCAAAGGCGGGAAAAAATTGTTGGAGCGCACGTGGCCTACAATTGCAAATCATGCGGTAGTCAAGTATGCGCGATATTTTAATATGCCACTAGTTCTAAAAACGTTTCAAGAACATGGTTATGATGTTAAAGGAACCATATGCAAAGGCGATATGGAGATCCTTCTACAAGATTTGAAGGGCAACCTCGATTGGTGTCAGAGAGATCTCCAGAACAAGACAGCAAAAAATCTGAAGCCAGTGCTTGAAGAGCTTCTGGCGCATTACACTGGCACAGAGGCCGCTATTGCCCCATCGGGTGCGCAAGTGCCAGAAAAACAAATATTGGCAACAGGTGCGACGATTACGTCGCCAGAGAAAGTTACGGGTCGCGCGATTGGTGGGAGTGCGCCACCCAAGGGTTTTGTTGGCGATACCTAATCCTTCGCACTATCGCTATCCTCACCCGTCACTTCCACTTTCTTCCCGCTCGGTAGTCTGCTGCGAATGGGTTTGGGTGCAGTGGCAGCAGGGTCAGGGCGGTTGATTTTTTCGCCATTCATGAGCGCCTTAATTTCATCACCCGTTAGGGTTTCATATTCAATCAGCGCCTTGGCCACTACTTCCAGCTGGTTGTGGTGGGTGGTGAGGATACGTGTGGCTTCCTTGTGCGCATCATTCACGATGCGTTTGATTTCCTCGTCTACCTTCGCAATCGCATCGGGCGAGCGGATGAGCGCGTGGTTGGTATCCTCGGTCGCGGCGAATAAAATAGGCCCCAGTGCGTCGCTCATGCCCCATTGGCTGACCATGGCATTGGCAAGGCGCGTGGCATACTGAATATCCGAACTCGCGCCAGAACTCACTTTTTCATGACCGAAAATCAGCTCCTCCGCCACGCGGCCACCCATGCTGACTGCCAAATCGGCGTGCATTTTCTCGCGTAGGTAAGAAATTTTATCGGTCTCAGGCAAACGCATCACCATGCCCAGTGCGCGGCCACGTGGAATAATGGTGGCCTTGTGGATCGGGTCGCTCGCGGGGCAGTGGATGCTTACCACTGCGTGGCCAGCTTCATGATAGGCGGTCATGCGCTTTTCTTCTTCGCTCATCACCATCGATTTGCGTTCGACGCCCATCATCACTTTATCCTTCGCGGCTTCAAGCTCGCGCATGGTGACCACTTTTTTATCTTGTCGTGCGGCCAGCAGTGCTGCCTCGTTCACAAGGTTTGCCAAGTCTGCACCCGAAAATCCGGGGGTGCCACGTGCAATAATCCGTGCATCGACATCGGGGCCCATCGGCACTTTTTTCAAATGCACGCCAAGGATTTTGGTGCGCCCTTCAATATCGGGATTGGGCACGGTGATTTGCCTGTCGAAACGACCAGGGCGCAGCAATGCCGCATCCAGCACATCGGGGCGGTTGGTGGCAGCGATGAGGATGACCGATTGGTTCGCCTCGAAGCCATCCATCTCGACGAGGAGTTGGTTGAGCGTTTGTTCGCGCTCATCGTTCCCGCCGCCGATGCCCGCGCCACGCTGGCGACCTACGGCATCAATCTCGTCGATGAAGATAATGCAGGGAGAATTTTTTTTGCCTTGCTCGAACATATCGCGCACGCGGCTTGCGCCCACGCCCACGAACATTTCCACGAAGTCGGATCCCGAAATGCTGAAGAATGGCACGCCGGCTTCGCCCGCAATGGCGCGCGCAAGCAGGGTTTTACCGGTTCCTGGAGGGCCAACGAGCAAACACCCGCGTGGAATTTTACCGCCGAGTTTTTGGAACTTGCCGGGGTTCTTCAAAAACTCGACAATTTCTTCGAGCTCCTCTTTGGCTTCATCAATCCCCGCCACATCCGAGAACATTTTTTTCTCGTGATTTTCGTTGAGTAGTTTGGCGCGGCTTTTACCAAAACCCATCGCGCCACCGCCACCACCGCCCTTACCCTGCATTTGACGCATGAAGAAAATATAGACGCCAATCAGCACCAAGAAGGGGAGCCACGAGGAGAGAAAAATGCTGAGGAATGAATCGGTGCCTGAGCTCGATGGAGCGGCGGTGAGCTTCACGTTGTGCGTGCGCAGGGTTTGCACGAGCGTTGGGTCACTCACCGCTTGCAGGCCAAATAGTTGCCCGTTGGTAAAGGTTCCTTGGATTTTTATGCCGCCTTCCACGCTCTCGCGGATGATAACTTCCTTCACTTCGCCCGATTCGACTTTGGTTAAAAACTCGGAATAGGCTAGGCGGGTATTCCCTTTTTCGCCCATCCCTTCGCCGCCAAGGCCGCCTTGTGTTAGGCTTACGAGCAAAAGTACGGCAACGATGATACCGATCCATAACAAGATATTCTTCGAAATTGGCGGCATAATCATTCATTCCGTTGGTGAGTGTTAGTGTGTGTTCAAGCACCAAAATGCGGCAGCGGCAAGGGGTTTTGGTGGAGTGAACCCAATCGTTACCGAGTGCTGCTTCTCTTGTGGCATTCCTATATGGGGTACAAACAGCATTTCATCAAGATGCCAGATGCTGGGTGTGCTTGAGGGCAGCATGCGCTGGGCAGTGTGCGGTGCCAGTGTCCGCAGCTGTTTTTGGCCATCGGCACCTAATGCGCGCAGGGTGAGTGCTAAGGTCTCGGGCAGGGCATGACGGATGGTAAAACGGCCATCCCAACCCGTGCTGCCATCGCCGCTGAGTATCATAGGTGCTGCCACCCGTGCCGCTTCGCGGGCAATGCGGAGGCTATTTCCGTGCACAGTGATTTCGCAACCCGCGAGGGTGCGTTTTTGCAAGGTGGTTTGCTGAAGGGCTTCCACCAGCCGCGCTGTTTCGCCCGCGCGTGGGCGGTTGGTTTGGCCGCCGATGGTGACAAGACAATCGGCGAGCAGTTGGCTGGCCAGCGTGGGTTCCAACGTGCTCCATGCATTGACGTCAATCTCCGCAAAACCGAGCGGGCTGATGGTGACACACTGCACGGCCGCCACAGCAAGTGCGTGATCGCGTGCGGTGCGCGCCGCCGATTGGGTGCGAATCATACGGTCGAGTTCCTCGACGCGCCCAGCATCGGCTTGCAATGCCTGCCGCACCCGCACCCGTGCGAACTGAGTATTCTGGTTGCTGGGGTCGTTCACCCATGGCGCATGTTCGGCGCGTAAAAAATCTTCAAGATCGGCGCGCTCAGTCACAAGCAAGGGGCGCAAAAATCGCACCCCGTTAACATTACGCGCGCTACCCATGCCCGAAGCCCCATCCGCTGTTTCTCCGCGTGCAATATTGTGCGCCACCGTCTCGCGGTTATCGCCCGCGTTGTGGGCAACAAGGCAATGCAAAATTCCTTCCTTGCGGCAAAAACTAGCAAGCGCAGCATAGCGCCATATGCGTGCTGATTCTTGTAGGTTATTGGAATCGCTGGTGTGATGAGGGGTAAGGATGTGGTGGTCAATGCCGCGCTCGCGCATCCACGCCGCGACCTGTTCTGCCTCGTGGCGCGATTCCGCGCGCAATGCATGGTCGATGGTGAGCGCGGTGATGCGGCCATTGTTGGCCTGTGCCCATGCATGGGCAAGCAAGGTCAGCGCCATGCTGTCGGCACCACCCGAAAGGGCAACGGCAAGGTGAGGACGCGGTGAGAAGGGGCCGAGTGCGCTAAGCGTTGCTGCAACGCGCGCCGCGAGCATTACTTACACTGCATGCTGATGCGTGCTTCTTCGGCCTTGGTCGCAGTGCGCGTAGCGGTCTCCGAGTATTTCTCGATGACTTTGCCAAGCACCACGCAGGCTTCTTTCTGGCGCTTGATTTGGCTCAGTGACATGGCGAGTTTGTAGAGGTTATCAGGTGCTTTTTGTCCATCGGCATTCACCTCGAACCCCTTACGGAAGCTTTCCGTTGCGCGGGTAAAATCACCGCGCGCATACTGGCTTTCACCCAACCAATAATAGGCATTGGCGGTCAGCGGGTCGGCAGGGTATTTTTTCACAAAGCCATCGAAGCTCATAGCGCTTTCGGCGTATTTTTTTTCGTTCAGCAGCTTGAAGGCATACGAGTAATGGGCGTTGGAATCGGGAAAGTCTTTGCCCGTAATGGCGGGGGTCACTTTGGGTTTGGCGGGGTCGCTTTTGGCGGCAGCTTCAATGGCCGCCGCAGGTTCGGTTGGTGCTGTCGTGGCAGTAGTGGCGGCGGCAGGTTCACCTGCGGGCGCGTACGCAGCTTGGGCTGGTTTTTGTTCCAGTGCGCGCAGGCGGTAATCCACATCTTCAGTTAGTTTTTTAAGTTCGGTGGCGAGGCGTTTATTCTCGAACTGGGTGTTTTCAATCAGCCCGCGAATTTGGCGCAATTCTTCATCCACTTGGGTGAGGCGCACCTGCAATTGGCCAGCATTGGCAGGCGCGCCGCCGCCTGCGCCCGCAGCATCCATGCCGCCGCTGCGATAGACTTGTTTTTGCACGAAGGTAACATCGCGCTCCAGCCGTTCGAGGCGCTCATTCAGTGCGCTCGTATCATCTTGCGCGAAGGCGGCATGAGCCAAAAGGGTGACGGGCAGGGCAAGCAGTGCAAAGCGACGCATAGGAACTCCATGAATGATGCACCTTCGCTAGCAAGTTTTTTGCATGCACACAAGCGCCACAAACAAAAAGCCCGCCGAGTGATCGGCGGGCTTTCGTAAGTATTAGGTAATGAAGCGAACTAGTTCGCGATTACCGTAACCGCACGGCGGTTCTGGCTCCACGAACCTTCGTCGTTGCCCGTAACGGCTGGACGCTCTTTACCATACGAGATGGTCGAGATGCGGCTAGCAGCCACGCCTTGGCTGACGAGGTAGTTTTTCGCAGCGGTAGCACGACGCTCACCCAGTGCAATGTTGAACTCGCGGGTGCCGCGTTCATCGGCGTGACCTTCGAGAACCACGTTCACGGTTTCGTATTGCTTCAACCAGCCAGCTTGGCGGTCAAGCGATGCTTGGCCTTCGGAATCAATCACCGAGCTGTTGGTCGCGAAGTAAACGCGGTCGGTAACGTTGGTGCCGTCAGCCGATTGGCCGAGAACGCCGTTGCCCGTGCCAGCGCCATTGGCGCCAACGCCGCTACCATCTACGCCGCCATTGTCGGTCGAGCTGGAATCACATGCCGTGAGAAGAAGAAGGGCAGTAGCCAGTGCCAATGCTGTTTTTTTCATGTATAATCTCCTGAAGAATCAATATTTTTTCTGCTCACGCACGAGCAGGTTGTACGCGCTGTATGGCACAGCCCCATGCGCTTGACAAGGCGGCTTGTGCCGCATGGGCGCACGAATTTGGCGAAAGATTATACCCGTGGCAAGTTTGCAACAGTTGTGGATAATCTGCGGGTAGTCGCTCTTTAGGCGCAGTTTGCGTAGCGATTACATCGCAAGAAGTGGGCTCCATGCTGGGTCGCTTGCATCCGTCGGTGTGGGTAGCTGGCGCAAATTGTAGCCAGTAATATCCACCGAGTAGAGGTTGCTGCGGTTGCCACCAGAGCCACCTGGCGCTTCGCGGCCAAATACAATCACGCGGCCGTTGGGTGCCCAGCTTGGACCTTCATCCATCCAGCTTTGGGTGAGCATACGCTCGCCTGAGCCATCGGGTTTCATGACGCCAATATAGAAGCGCCCGCCGGATTGTTTGGTGAACGCAATCAAATCGCCGCGTGGGCTCCACACGGGGGTGGAATATTGACCCGACCCAAAGCTGATGCGTTGGATATTGCCGCCGTTGCTATCCATGGTGTAGATTTGCTGGCTGCCGCCACGGTCGGAGTTGAAGGTAATACGTGCGCCATCGGGGGCATAGCTTGGCGAGGTATCAATTGCACCGCTCGATTGCGTAAGGCGGCGCAAATTGCGGCTGCGCAGATCCATTTCATAGATACTGGTGACACCGCCATTAGCAATACTCATCAGCATGCGCGAGCCATCGTGGTTGAAGCGCGGCGCGAAGCTCATGCCGTTGAATTTGCCCATCGATTCCTCGCGGCCCGTTTGCAAATCACGCAGGAATACGCGCGGCTGGTTGCCCGAGTACGACATGTAGAGAATACTTTGTGTGTTGGGCGAGAAGCGTGGGGTGAGCACCAGTGCTGCGCCATCGGTCAGGTATTTGTGGTTCGCGCCATCTTGATCCATAATCGCTAAGCGCTTCACGCGTTTTTTGGCAGGGCCCGTTTCCGATACATACACAATGCGCGTATCGAAATAGCCTTGCTCCCCAGTCAGGCGCTTATAAATCTCATCGGAAATGAGGTGGCTCACGCGACGCCAGTTGCGCGCGAAAGTGTTGTATTCCTTGCCCGCAATTTGTGTTTGGCTCAGTGCATCCCACAGGCGGAAGCTGATGCGAACCTTGTCGCCACCGGTTGGGGTCACGGTGCCTGTGACAATGGCGTTCGCGTTGATTTGGCGCCAATCGGCGTAGCGTGGCACGGCATCGCCGTTACTTACCTGTTCGATGAAGGCTTTGCTGCTGATGGGCTTGAACAGGCCTGAACGTTCTAAATCCGCTGCAATCACGCCGCTGATATCAGCGCCACTCGCGCCGCCTGCGCCTGCGCCCGTCATTGTCGTCACCGCGATTGGCATCGGGTCGACATTACCTTTGGTGATGTCGATTTTGAGCTGCGCGTGGGCAGAAGCAGCAAAAAGTACGGTGGCGATGAAACTAATAACGTGCGAGTGGCGCATAAAATATCCCGTCGAGAAAAATTGAGAAGCTACGCATAGCGTGATGCGGATAAAATTTCTATACCGAATTTACAACATATCCTGTGGATCGAAATTTATCTCCATGTCGCGCCAACTGCCGTATTTATCAGGGGGCAAATTTTTCAGTGGGCTGCATTTATGCACAGCGCGCAGGGCACTGTCTGCTGCGGCACGGAAGAACGTGTCGGAATTGTAACGCCCCAACTGGTCTTTCGCGATAGCAGCGCTCAACACGGTGCCATCAGCCTGAAGCTGCACTGATACACGCACGGCAAGGGTGTGGGCATCCTTCGCGCCTGCAGGCATGCTCCAACACACCACGAATTGGCTGCGAATCGTATCCTTCTCGCTGATGGAGAGCGGCATGGAGTCATCATAGGCCGCATCCGAGCGGGTTTTGTTCGCTTCGGCGTTGGTTTTGTCCTTCGCGTCTTTCGATTTATCGGTTTTGGCTTCCTGCTTCAGTTGGTTGAGGAGTGCAGCGAAATCATCCTTCTTCGACTTTTCTTCTTTTTGCTCTTTGGGTTTGTCTTTGGGCTTGGGTTTGTCGGGCTCGGCATCTTCCATCGGGTCGAAGGTTTTTTCCTGTTCGACGGGTTTAGCTTCTTCCTTAGGTTTTTCCTGCGCGCTGGGCGTTACGGGTTTGGGCGTCACGGGGGTTGGCGCGTGTTTTTCTTCCTGAATTTGTTTCTCGGAAGGCTTAACATTGGTCACTTCACCCACGGGCAATAGTTCTACCGTCATGACGAGTGGCATAGGCTCGGGGCGTGGGGGCAGCAGCGCAGGCAAGCCGAACGCCGCAACCAACACTGCAAGCACATGCAGTCCGAATGAGATACTAATACTGCGCGATTCAACCATCTGCACGCGGGCGAACCTTTCCTAGCGTCGTGGAGCTTGCTGCGGCATATCGGTGAGCAGTGCAACCTTGCTGTAACCCGCCGCATTCACCTCACCAATGACGCGCATCACCTGACCATAATCGATGCTGGTATCGCCGCGCACAAAAATGCGCGTTTCTTTCTTCTCGCCCAGAATGGCTTGCAACTTGGTGCCAAGGTTATCGAGTTTGGTCTGTGTGGTCTGGATATAAATCGTTCCATCGCGCTTGATGGTAATGCTCACAGGTTCATCGTTGCCCGGAACAGCGGAGGATTTGGTTTTTGGCAAATTCACCGTCACGCCTGTCGTCATCATCGGTGCGGCGACCATGAAGATGATGAGCAACACCAGCATCACATCCACAAACGGGGTGATGTTGATTTCGTTGAAGCCACCCGCGCTGCGCGTGCTGCGCCCACGGCGATGGCCAATGCCACCCGTGCCTGGAAGGTTCGCGCCCATTAGTTGTTACCCTTATCGAGCTGGCGCGACAGCAACATCTGGAACTCGGTCGAGAAATCCTCGAGCTTGCTGGCCAGACGGTTCAACTCGCCATTGAATTTGTTGAAGGCCATCACGGCAGGAATCGCCACGAACAAACCAATCGCGGTGGCGAACAATGCTTCCGCAATACCAGGTGCCACCACAGCAAGGCTGGTGTTTTGGGAGCCCGCAATCGCGCGGAAGGAGTTGATGATACCAATACAGGTGCCAAGCAGGCCGATGAACGGCGTGGCCGAGCCAGCAGTGGCCAAAAAGCCCAAGCCTTTTTCCAAGCGTTCCATCTCGCGGTTACGCGTCAGCGCCATTTGCTGAAGGATGCGCTCCTTCACCGAGATGGTGAGGTCAGACCCGCCGCGCGAGGAGCCGCTTGGCACCAGCCGCTCTTGCCCTTTGCTGCGGAACCATTCTTCCATCGCCGCGCTGAACATGAGCGATAGCGGATGCTTGGATTTGCGTTTTTTGACTTTCTCGTAATATTTATCGAGCGCTTCGGCCGACCAAAATTCATTCTCGAACTGGTTGGTTTTTTCGTTCACGCTACGCAGCGCCATGAATTTCTCGATGATAATCGCCCAGCACGCAATCGACATACCAATCATCAGCAGCATGATGGCGAGCACCATCGGCTCGGCATGGATGATGAGATCAAAAATCCCCATGCTGTGGCCACCGGGGGCTGCGCCCGCAACAGTGCCAGCAACATCGGCGGCGTTTACGCCAGTAACAGGTGCAGCAGTGGATGCCATAGTAACTCCGTAATGATGTAAATGTTATTTCGGTTTTTCTTCCATCTCGGGTGCGCTTGGCAGCAAATCACGCAATGCTTGGGGCAGCAGCATCGGCGTAAAATCGGCCACGCTAACAGCGACCACTTCGATCTGAATGGTCGCCAGCAGCGTTGCATCACGGGTGATGGTTTGAACCAAGCTCATACGCACTTTGCCCATGCCTGACAAGCGGGTTTCTACCATCAGCAAATCATCGAGGCGGGCAGGGCGCCTCCAGTCAATCGTCGCGCGGCGCACCACAAACATCAGCCCAAACTCGTTCTGCAGCCGCTCCCGCCCAATCGTCAGGTGCCGCAGCCACTCCGTCCGCGCCCGTTCACAAAAATTGAGGAAGTTGGAATGATAGACCACACCCCCCGCATCCGTATCCTCGTAGAATACGCGGATGGGGAAGAAAAAGGCGCCGTCTTTGGGATAGGCGTTCATGGTCATGGGTTATTCATCCCCATCCAACAGCCCCAACTGCTCGGCGGTCACGGGCTTCTTCGGTGCCGTGAGCCCCAAATGCTTGAACGCCGTAGCGGTCATCACCCGCCCGCGTGGGGTGCGTTGCAGGAAGCCGAGTTGTAGGAGGAACGGCTCGATGGTTTCCTCGATCGTGTCACGTGCTTCGGAGAGCGCAGCGGCGATGGTTTCGACACCCACAGGCCCGCCATCGTAATGTTCGGCAATGAATTTCAAATAGCGATGGTCGGAGGAATCGAGCCCCAAGCTATCCACTTCAAGGCGTTTGAGGGTGGCATCCGCCATCGGCGCATCCACGCTGTCTTTGCCCGCTGCGTTTGCAAAATCGCGCACGCGTTTCAACAGCCGCACCGCAATGCGCGGGGTGCCGCGCGAGCGCTTGGCAATTTCGTTCGCGCCATCGGGTGTGATGGCAACTTTGAGCAGGGATGAGGCGCGGCTGACAACTTTTTTCAGCTCCGCCACATCATAAAAATTGAGCTTGAGGGGGATGCCAAAACGATCGCGCAGTGGGCCTGTTAAAAGCCCAATGCGGGTGGTGGCGCCGACAAGGGTGAATTGCGGCAAATCAATCCGCACCGTGCGCGCGCTGGGGCCTTCGCCGATAATTAAATCGAGTTTGAAATCCTCCATCGCGGGGTAGAGCACTTCCTCGACAGCGGCATTGAGGCGGTGAATTTCATCGATGAACAAGACATCGTTCGCCTGCAGGTTGGTGAGGATGGCGGCAAGGTCGCCCGCCTTCGTCAGCAGTGGGCCGCTGGTCGCGCGGAAATTCACGCCCATTTCTTTACTGACAATATTCGCGAGCGTGGTTTTGCCAAGCCCAGGGGGGCCATAAAGCAGTACATGGTCGAGCGCTTCGCTGCGCGATTTGGCGGCGCGGATGAACACATCGAGGTTTTCGATGACTTGTGGTTGCCCCGTAAAATCGCTCAAACTCTGCGGGCGTATGCCGCGCTCGATTTCGTCGCCATCAAGCTGTTCAGGGGAGGTGAGGGCGGCAGGTTTCATGCGGCCAACTCACGCAGTGAATCACGAATAATCTGGTCTAGTTTTGCATCGGGCGCTTCCTGTTGAAGTCGCATCACCACCGTGAATGCTTCGCTGCGGTTATAGCCCAAATGCACAAGGGCGGAGAGTGCATCTTCGATCAATGTCGGCGCAACGGCCGCGGCTTTTTTACCCTTCGCAGGGGCTTCACCCGCATGGCTTGAGGCAATGCTAAAGCCCGCCGCGCCCAGTTGCACCGCTTTCGATTTCAGCTCCAGCACAATGCGCTCCGCCAGTTTGGGGCCCACGCCGCTCACCACCGTCAGCGCTTTTTTATCCTGCGCGGCAATGGCGGTGAGGATGGCATCGGGCGACATCGCGCTCAAAATCGCCATCGCCATTTTTACGCCGACACCTTGCACGGTGGTGAGGGTTTTAAACCAT
The DNA here is from genome assembly GCA_963205305.1 of Pseudomonadota bacterium. Classification (GTDB taxonomy): domain Bacteria; phylum Pseudomonadota; class Alphaproteobacteria; order Rickettsiales; family UBA3002; genus QFOX01. The sequence continues at coordinate 32,167 of CAUJIC010000067.1, read as the reverse complement.
ACGCGCTCAGCAGCGGTGGCGAAACCATAGAGGTGGATATGATCCTCGCGCACATGGGTTTCGGTGAGGACGCTCATCAGCCCGCCGCGCTCAGGGCAAGCGGCCAAGGTTTTGGCACTCGCGAACACCAAATAGCCAACGCCATTCACATCGAGAATCAAATGATCCTCGGCGATTTCATCGACACGCCCTGTGAGTTTTCCAATCATGGGGCGTTTATATCGTGGTTCTAGGTGCGAGTCGAGCGCTTACCGAACGTTATGTGCATGAGTAATCGCAATGGCCAGTGCATCGGCTGCATCGTGCTTGCAGGCGGCGAGGGCTTCTCGGCTTGCGGGCATCAGCACCCCTACCATCTGGCTCACTTGATTTTTATCGGCGGCGCCTGTGCCGACGAGGGCTTTTTTCACCGTGCGGGTGGCATATTCCGCCACGCTGAGGCCGTGGTTAGCAAGTGTCACAATCAATGCGCCGCGCGCTTGGCCAAGCTTCAAGGTGCTTGCACCGTTCGCCGTCACAAAGGTTTCCTCAATCGCCGCGCTGGTGGGGTGGTAGAGGCCAATGATACGCGACAAGTCACCGTAAAGTTCGAGCAGGCGCTCGCTCAGTTCACCTTTGGTGTTGGGGGCGATGGTGCCGCAATCGATGAAGGTGAGGGATGAGCCCTTGGATTCAATAATCCCCCAGCCTGTGGAAACCAGCCCAGGGTCGATACCGATGATGCGGTGGGTGCTCATTCCTTTTTCTCGGGAGCGGGCAATTTTAGAATTCTCTCCCGCGCGCGGCGAATGAGTATGTAGCGCACCCCAAGCAGCGCCAAGTTGATGCCGACATAGCCCAGCACCGCCTCGATACCGAACGAGGTGAAGGCTTGGTTAGTTTCCTCCTTCAGGAGTGTCAGCATAGCGATGAGATACGCCACCGCGCCCGCCATGATGGTGGCATAAAACGCAAACCAACGCTGGGGGATAATAAACGTGAGTAGCGGGATGAGGATGAGAATGAGGCGTGCCATCAGGCGCTCAATTTCTGTGCGTCGGCGTCGCTGATTTCGACATTGCTGTACACTTCCTGCACGTCGTCGTTATCCTCGAGCGCTTCTATCAACTCCATTAGCGCCTCCAAATCATCACCCGTGGCGGGGGCAGTGATTTTCGCGATGAAGGTGTGTTTGGCGGCCGAAGCATCGCCGAATTTTTGAGCGAGCGCATCGCGCACGGCGCCCAGCGTTTCAAACGCGGTGGTGATGGTGTGGATGCCATTCGCCGTTTCGCAATTTTCGGCACCCGCTTCAATCGCAGCATCGAGCATTGCATCCTCAAGGATTTTTTCGGCTGGATATTCGATAATGCCGACATGGTCGAACATGAAGCCAACCGAACCCGATTCGCCCATGTTGCCGCTATTTTTGGTGAACACGGAGCGTAAGTCCGAGGCCGTGCGGTTACGGTTATCGGTCAGCGCATCCACAATGATGGCCACGCCACCTGCACCATAACCCTCATAGCGTACGCTCTCGTAATTTTCCTGCACGCCTGTGCCCGAACCTTTGGCAATCGCTGCATCGATTCTATCTTTTGCCATGCCTTCTTTGCGGGCCTTCATCACCACGGCGCGCAGCTTGGCATTAAAGTTGATATCGGGCCCACCTTTGGCGGCCACAATAATTTCGCGCGCGATTTTGGTAAAGATTTTGCCGCGCTTGATATCCTGTGCGCCTTTTCGGCGTGCAATGTTCGCTGCGTGGGAATGGCCTGCCATGGTGTACTCGTCTGCTGTTAGAGGATATTTTTACCCTCATTAAATGGTATGGGCAACGGGTGCAAACGCCATTTTGACTGGCACACACGCGCAACCATAGCGTGTATTTGCGATGGCTTTGTATTATGGCATAAATCCTAGGTTTTAATTGGGTTTTACTAAAATTTTACTAAAAAATCACGGTTTATTATGTTTGCATTTTTCAGAAATTTTGGTTAAATTCAACTCAAGGTTTAGACAGCGAGCTAACGCTGCAGCATACCTAAATGTCTAGGTGTGCGATTTAGATGGGGAGTGACACTATGCGCTTACTATGTGTTGAAGATGAATCAGCCTTACGCGAAGATATCGCGGAGTTTTTGCGGCTGCAATCTTACGAAGTGGACGAGGCTGGATCGGGCGAGGAAGCGCTGCGCTGCCTAAGCACTGGGCAGTACGACCTCATATTGTGCGACATTAAAATGCCGCGCATGGATGGTTACGAGTTGTTGCGTCATGTACGTAGCGAGAACGCAATGGTCACCACACCGTTCGTATTCCTAAGCGCGCTGGATGAGCGCGACAATAAAGTGCATGCCTACGAAACAGGCTGCGATGGCTACCTCACCAAGCCTGTCGATTTCTCGGTGTTGGCAGCAACGCTAAAATCGCACATCGAGCGTGAAAAGGCGCGCGCCTATATGCACATCAGTGGCCAGCAAGTTAGCCATCGTCATATGATGGCCGCGATTGATGATGCGCTAAGTGGCCCTATCCATAACGCGGTGGGTGTGCTTCAGCATTTGCGCGACACGTTGCCCGTGCTAACGCCTACAGGGCTTGATACACAATTGGGCACGTTACAAAATCATCTGCACCAACATGCGGTGGGCTTGCATGCCTTCCATAGCGCTCTCGAAATGCGAATGCAGAAACTGGATTTGCATTATAGCACGATACTCTCAGCGGATTTGATTAAGAACGCGATGGCGGAATGCAGCTATTACCACCCTACGACCCCGTTACACTATAAGGCATCCCCACCCACGGCTGAATTGTTGACGATTGATGTCGTTCTCATGCAGCGCGCTATCGGCGGGTTGCTTGGCGCTATCCCCAATGCGTTCGACAGTTGCGATGTTGTGAAGTCGGAGCGAGATATGGAGTGCTGGACACTCACCATCAGCGATCACCCCTCGATGGCCGATGGCGGCGATTTCGAGCCGATTGATGAATTCACCAACCTCTCAGCGCTTTCGGCGGTCACGCGTCAACGCATGGCGGCACTTAACTACGCCCTGCAAGTGGTGCAGGCGCACCATGGGCGGGTCGAGGTGAAATTGTGGCCGCATGATTTCTTGGCGGTTCGCTTTATTGTGCCGCAGCCATCGGAATAAGCGGGCTGATTTTTACGCTATAAAAATGCGGCAATGCTGCACAGCAGCAATTTGATTGAATCGCGCGGCGCTTTGCGCTTATATGCTAGCCTAACCATTAGGTATGCTGGCCATGTTGCGATTCACCACGACCGAACAAGCCTACCCACAAACGCGTGATGCATCCGCGCGCAAGCTCGACTTCAACGAAATCAGCAGCCCATTTAATGCGGCCGATGCCGCCACCCAAGCCTCGCGCTGCTCGCAGTGTGGGGTGCCCTTTTGCCAAATCCATTGCCCGCTGAGTAACAACATCCCCGATTGGTTGAAGCTCGCAGCCGCAGGGCGCTTGCAGGAAGCCTATGCTATATCGAGTGCCACCAATTCATTCCCCGAAATTTGTGGCCGCATCTGCCCGCAGGATAAACTCTGTGAGGGCAACTGCGTCATCGAAAAGGGATTTGGCTCCGTCACCATCGGCGCGGTCGAAAAACACATCACCGAAACCGCCTTCGCCGAAGGTTGGGTGAAGCCCGTTAAAGTAACGCGTGAGACGGGCCGCTCCATCGGCATCATAGGCAGCGGACCCGCAGGGTTGGCGGCGGCGGATATGCTGCGTCGGCAAGGTCACAGCGTTACTGTTTATGATCGCTACGACCGTGCGGGTGGGCTGATGATTTATGGCATCCCCAACTTTAAGCTCGATAAAAACATTGTCGCACGCCGCGAAAAATTGCTGAAGGCAGGCGGCGTAAAATTTCAGCTCAACACGCAAGTGGGTGTTACTATCACGCTGGATGCTTTACGCGCACGGCATGACGCGGTGTTGATTGCCACAGGCGTCTACAAAGCCCGCGAGTTGGGTATTGCTGGTGATAATTTGCAACATATTTTCCCCGCAATGGAATACCTCACCGCCAGCAACCGCAAAGGATTGGGCGATGCGGTGCCCGCGTTCGATAGTGGTGTGCTTAACGCGCACGGCAAGCGTGTGGTGGTGATTGGTGGGGGCGATACCGCGATGGATTGCGTCCGCACCGCCGTGCGCCAAGGTGCCGCTAGCGTCACCTGCCTCTATCGGCGCGACCGCGCCAACATGCCAGGGAGTGCGCGCGAGGTGAAGCATGCCGAAGCCGAAGGTGTGGTGTTCGAGTGGTTGGCCAGCCCGCAGCAATTCACGGGCGATGCCGCAGTTAAAGCAGTCACCGTACAGCGTATGCGTCTTAGCGCGGCAGATGAGGCAGGGCGCATTTCCGTCGAGGCGATTGAAGGCGATACCACCACGCGTGAAGCCGATATGGTCATTAAAGCGCTCGGCTACGATGCGGATGATGTGCCCGCCCTGTTCGGCGCGCCAGAATTACGCGTGAGCAGCTACGGCACCCTCGCGATTGATAGGCAGTTCATGACCTCGCTACCCAATGTGTATGCAGCGGGCGATATTGTGCGCGGTGCATCGCTGGTGGTGTGGGCGATTAAGGATGGGCGCGATGCCGCCATGGCCATCCACGCACGCCTGATGAGTGAGGTGCAGCGTGTGGCATAAGGATTTTGATAACCGCGCCGAGCATTTGGCGCAGCATGGGCTCTATGCAAAAAGCGATGAGCGCGATGCCTGTGGCGTTGGCCTGATTGCTGCGATTGATGGCGTGCCGCGCCGCGCGATTGTCGAAAAAGCTATCGAAGGCTTACGCAATATGTGGCATCGCGGTGCGGTGGATGCGGATGGCAAAACGGGCGATGGCGCGGGTATCCATATCCAACTGCCGCAGGCTTTTTTTGCAGATTATATTGCACGCATTGGCAAACAGCCCGATGCGCGTCTTGCGGTGGGTATGGTGTTCCTCCCTAAGAAAAATTTTGCGGCGCAGGAGTTATGCCGCGCCATCATCGAGACCGAAATTTTGCGACTTGGCTATGGTATTCATGGTTGGCGGCAAGTGCCTGTCGCGGCCGATGTGATTGGCGATATCGCGAGCGAATCACGTCCCGAAATCGAGCAGGTCATTATTGCGGGCCGCCCTGAACTCGACGAGGCGCGCACCGAGCGCGATCTCTACCTCATTCGCCGCCGTATCGAGAACGCTGTGCGCGCGAAGGCCATCAACGATTTTTATATCTGCTCGCTTTCCTCGCGCTCGATTATTTACAAAGGGCTGTTCAAGGCCGAGCAGCTCACCGCGTTCTATCCCGATTTGTTGGATGAGCGCTTCATCAGCAATTTTGCGGTGTTTCACCAGCGTTTCTCCACCAACACCGCGCCTGCGTGGCACCTTGCACAGCCCTTCCGCGTGCTGGCGCATAACGGCGAAATCAACACGCTGCGCGGCAATGTTAACTTCATGCGTAGCCACGAAGCCAACTTCACCTGCGATGCGTTCAAGGGTGTCGAGGAGGATCTGCGCCCTGTGATTCCTGACAATACCTCCGATACGGGTGCGCTCGATGCGGTGATGGAAATCCTCACACGTGCGGGGCGCGCATTGCCGCTCGCGAAGCTCATTCTCATTCCGCCTGCATGGAGCAAAAACAAGGAATTACCGCAGCATCACCGCCACTTGTTTGCGTGCTGTAATGCGGTGAGCGAGCAGTGGGATGGCCCCGCGGCCATCGCCGCGACGGATGGCGAGTGGGTGATTGCAGGCATGGATAGAAATGGCCTGCGCCCCATGCGAACGCTCGTTACGCGCGATGGCTTACTCATTTGCGCTTCGGAAAGCGGGATGGTGCAAGTCGAGGAAAGTGAGGTGCTGGAGCGCGGGCGCCTAGGACCAGGCGAAATGATTGGCGTGAATTTGCTGCAGCAAAAATTATTCCACGATTATGAATTGAAGGACTATCTCGCTGCCGAAAAACCCTACAGCCAGTGGGTGGGCAAGACTATTTTGCTGCGCGATGTGCTGCAACAAAGCCGCAGCAAAAAACAGGCTGTGCCCGAGGCGGAAAGTTTGCTACAGCGCCAGCTAGCCGTGGGTCTTAGCATGGAGGTTGTGGAGGAGATTATTCACCCCATGGCCGCCACGGGCAAAGAGGCCGTGGGCAGCATGGGCGATGATGCCGCGATGGCGGTGCTGTCGAGCAAGCCGCGCCCCTTCCATCATTATTTCCGCCAGAATTTTTCGCAAGTCACCAACCCGCCGATTGATAGCTTACGTGAAGTGCGGGTGATGAGCCTGAAGACGCGTTTTGGTAACGATGGAAACTTCCTCGTGCTCGATGATTCGCACAGCGAAATTGTGCTGGCCGACACGCCGATTTTGCTTGCGGCAGAAATGGCAGCCGTGGCGCAGCATTTCAAAAAACGCATCACGCATATCGATACCACCTTCACGCTTGATGCTGCAAGCAATGGCCTGCGCCAAGCGCTTGACCGCATTGTTGCCGAGGCCGAGAAGGCGGCGCTTTCGGGTAAATCCTTTGTGCTGCTCAGCGACGAAGCGGCCAGTGAAACTCGCGCCGCCATCCCCATGATTCTCGCTATTTCAGCGGTGCATAGCCATCTGGTGAAAAAGAAGCTGCGTAAAAAATCATCCATTCTTGTGCGTACCGATGAATGTTCCGATGTGCATGCCTTAGCGGTGATGATTGGCAGTGGCGCTACCGTGGTTCACCCCGCGCTGGCCGAGGATACCATTATTGCGCGCCACGAGCGTGGGTTATTGGGCAAGCTAACGCGCGAGCAGGCGCTCGAAAATCTGCGCGAGGCATTGGCGCAAGGCATGCTAAAAATTATGGCTAAAATGGGCATCTCTGTCCTTAGCGCCTATCGCGGCGGCCTTAATTTTGAAGCGATTGGCCTAAGCCGTGCACTGGCGACGGAGTTTTTCCCAGGGCTGCCATCGCGCATTTCGGGCATTGGTTTAAATGGTATCGAATCGCGCATTCGTAAACTTTATACGAAAGCCTACCCACAGTTCGCCGCGAACGAACCAAGCTTACCCGTGGGCGGATTTTACCGCGCACGCGCAGGGGCAGAATCGCATGCATGGTCGGGCGAAAATATCCATGCGTTGCAATCGGCTGTCACTAAGGGCTCCTATCAGCTGTACAAAAAATATACCGCAAGTGTGGCGGACGCACCGCCCATTGCCCTGCGTGATCTCTTCGATTTTAGAAGCACCGCCGCGCCTGTGGCGATCGAGGAAGTGGAATCTGTCGTTAGTATCCGTAAGCGTTTCATTGCGCCTGCCATGTCGCTGGGCGCACTCTCGCCCGAGGCGCATGAGGTGCTGGCCGTGGCGATGAACCTGATTGGTGCGGCCAGCAATTCGGGCGAAGGTGGCGAGGGGCCTGAGCGTTACACCCCGCGTGCGAACGGCGATAATGCCAATTCGGCCATTAAGCAAATTGCCTCGGGGCGGTTTGGGGTCACGGCGGAATATTTGAACAGCGCGCGCGAGCTGCAAATCAAGGTGGCGCAAGGGGCAAAACCCGGCGAGGGCGGCCAGCTCCCAGGGTTTAAGGTGACGGTCGAGATTGCGCGCCTGCGCCATGCCACGCAAGGGGTGACACTCATTTCGCCGCCACCGCACCACGATATTTATTCCATCGAAGACCTCGCGCAGCTGATATATGATTTGAAGCAAATCAACCCCACCGCAATCGTCTCGGTCAAACTCGTCGCGCAATCGGGCATTGGCACCATTGCGGCGGGTGTGGCCAAAGCCATGGCCGATAAAATTGTCATCTCGGGTCATTCGGGCGGCACAGGTGCCAGCGCGTGGAGTAGCGTGAAGCACGCGGGCGTGCCGTGGGAAATGGGACTGGCCGAAGCCAACCAAGTGCTGACGCTCAATCGCTTGCGCCACCGTGTGATGCTTCAGACGGATGGCGGATTGAAAACAGGCCGCGACATTGTGATTGCGGCCATTTTGGGTGCCGAAGAATATGCGCTCGGCACCGCATCGCTTGTTGCCATGGGTTGTCTGATGGTGCGCCAATGCCATAGCAATACCTGCCCTGTGGGCATCACCACGCAGGATGAAAAGCTACGTGCGAAGTTCGAGGGGACAGTCGAGAAAATTGTCAACCTGATGAGCTTTGTCGCCGAGGATGTGCGCGAGATTTTGGCGTCACTCGGTGTGCGTAGCTTGAATGAAATTGTGGGGCGCACGGAGTTGCTGACGCAAGTCTATCGTGGCGGCGAGGAGCTGGTGGATCTCGACCTCAACACGCTGCTCACGCAGGCGGATGCGGGGCCACATGCGCGCCACTGCACGCTTACCGCCCGCAACGAAGTGCCTGATACGCTGGATGCACAGATGCTAGAAGCAGCGCAAGAAGCGCTCACGAAGGGCGAGAAAATTCAGCTAGCCTATAGTGTGCGTAACGTGATGCGTAGCATTGGCACGCGGCTTTCATCACTGGTAGTGCGCCATGGCGGCGCAGCGTTCGATGAGCAGATTACGCTGCAGTTGCGCGGCTCGGCGGGGCAATCGCTCGGTGCGTTTTTGGCGCGCGGCATTCGCATCGAACTGCTGGGCGAAGCGAATGATTATGTCGGCAAGGGCTTGTCAGGCGGCACCATCATGGTGCGTCCGCGCCCATCCAGCACGCTCACGCCGCACGCGAACACCATCATAGGCAACACCGCGCTTTATGGGGCTACCAGCGGCCAGTTATTTGCGAATGGCCAAGCGGGTGAGCGCTTCGCGGTGCGTAACTCGGGTGCTGATGCGGTGGTGGAAGGGTGCGGCAGCAATGGCTGCGAATATATGACAGGCGGCATGGTGGTTATCCTTGGTGAAGTGGGGCAGAATTTTGCAGCGGGAATGACAGGCGGCATGGCGTATGTTTACGATGCAAGCCGCACGTTTGAAGGACGCTTGAACGGCGAATCGGTGGTTGCCCAGCGCCTTCAATCCGCGCATTGGGAGGGCATGTTAAAGCAATTGCTGGAGAAGCATGTGCGCGAAACCAACTCACCGCAAGCCGTACATATCCTAAGCCATTGGGAAAATTGCCGCAGCAATTTCTGGCAGGTGTGCCCCAAAGAAATGCTTGCTCGTTTGTCACATCCGTTGGGTGAAATCGCCACGGATTCACCGCTACAGAAACGGCATGCGTAACATGCGTGCACGCCGTATAGCCAAGTGGTTCGGCATCACCATCGCGGTGCTTACGCTGGTTGTGTTGCTGGCACCGTGGAAACCATTTGCTGAGAAAAAACTGGTCGCGATTCTGGTTGCAAAAGGCTTCACTCCCGCGCAGCTCTCGATCGACCATATGGGGCTGCATGGGTTGGTATTGAAAGATGTTGCGCTTGGCGAGCCAGCACTCAAGCTTTCCACACTGACCCTTGCTTACCAGCCACGTGCGCTGCTCGATGGGCGCATCGAGGATGTCGAGATAACGGGTTTATCCATCCGCGCTGCTGAGGGCGATGAGGGCTGGAGTGTTGAGGGAGTGCAGCATTTGCTGCAGCAAAAATCAGGCGGTGCGCCCGCAGCAATTCCCGTGACAAAAGCGGCGCTGGCGGCGTTACCCCTTAGCAGCATCGCGGTGCGCGAAAGCCATCTATCTGTCGCAGGAAAAGCCATTCAGGCAGAATTGCCGCTGAGTATTTTGCTGCAGCAAAAGGGTGCAGCAAAACTGAAACTGGAAAGCAATGCCCCCACCGTGCAATTCGGCGAGAACAAGGTAGCCATCGGACGCATTGGCATGGATGTTTTGTTGGATGATGGGAAGCCGCAATGGAATGGCACATGGGCAGTGGAGGATATGGTGGTCACTTCGGAAGCGTTGGCGGTGCCGCCCCTCAATGCATCGGGCAGCGCAACCATTTTTGCCGATAGTATTGAGTTGAGTGGTACCGCAACGAGTAAGGATGGGTCGTATAAGGCCGATTTCTCGCTGCATTATTCGCTGAATAAGCCTGCAGAATCATTCGCGCTACTGAAGCAACTCAACATGCCCTTTAATGGCGGCAGGCTCGCAACGCATAATGTAAAATTCATCCTCGATGGCAAAAAGCGCGCGTTGAACTTTAACCTTGCGCTGAGCGAGATTGACGTAAACGCACTGATGCAAACGCTGACAAGTAACCGCGCCACTGGCACAGGCGTGGTGTCGGGCAATGTGCCTGTGACCATTTCAGCGGGCGGGAAAATCAGCATTGGTAAGGGCGTGCTAAAAGCGCAAGGGCCTGGGCAAATCGCCCTCGCGCCTGGCGTGATTCCTGGCGATAACGCGCAAGTGACCGTGGTGCGCGATGTGATGAAGAACCTGCAATATAAAGTACTCGCGCTGGAATTTGGCATGGCCGAGAACAACCAGCTTTCCGCCAAGCTAGCGGTAGAGGGGCAAAACCCTGATGTGGAAGGGGGACGACCCATTAAGCTGACCATTAATCTGAGCGGGGATTTGCTGGACTTAATCCTACAAAATGTTATGCTGATGACCGATCCGAAATCATTTATTGAGCAGGAAAATCATGAAACAAACCATTAGCATTCTGGCCGTTGGGTTTCTGGCATTGGCCTGCACCCCCACCGTGAAGGTGGAAGCGCCCGATAAGCCGATTGAAATCAATCTCAATGTGAAAATCGAGCAGCATGTGAAAGTCTCGATTGAGAAAGACGTCAGTCAGGCCATCAAAAAACGCAAAGATATTTTCTAACGAGGATTATCATGAAAAAACATTTCATTCTTTCTGCTTTGGCTACGGTTCTGTTCGCACTGCCTGCGTTCGCACTCGATTTGCATAGTGCGCGTGCCTCGGGCGCGGTGAAGGAGCTGCCATCGGGTTACATTACAGCGGTCAGCCCATCAGCCGAAGTGAATGCACTGGTGGCCGAGGTGAACGCCAAACGCAAAGCGGAATATACCCGCATTTCGAAGGAAAATGGCCAAACGGTCGAAGTGGTTGGCCAGCTTGCCGCGCCACAAATTGCCAAAAGCATCGCGGCGGGCAATTAGCTAATTAGCGTAGTTTGCACTTGAGGTGGCCTCGCGTTGGCGCTAATTCTCGGCGTTAAGCAAGGAGACCCCGATGACCGCCACCCATAAATTTATCGTTCGCACTGAAATGCGTGACTCGCCCACTATGAGTGCGGGCGCCATGGCGGATGCCGCAAAAGCGAAGGGCAAAAAGGTGGAAGTGGTCACCATCGGTGATTTATTCCCCAAACCACCACAGGCCGAAGTGGAGGGTTGGCTTGCCGCCCTGATCGCCGATGCAAAAAAACCTGCCAATGCAAGCGACGAGAAATTTAAAACCATCCGCGATGCGGCAAAAATCTATGCCTATTCGGAAACTACGGGCTTGCCATCACTGCGCGCGGCGGCGGCGGAGTGTTTCACGCGCGATACGGGGTTAGCTGCCACATCGGCGGATGTATGCATTGGCACAGGCGGCAAGGGTGCGCTCAACGGTGCGCTTGCGGTGTTCAAAGCGGGCGATGCGGTGCTGCTGGCGGCACCAGGTTGGCCAACGAACTACGACATGTTCCCCGCTGGCGTGAAGCTGGTGGAGCTTGCCACGGGTGATGGTATTTTGCGCGCGGATGTAGTGAAAGAGGCATTGGCGAAATATCCCGAGCCAGCGGCCATTCTCATCAACGCACCATGCAACCCTACGGGTGCGAACTACACGCCCGAAGAGCGCGAGGCGTTTTTTAGCGTGGTGGCAACCGAGACCAAAAACACGCTGGTGCTGAGTGACGACCCCTATGGCAAGTTGCTGTTCGACCGTACGCCCTACATTATCGGGCAGGTATTGCAGCGCGGAGCGATTGAGAACGATTTATTCGCCAAAGGGCGCGTCGCCGTGTTTCGCACCGTGTCCAAGGAATATGGCCTCGCGGGCTTACGCGTCGGGATGATTATTTCCAAAAACAAGGCGATGGTTGCATCACTCAAGAAGTGGAACGAGTGCAGGGGCGGCGGCATGGGCGTCGAGGATCAGTTAAAGGCGCAAGCCGCGCTGATGTATGGCGATGGCTTTATCGAGCGCACGGTGGCTGCGCTGGCGGAAAAGCGCGCCCTGCTGCTCGATGGTATTAAGGCGCTCGCGCATGCGGATGTAGAAGCGCCACGTGGCACTATTTATTGCTGGGTAAATTTCGCGGGGCTGAAAGGCTTAACCGTGCCCAGCACGCTCTCGGAAACGGGCGAGGCTTATACCATCGATTCGCCCGCTAGCATGATGCGCTATTTGGTGAATGTGGCGGGTGTGTGCGGTGTGCCGGGCGGGCCATTCTATGCGCCTGATTCGCCAAGCGCACCGACCGATTGGCATGCGCGGATTACCTTCTGCGGGGAGTTGGAGCAGCTGAAAAATGTGGTCGCCAATTTAGCGGCGAGCGAGCAATTGCTGAAAGCAGCGAATTCGCAAGCGGCCTAGCGGCACATGCTCATACCACCCGCTTTGGCGGTTAGGCACTCAGCAGGCAGTGGCGTATTATCGTTCGCGGCGACAGGTGCTTTCAGCTCCGCACGTGCGGCGGCCATTTCTGCCTGAAATTGCGGGTTCTCTTTCATCTTCTCAAAGATCATCGCGGCAAGGCGTTTGCCGCCCTCGATGTCGCTTGGGTAATGGACGCCGCCCTTCACGCGGTTCATGCCGATGCTATAGGCTTTCTCGAACAACGCTGCCCGCTTGGCAGGAAATAGCTCGGCCAGAACATGCGCCCATACATGGTTGGTAGTGGTGTGGCCGCTGGGGTAGCTAGGGCGCGTAATTTTTTTAGCCAGTAGCTCCACGCGGTTATCGGTCAGCCATGGACGGGTGCGGCCCCAGAAATCCTGCACGTTATCACCAATCCGCCACGCATCGGATTGCGCGTGGTCGAGCAGGGTGAAGAGTGCTGGGTGGCTCTCGCGAGTGTAGCTCTTGCCGAGCACTGGCTCTACAATCATCACAACCTTGATGCTATCCTCGTGCATGATGCGGTCTTTTTCCTCTGCGCTCAGCTTCGATTGAATAGCGAGGATACGGCTGATTTCCTTTTTCTGCGTGGTGGAGCCATCCTCAGGTGGCGCGCCAAGCTCGCATGGGCACACATCATCGATGCTGACAAATTGCGATGGGTGCGGGTATTTATCACCAACGCCGCAGGCGGTGAGGGCAAGTAATAGCGGGAGAATGAGCCAATGCGCGCGTTTCATGAAAACTCCGAGAGAGTAGGTGAATTACGCCTTCGCGGGGGTGAGCTCCGAACGGCGCAGGTTGAGGTAGATCAGGATGGTGGCCGAAACGTAAATCGACGAATAGGTGCCGACAATCACGCCGAAAATCATCGCGGCAGAAAAGCCGAACAGCACATCGCCACCAAAGATAACAAGGCCAAGCAGCGCCATCAGTACCGTGCCCCCCGTGAGGAAGGTGCGGGCGAGGGTTTCGTTACAGGCAAGGTTGATGACTTCGGGCACGGGCTTCACTTTGAATTTACGCAAATCCTCGCGGATGCGGTCATAGATCACCACCGAATCGTTGATGGAATAGCCGATGACGGTAAGGATGGCCGCCACCGAAGTGAGGTTGAATTCGATCTGCGTGAAGGAGTAGAAGCCTACCACCAAAATCGCATCATGTAGCAGGGCGAGGATTCCGCCGAAACCATATTGCCATTCGAAGCGGAACCACAGATATACGGCCATGGCCATCATGGCGAAGGTGAGTGCCATGAAGCTGCCGCGAATCAATTCGCCGCCCACTTGTGGCCCCACATAGTCGGTACGCAGATATTCCACTTTCGCGCCGTATCCTGCGTCGAGTGTGGTACGAACGGCAGTAGCCACTTCGCTTTGTTTGGCGTCGTTCTCAGGCTTCAAACGAATCAGTACATCGTTGCCCTCTTTGCCGACCGATTGCAGCATGGCGTTTTTGGTGGCAGTCTCGGCGCCAAGCAAGGCACGCATTTTCGTTACATCAGCAGTTTGCTCGGTGCGCACTTCCATCACCACGCCGCCGCTGAAATCGATCCCGAAATTGAGGCCATTGATCGCGAGTGATACAAGCGTGGCCAGTATGCCGATGATGGTGATGGCAAAGCCCACCTTGCGAACGCCCACGAAATCGTAGGTCGGCACGGTTCGGAACATCTGGAACGGAAAGCGCATGTTAGTCCTTACTGTGGTAGACGTCTTTGTTCAGGGTTTTCTCGCTAGCGTCGATGATGAGCGTAATCGCGCAATCACCCGTGATGTTGATCATCGTGCGTAACATATCGAGAATGCGATCAACACCGAGGATGAGGCCAATGCCCTCAATCGGTAAGCCGACCGAGTGCAGTACCATGCTCATGAAAATGATGGATCCCGAGGGAATACCCGCCGCGCCGATGGAGCCTAAGGTACATGTCAACAGCAGCATGGCGTAATCGAGCGTGTGTAGCTCAACACCAAAGAATTGCGCAAAGAACAGGGCGCAGATGGCGAGGTAAATCGCCGTGCCGCTCATGTTGATGGCAGCACCCAGTGGCAGTACAAAGCGGCAGATCTGCTCGGATACGCCAAGTTTGGTCTCGCACTCGCGCATGGCGGTAGTGAGTGTGGCCTTCGAGGATGAGGTGGAGAACGCCATTACCTGTGTGGTCACCAGCTTGCGGTAGAACGGCAGCGGGTTGATGCGTGCGAAGACCAAGATGAGCACACCAAGAAGCAGGTATTGTACGACGCAAGCTGCAATCACTGCGGCGCAGAGTTCAGCGAGGATTTTGATGATCTCGACGCCTTGCGTGCCCACTGTCCACGCCATGTAGCCAAACACAGCCATGGGCGCGAGGCGGACGATGTATTCGATCATCTTGAAGATCACCATCGCCCAATCGTGAATCATCTCGCGCACGCGCTCTGCCTTGGCACCCATGCTGTTGACGGTCATGCCGAAGATAACGGCAAAGACAATTACTTGCAGCAGGTTTGCCTCGGTGAACGATTTAAAGATGTTGGTGGAGATGAGACCTAGCAGAAAGTCTTTCACCGTCACGGGTGGGGCTTCGGTGGCGCCAGCGGTGGCGCTAGCGAACTCGTTAATGTTGACTTGCAGGCCAAGGCCAGGGTGGAAGACTTCTCCTGCAATGAGGCCGATAACCACAGCAAACAGTGCCGTGGCGAGGTAGGCGACGAGGCCCTTGATACCAACACGCTTGAAGTTCGAGCTGCCTGCCATACTGGTGATCCCCGATGCAAGAGCGAGGAAAATGAGGGGAACCACAACCATTTTGATGAGGTTGATGAAGATGGTGCCAAGGATTTTAAAACCTGCCGCGTCTTCCTTCATTACAAAGCCAGTGATAATGCCTAACACAAGGCACAGCACCACTTGCTGCCACATTTTGAGGCCAAATACTGTGAATTCTTTAACGTCTGCACCGGCCATGAGTTACCTTACGCGTAGTTATTGAAGAAAGGGGCATGAAATCGCGCGCCACCCTAGCAGCGCGTAGGGCAGATGCTAGTTATTTTTCAAGGTTGGTGTGCGGTGCAGCATGGGGGTGGGTAAGTGTAGTGCTGCCTGTCCTCATTCAAGAAGGTTTCAGGCCACCCATCGATGGAAATGATTGTTTATCAGTGTGTCCCAGCGATAAGGTAATAGTAAGGGAGTTTTAATTAAAAATTAATTGGTTGAGTGTACAATCGACTAGTAAATAGCGCACGGGGGTTTTGTGTCTGATAAAGATGAGAAATCAAAACAATCAGATGTTAATGGGCTTTTCGATAAAGCCAACCAACGTGATGGTACAGTTGTAAAGTTACCAGATGGTTATACGCTTGCCAGACTAGGGAACTTTGAGGTTGGCATGACTGATTTGTCAGAAATAGCTAAATCCAAAGGAAAAAACCCAGGGAAGGACTCCAAGATTGTAAGCATAAGAAGTGGAGATAAATACGCATCATACGACGAGGCGGGCGGTGTCATTGATATTAGGCCAGAGAGTAGTATATGGCCCATAAAAAAAACGAGTAGGTCGCAAGGGTTTGATTGTGAAGTCGCGCTAGAAGCAAGTGAAGCCGTTAAGAAGGTTCTAAGCAAAGATGTAGTAAATGCGCAGGATGCCGCCTCTTTGACAAAATTCATTCAGAATGCACCAAAACTATCTGGTGATAGTTGCCAAGCACTTTCAGTTAAAAATATGGATAGTAGCAATCAGATGGCTAGTCTTACGCTGCCGCCAGTTCTATTGCCTGCGCCAACTACGCAGGAGTATCTAGAAGCTGGGGCAGGTCGTGGGTTTGTTAACCCAGCCAATGTAGATCTGCGCACGGGTATTGAGAAGAGACTAGATAACATAAGCACTGCTCTAGGAGATCTGCGCACGGGTATTGAAAAAAGACTCGACAACATAAGCACTGCTTTAGGAGATTTGCGCACAGGCGTTGATAAGAGACTAGACAACATAAGCGCTGCTTTCGGTAATTCAGTGGTGAATAAACCAGAGTCTCCGCCAGCACCACCGCTAACGTCAGCGCCATTACGCAATCAACAGCTAAATGCCGAACATTTGCCCAAATTCCCCGATGGAGTGAAGAGTGGTGATGCCGCTGGTGCTACTATAACCGGCAAGCCTCATAGTGGTGAGCGAGCACGGTAGTAGCTGTTTGCCTGCAAAAATAAAAAGGCGGGGATTGCTCCCCGCCTTTTTTGTTTTAAGCTGCTTTGAAGCCTCTAAGCAAACAGCTTCGTGAAGCTGCGCTTGGCGCGGTTCTTCCAGTGGCCACGGTGGTAAGCATCCGAGCACATGAGCGGCAGCACGCTGCCCGCCTCGGCGAATACCATTTGCTCCAGCGCCGTATCCACCTTGCCCCAGCTGCAAGCCTCTTTCAGGGTTGAGGACGAGCATGCGCCGTCGCGTACATCGGCGATGGTGATCTGTACGGCGTATTTGTGCATGGCCACATCCTCGTGGCCGAGAATCTCGGCACACACGACGGTATCTTGCGTGAAGTTCTTTGGCACGCCGCCACCCACCATGAGAAGCCCCGTGGTGCCCGCTTTGATTTTGATATCCGTCAGTTCGCGGAAATCGGCAATCGCATCGAGCATCATGTGCTTTTTGGGGTTATCCACTTGGTGTTTCACAAGGCCAAACCCTGCCGATGAATCGACAAACGCAGGGCAGAAAATTGGCACATCATTTTCATAGGCCAGCTGCACGAGGCTGTCTTTTTTCTTGGCGTTGCCTGCAGCGAGCCACTTGCCCATTTCGCGGATGAATTCGCGGCTGCTGTAGCCACGTGGCTCAAGGCTGTTCGCGATTTCCAAAATCGTGTGGTCACACGCTTGTAGCTCTTCCTCGTCGATGTAGGTATCGTAAATACGGTCGATATAAAGGTCGCGCAAATATTTGTCGTCCTGCCCGCTCGCGCTGCCATGGTAGTGCTTAAAGCCCAACGCCTCGAAGAAATCCATGTCCACAATGCTTGCGCCCGTTGCGACAATCGCATCCACCATGTTGTAGCGAATCAAGTCGGCATAGAGCTTCATGCAGCCGCCTGCGCTGGTGGAACCAGCAAGGGTGAGGATGATGGAGCAGTCTTTATCGGCCAGCATTTGGTTATAGATGCTGGTGGCGCGGCCAAGGTCGCGGCTGGTGAAGCTCATGTTGCTCATGCCATCGATGATGGGGCGGGCATCGAAGCTGGTGAAGTCGATATGCTCGACGGTTTTGCCCAGCAACTCGGCTTTGGCATTGGTCTTGTTTTTTACAGCAGCGGTCATGGTGGTCTCCGTGGTTATTTTTATGTTGGGGGGCGTTTAACAAAATAAACCGCCGCTGTCACACGAAAATGTGGCAAGCGGCGGCGTTTTATGGGTGGGTGAGGGCTTATCCCCGCGCGGCCACCGCAATGCGGCGCTCGACTTGGGTGTCGTTATAGAGGCTCATCAGCGGTTCATCACGCACAATGACGGGCATGTTGGCGATGGCAAAGCCGTTGAAACGCGTCGCCATGGTGCGGCCATAGGCGCCCAATTGGCCGATTTCAAGGTAATCGCCTTCCTTCACATCCGCAGGCAGCATGAAGGGGCCCTTCATGAAGTCCATCGTGTCGCAGGTGGGGCCATAGAAGCTGAAGCCTTTTTCCTCCTCGCTGCCGGTGCGGTTCAGCAAACGGGCAGGGAAGATGAATTTGGGCACGCCTGCATCGAACAGCGAACCATAGGTGCCGTCGTTGAGGTAGAGGAAATCGCCCTTACGCGCTTCCACACGCACCAGCACGGAGCCGCTTTCGGCCACCAGCGCGCGGCCAGGTTCGGCCAGCAACTGGCACCCGTGCTGCTTGATGATGTCGCGCGTCGCCTCGTGGATGGCGTTGAAGTAGAGCTGCATATCGGGTGGGGTCATGCCTGGGTAAATGCTAGGGAAGCCGCCGCCGACATCGAACGAATCAATCCGCACGCCGGATTGCTTCACCACTTGCTTAGCCAGTTTAATCGCGAGTTTATAGGCATCGGGGTGCATGCACTGGCTGCCGACATGGAAGCACACGCCCGCATGCGCTGCCACCGCACGCACGCGGTTGAGCAGGGCAGGTGCCACATCGAGGTTCGCGCCGAATTTATCGGTCAGCGCCAGCTCGGCATAGGTGTTGGGGATAGCAATACGCACATGCAAGCCCAGATCGTCGGCATATTTCGTTTCGACAAGGATTTTGGCCAGTTCTTCCTCGCAATCGAGCGAGAAATGCCGCACGCCATAGGTGAAATACGCCTCGCGGATTGCGGTGCGTGATTTGATGGTGTGCATGAAATAGATTTCTGCCGTGGGGAACAGGCCGCGCACCATGGCCACTTCGTGCAAGCTCGCTGCATCGAATTTGCGAACGCCATTCGCCCACAAATCCTTGAGCACATGTTCATCGGGGTTGGTTTTAACCGCGTAAAGCACACTGCCACGGAATTTGGTCAAAAACATGTCCACGGCGCGTTTCAGCGCATGAGGACGATATAAAACAACGGCTTGTTCGGGCTGTAAGTGCTTTACAGCGGAATCGGGCGATGTGTAGCTTCGCATGTCATAAATCCTCGTTAGTACGTTAACCAAACGCACCAGCAAACCTTGCGACGGATTTATGACAGGGGTGCCAAGGTCACCTTGCTGGATCGGTTTTGTTAAACCTACCCCTCTAGGGATCTCTACACGCCATGGGATTTGCGGCCAGTTCCAATTATACATGGATTGGGGGGTTGTAAAGTAAAAATATTACTACAGTTTGTTACGAAAGGGTCTTTTTGCCACAGGCCAAGCATTTCTGCCACATAGGCGTGTGGGTATGTCCCCGCGGAAGGGCTGGACTACCTCAAATAGAGCCTTGGAATAACCCTCAGAGGATGGGTTACGCCTTGCTTGGGTGCAGCACTTCCTTACGGTCGACGCCCATGTTGAACTCGCCCTCGTGCTCGTAGTAATCGGCGCTGGTTTCGGCCTTAGGCAACTTCACGGAGTTGTTGTTGCTGATAAAGGCGTGGTACGGCAGCTTCCGCACATGGCTGAGCAGGATAGCCGCCGCGATGAAGAAGGTGAGCGCCGAAGCGAGGAAGAACCCATAGCCATAGTAATTATAGCCCGCCTGTAAGCTGATGAGCGTGAAGATGGTGTTGGTCGCGAGGTAAATCACAAAAATCCACATATTCGATTTACGGCAATCGAAATAGCTGAGGATGATGGTGGCGAACAGGATGAGCACTTGGAAGAACGAGCCAAGGATACCCAGACGGAAAATGCCCAGCTGCACGAAGAACATGTGCAGCTTCTCGAAGATTTGTGGGGCAAGAATGATGAGCAAGAAGGCAAGCACACCTTGCAACACCACCACACTGCGCGCACCTTCCACAATCGCTTCCATGATTTTGGAATGGAACTGGCGAATACGGCGTAGCGATGCGTGGGCCAGAATGTTCCCGTAGAAGCGGCGGTAGTGGTGGAAGAAGTTGGTTTCAATGCTGAATACGAACAGCGCGATGGAAGGCAGGATGCTCATGGCGGCCAAGAACATCGCCGAATCGTAATCGGGGAAGAAACGCAGCTTGGAATCAAGCTGAACCGATTCAGGCGCGAACCACATAATCCATTTATCGACCCACAATGCTGCGTTGTAGCAGAAGCCACCCACGGCCAGCTCCCAGTATTTTTTCCAGAAGGGCTTGATCGCGAAGTTGGTGGTCAGGTGGTAGGGGTATTCCGAGAAAATGCGCCCCGCGAGCATGAACACAATGATGGAAAGACCAATATCGTAGCCCGCCACCATGCCCGCTGCACCGTATTTGCTGAGGTAGTTGGCGGCAATCACCGCAATCACCATGCCGACAATGAATGTCCATGTGACTGCCGAGAAATCCTTGAGCGCGGTGAGGTAGACCGACAGCAGCCATACGGCGGAAATGAGGAACATATTGGCAAAACCTGCCAAGCGCAGCTCGATCGGCATGTTGAAGTAAAAGCCGTAGAAGAACACGGCAAGGCCAAGGTTGAACAGGAACACGAGGATCATGCTTTCGAGCATGACGGTGGGTGTGCTGGTCACGTTTTTGACGTGGATTTGGTCGGCCAAATAGCGTGTCATGATGAAATAGACAGGCGCTGAAAGGGCAAGTGAGAACGAGAAGTTATAGACCACCACGCCGCGGAAATTGAGCAGTTCTTCGTTGTTCGAGCCGCCATAAAGGTACGTTGTAAATGCAAGCGCCACTACGGTGAACAACCACGGCCCCGCAATCGCGAACGCGGAGTGCAGATACGCCCCTGCAATGCCCATCAGGTCATCGCGTCGCGCCATTTTGTTCAGTTCAAAACCAATACCAGCCATGTTCTAGTCTCCGTTAGGGCAACGCCAAAGCGTTACGCTGATCTTCTTAAATATTCCGCATACAGATTTCTGTAGGCTTGTTGTTGGATGCCCTCGTTGTAATAATCCGCGATGCGCGTGCGAATCACGTTCGAGGCGTTTTCGTATAACGTCGTATCCGAAAGCAGCGTGAAAATCGCATCTGCGGTCGAAGCAGGGCTTGCTAGCGGCGTAACAATACCGCCCGCGCCAAGGTGTGGGGTTTCGCCCACCATGCCTTCGATAATTTCGCGGCACGAGCCAACATCGGTAGCCACAATCGGGATACCTGCTGCACCTGCCTCAAGAATCACCAGCGGCTGTGCTTCCGAAATACTGGTCAGCACCAGCACATCGAGCAGCGGCAAATATTCATCGACTTTGGCTTGACCCGTAAAGGTGATGGTACGCTCGAGGCCGAGCATTTGAACGAGGGTCAGGCACTCGCTGTAATATTCGTTGTCCTCATCGGTTGGGCCAATCACATAGGCTTTCAAATCGGGCGCGGTTTGGCGCAGCAGCCCGCATGCGCGGATGAACGTTTTGATGTCTTTAATCGGCACCACACGGCCAATGAGGCCAATGGTTGGCGTGGCTTGGCGGCGATGGGCAAGGTCGGAAAAGCGTTTAATGTCGACGCCGTTCGGGATCACCTGCATTTTCTCAATTGCGGCGCCATCCTCAATCTGTGGGGCTTGGTTGCCCGCAAACAAGGTGATGATGCGGTCGCTCGCATCGTAGCAGACGCGGCTGAAATTATTGATGGAGTCGATCCACATATCGCGCAAATCGCGGCGTGGTTTATCAATCGTCAGCGCTTTGGATGAGGTTGTTTCGAGCCAATCCGCCGAAGTTACCTCGATGCGGCGTTCGTTGGTGTAGATACCATGCTCGGTGACGAATACGGGCTTGCCCGTTTCCACTTTCGCGCGTGCGGCCATCAACCCTGCGTAACCTGTCGACATGGAGTGATAGATATCCGCCTGCGGCAAGGGGGCGAGGAGGGTGGAGTAGACGCCGCCTGCAATCGCGCGGTACGACCAGAAATAATCGAGGAACGAATGGTCGGGGAACGACGTTTCGTAAAGGTCGACCAGTTGCTGCCATGCTTCTTCGCGGTCGAGCAAGGCTTCGGTGCCCAGCGTCGCGCGGGTGCCACGCAGAATATCCATGATTTTTTTCAGATCATCGAGTTTCATCGGCTGGTTGCTGGTCAGCGCGCCCATCGGTTCGCGTAGCGCGCGGTGCAGGCGGGTGGCCAACCCACCATTGATACTGGCGCCCGCAGGCAAATCGTTCAGGCGAATGGTGGTGAGACCAATGACGTTGCTTGGCAAATCGTATTTCAGTGTTACATCACCATCGCGCGGCATAATGGTGCAAATGTGAAAGCTCAAATGGCTTTGCTCTTTGATCAGGCCTTGCGCCCAGCCCGAAACACCCCCCGTGACATACGGGTAAGCGCCTTCGAAAATCAGGCAGACATCAGCTTTTTGGTTACTAGCGCGCATGGTTTTTGCTCTCGATTAAAAATTCCTGCATCATGTTAGGCCACCTGCATCCACAGGCCGACTGCTTCGCGCACATCGCGTGGCAGTTCCTCCTGCGAGCTAATGCCGCGCCCAAATTCCAAAATCGCGCGGCGCAGTTCGCGGTGCTGGCCAAGGCGGAATAAACATTCGAAATACCACAGCACCATGGTGTTCACTTTCCACCCGCGATCAAGCGCGGCGCGGAACCACTCCGCCGCTTCGGCCCATTGGTGGTTGCGATAAAGCAAGCGACCCACTGCAATCCACGCTTCCGAAGAGTTGGGATCTTTTTGCAGGTAGGCTTTATAGTTATCGATAGCGCGGGTGCGGTTGAGTTTCTCAAGCTCGCTATCGAGTACGCCCGTGAAGGCATAATCATCATAGAACTTGGCTAGTGCCATGGTGAGCGTAGGGTCGTTCGGCCGCTCGCCGCGCGCCAGTTCAATGCGCTCGAGCTTAGTGGTGAACTCGCGCTCCACTTTGGCAATCGCCGTTGCAGCTTGCACGCGGATGGTGTTGTTCGAATCCGACAACGCGGCCTTGAAAGCAGGTGCAAAACGGGGCGAGAAACGCGAGGTCATTTTCGCCAGCGCGCGGCGCTTTTGATTTTCCGAACCTAGGCGCATCACATCGTTGAACGGCATGACACTGTACGCACTGGGGTTTTCATCCAGCCCTTCGGTGATGCTATCGAAAATGGTTTGCGGATCCGAGATCACGTCGCTTGGGAAGATGGTTTCGTACCATTCCGTAAAATGGTGCGAACGTGCAAGGAACACGCTGTTGACAATGAACCCGAACAGCGCACCGACCGCACCAAAAATGCCTGTGGTGGTGGAAACAATGGCGAGCAGCGCAAGGTGCTGCACATCCATGCCACGGCGGTATTGGGCATAAGCCAAAATGCCGACAAATGCCGAAACACCAAGGTGAATAAGTAGTGGAATGACAGGCCACATGCCCGCACCAAGGAACAAATAGAGATTGAAGGCATGCACCACAATCAGGATGAGCGCGATAATGACGAACAAGCCGTTCGTCGCCGTTGCGGGCGACACACGGTTCGCATCATGGATATCCTGAGGCTCAAGGATATCCTCGACGTATTTGTAATAATCCATCGATGCGGGACTAGCGGACTTCATGAAGCGCACTCACGATATAGTTAAAGCTAACGCCGCTTTTGCCACGCATGGCTTTGTCCATGTCTTTCGCAATTTTATCGCGCACGACATTGGCGCCAGCAGGCGCAGTGGCTGGCAGCAGGATGGAATATTCCTCGCCATCGGTTTGGTAATCAAACGCCAAATCGACATTGCGCAGCACCGATTTCACCGACTCGCCAATCTGGCGGGCAACGGTAATACGGTCGGCATCGTTCATGCTTTTTGCATCGTTGAGTTTAATCACCAGCATGCTCAAATCGAAGCCCACGCGTTTAGCCAGCGTACGCATGTATTCGCTCTGGCGCTTGAAGTAGCTGTAGCTGAGGATGTTACGCTCGGGGTTGATGATGGCTTCGGCCTTCACGCTTTGGTAGTTGCGTGCATTCACCAGTGCGGTGCCAATCCAATCGCACACCGCGCGGAAGGTTTCGACCGTGTTGAGCGATAGGCTCGTGAAATCCATCTGCTCGATTTTCAGCATACCAATGACGCGGCCCGAATCAGGGTCGAGGATGGGGCCCGCAAGGATACCTTGGTTGTCGAGCGATACTTCGTGCTGCTCGTTCGCCACTACCAGCAACTCGCGCTGGCCGATGACGGCTTGGAAGAGCGGGCTGTAGGAATCGATTTCCTGCGAGTATTTATCGTCCGCTGCCCAGCCATGAATGATCGAGGCATTGAGTTTGTTATCGGTTGCAATGAACATCGAGAATTTTTGTGGCCCAAGCACCGATTTCACTAAGCGCTCAACCCCTTGCATGACCGATTTAGGGTCAAGGGTTTCCACCGATTTGGCGGCACGGTAGGCGTCGATGGAGGAAAGCAGCTGGCCCGAAACCTGAACTTCGAGCGATTCTTTGCGGTTTTTGACAAAGCTATACGAGCTTGCAATCAAGTCCTCGCGTTGGTGCGATTCTTCTACTTCGCGCACCAGTGTGTTGCGCTCGCGGATGTGGCGTTGGCGCAGCTCGCCCAAAATCCATGCCGCGATGATCCACAGCACAGGGTTTACGGCAAGGCTATAGAGCCAGTCATAGTAGCTCACGCCCTCGGCCTGCGCGGGCATGTTGCCCAACAGGTAAAACACCGTCGACAAAATGGCAGCAATCAATGCCTCCGCCGTACCGTATTGCACGGCAATGATGAGCACCACAATCCAGAATGGGTGTGGGTTCACATCCCAGAAGCGGTTGCCCGCGCCGAGGAACTTGTCGATGGCAAACAGCACAACAAGACCGACCAGCATCTCGATGATGGCGGACAGGCGAATGCCCAGAATCCGTGAGTGTTCTTTGGGAAGGCTAGTGGTGTTCATGACGTACCTTTTTGCTTATTAGAATTTGTAGATAACATCCGCGCCCAGATTAAAGGCTTGGTTGTCGGTATTGTTGGTTTCTTGCGCGTAGCGGGCGCGGCCGCCAATTTGCAGTTGGTCGGTGATATCGTGGTCAACACGTGCTTCGCCCAGTGGGCTGAACGCGCCACGAATGCGATCATAGGCCACACCGCCCACCAGCAATGCATGGGTGTCGGGTGTCCAGTTATGGCGATAGATACCCGTAACGGCATGCACCTCACGCGTTTGCACAGGTAGCAGGAAGTAGCCATTGCCCGCAGCATCAAGTCGCTCATCGGGTTTGCCTGTGCGGTATTCACCATCGAAACCATAGCCCACGCCGAAATAAGGCTGGTTAGTGGTTTGTTTTTGCAGTTCCTGAACCACATTGGCGCGCACCAGAATCGTTTGAGCTACATCGCTTGCTTCGTCGATGTTGTAGTTGTTGTACGAAGCTTCAAGCCCAATGCTGGTGCCAGGGCGCACGGTGCCAAAATGTTTCGCACCAATACGGTCACGCGTGGCGTGCTCATACACGGCTTCCACAAAATCCCAGTAGGGGCGCTGGTATTCACCAATTAACTCGGTGCGGCCAGCTGGGTTGTTGAAGGTATAATACGCGCCACCACCTACATCTGTGTTGTTGGCAAACAGCGATGCTTGCGCGCGGCTACCATCAGGCAGGTTATAGGCAGCATAGACTTCACCGCGTTGGCGTGCGGTGTCATAATCACCAATGGCGCCATCGCGCGCACGGCGGATATTTTCGCTATTGAGTTCGTTGTTCTGTGCAGTAATGCCGAACTCGGCACGATTATCCGTATGCACTACGCCCGAGAGGGTCGTGACGTTCTCGCGGTTATCACCCAGCCCACGGAACTCATGATCAAGTTTCACAAAGTTCGTACCTTGACCCACGCTGCGAATATTCTGCGCTTGCAGGGTGAAGTCCTCGTTCTCAGGTGCAACGGCCTGCGCTTGCTTGATAAGGTTCATCGCCGTTGCGGTGTTGCCCGTGGCGCTTTCCAAGCTGGCTTCATAGCTCAGCAATTGTGGGTCGTTAGGATAGTATTGTTTGAGGGCATCAAGGCGTTCGCGCGCTTTGGCGGTCTGCCCTGATTCCTGTTCAATGCGGGCATAGAGTAGTTGCAGGCGCAGATCCTGCTGACGCTGCGCTTCCACTTGTGGCGCGTAGTTGGGTTGTTCGGCAGCCACGACCTTAAATTGCTCTTCGGAAGTGGGCACATAACGCACCGTGTAACCTTCTTTCGCGCTCACGCTCACGCTATCGTAACCCACCGAGCTTTTCTCGACCCATGGCTGCTTGTTCAGCTCGGCCATGTTAATCGGCGAGGCACCTTCAATCGGCTCGGCGAAGCTGATTTTCATTTCGCGGCCATTGCTGAATCGTTCGACCGAACTGGTGTGGGTCGAGTTGCCAACGAGCGACGCGCCTTTACGATAGTAAGGCGAGGTTTTATCGTATTGGTTTGCTACACGGGTCGCTTCGTCGAGGTATTGGTATTCGATGAGCACGCTCATGTAATCGGCGAGCACGCCCTTATCATCGGGGTATTGTTCGAGCAGTTGGTTGAAGCCTGCTTTCGCATCGTCATGTTGGCCAAGGTGGAACTGCGCGGTGTACATGCGCGACAGAGCATCAGGTGTGGTCGCGCCTGATTGTGCGGTCAGGGTAACTACCTGCTGGAACTCGGCATTGGCCGCAGCTTTATCGCCTGCACGCCGCGCCAGTTGTGCCTTATAGAAATGCGCTTGCGATGCGTTAGTCTCAGGGTCGGGCGTTGCTTGCTGGTTAGCAATATACTGGTTCAGTTTTTTGTCAGCGGCGCTGTATTTACCCTTCGAGAAATCGAGGGCTGCCATGCTGCTCAGCGCTTTGCTGTTGTTGGCATCTAGCTCCAGCACGCGGCCGTAACCATGCACTGCTGCATCGCGGAAGCCCGCGTTTTGACCAATGGTTGCGTAGTCGAGCAGGGCAGGCACATCGGTGGTGTTGGCCACCCAATCGCGCATCGCAGTGTCGTAGTTTTTGCGGTTGCCCGTGTTGGCCAAAATGCCAAAATATTTCTTACGCAGGTCGCGGTTATAGAGTGCATCAGGTGTCGCGCTGACATAGGATAGAACGCTGTTATCATCGGCAGTATTAGTGATAAGCGTCGACCATTTATCCTTATCATAGGCCGTTGCATCCGCCGCGCGCTTTTGCACCCATGCAAGCTGCTCACCATCGAGCTTACCGCCCCACAGATACATCAGATCTTGCACTTCTTGCGAGTCGGCGGGTTTATCCTTCGCCAAATCTTTGAAGATGGTAACCGCATCGGCCTTGTAACCATCGTTCAGCAAATTGAACGCAATCTGGCGACGGTTCTCAGCGCTGATGGATTTGCCATTCGCCATCGCAATCATTTGCTCGCGCGTCAGCTTGACTGCAGCAACGCCAGCTTTCGCGGCTTTGGGTTTCTGGGTCAGTTGGGCATACATTTTTTTCCACTCACCGCCGCGCTCGGTCGCGAAGTTTTTGGCGAACGGAATGGCCTCGGCCTTGCGGCCATTATTGATGAGGATGTAGGCGTAGTTGAGTTGGGCACGGTCATCGCCACGGCCTGCCGTCAGCGCTGCTTGGGCATAGTCGGCCAGTTCTTTGCGATAGGTCGGATCTTTGCGCGCGAGCTTGCTTAAGGTTGAAAGGTAGAGGCCATCATTCGCGGCGGCATCTTTCACTTGGTCGCGCAGCAGCGGCACGGCTTTATCATACGCACCTGCGTTGATGTAGGCCGAGACCATAATATCGCGGTTCATCGGCGAGGGGTCGCGCGCATAGAGGCGCTCGGCAATATCGCTCGATACAGTGCCATGGTGGCGGTCATTCGCGAGGTAGAATAATTCCTGCAACTGGCTAACAGGCACGCTGTTAGCGTTCGCTTCAAGCCAAGGTTTTAACACATCGTGGCGGCCAGCAGCGGCGGCAAGGCGACGGTGCGCGGTTTGCACAATCACTGCCGAATGTTCGATAGCGGCAAGCTTGCCTACAGGGTCAACCAACTCAGCCTGACGCTCGGCAATAATGAACAATTGCGAGTATTCGGCCACCTGCGTGGGCGACATTTGATCGAGTGGCGGATATTGTTTTACGATAGCATCGAAGCACGGTGTCTTTTTCGCCCGCGCGCATGATTCTGCGAGGCGAAGTTTTTGCGTCGAGGTCAACTCGATGTTGAGCGCAGTCTCGATTTTTTTGTCTTGCTCTTTGGTGTTCGTCAGGATGGCAATCACTGCATCCAGCACGGGCTTTTCTTTCACAATTGTTGGCTCAGCAAAGCGGCTGGTGAGGGTGCTCAGCACCGTGGGCGCATTGTTGGCGCGCGCGGTTTCAATCACGTTCAGCGCTTCAATTTCGCTAAAGGTCGTCACATCCAATTTCTTGGCAATGGCCTCGGCGGCGGGTACATCTTCACGCTTCAAGGTGAGGTCGATGTAGGGGGGGTAAAGTGCGGCCACCATGGTGCCAGCATCGTCGATTTTTTTCAGCACTTGGTAAGCTTGCTCGCTCTTGCCAGCGGTCACGCTTGCATTCACATACGCCAACACCAATTCGGGTTCGTGGTCTAGCATCTCGATGTGCAAATCGACCAGCGCTACCGCCTTATCGGCTTGGCCAGCGTAATGCAAAATGTTGCACAAATCGGCGAGCTCTTTCGGACGCGGGTTGCTATCAACATTCGCGTTCACACCTGTCACGGGCGCAACAGTATCAGGCGCGGGCAGTGGGGCGGCCGTTGGTGATGGTACAGGCGCTGCAGGCGTTTCCATCCATTGTTTGGCGATATCGAACGCACGGTCGGCTTGGCCTTTATCAACCAGCACGCTGACCATGATGCGCGTCATCGGGTAGCTCGAAAAATCGGGGTGCTTGGCTTTGAGTTCTTCCACCGTTTTTAGTGCGCCGTCCGAATCGCCGAGCACCACTTGAATGGTCGCTAAATCGACAAACGCTTGGGGCTGTTCGCCCTTGGTTACTTCCACCAATTTCTTCAGGACTTCGGCTTGTTTCGCATATTCCTTGCTGCTGTTATACAAATCCGACAGCATGCGTAGATTTTCTTCGGTAGGTGCAGCGGTCGCAATCGCATCCAGCTGAGCGTTGTAACCTTGCATATTGCCTACAGCGAGATATTGCTCGGCGAGTTTTTTATGGCCATTTGCATCCAGCGGGTTGGCCAGCGCATATTCCTCAAGCAGCTTGATGGCTTCGTCGCGCTTACCTTCGGCAATGCGTTTATCAGCCAAAGCAGCGATGATAGGATAGCTACGACGACCCTGCGCGTATTCGGCTTCGATATCCACCTTGCCCAAATCAATCGCAGCGGTGTCGACAGTCTGCATGCCCGCAACTTCGCGCGTGGTGGGAATCAGGTAGATACTGATACCAATGCCAGCGACGAGTAGGATTAAAGCGAGAACAATATACTTACGCATGCGGATTTCCCCGTGAGTGTGATAGCGCGCAGTTAATTTTTTGAGAAACGCCGTGGTTCGGGCGTGTGCGTGGTGAGGTCGGGCGTGGTGACGTATGGCACGAAACCAGCAGCGCGATGCGCGGCGTAAATCCTTTCCAAACCGTTAACATCATCCATGTTCCAGTAATCAAGTGTTAATACTTGAAGCTGCGGTGAACGCGCAACCACGTAACGTAGCTGTGCCGCTACTTCGGAGCTTGTTTCTGGCGAAAAAAATGCAAATTGTCCAGAAGTTTCATCCTTATGGGTTAGAATGCTCTCGGCCAATACATAGTTAATGTCATCCATCACTAGCGGTAAGATACCAAAACCACGGTTAACCATTATCTTCATACGCGGGTGGGCGATGCGGATGGCATGGATGAGGCTCGCCAGTGCCTCGCGCATGGCGTCAAGCCGCTCTGGTGCTTGAGTTTCAGCCCAGTGTAGGGGGCTGTCTACGGTGTCGAGCATCACCCCATCGAAGCCTTTTTGGGCGGCATCGTCGACATAACCGAGCACCAATTTGCGCCATAGGGGCGAGGTGACGTCGACGGCGTGGCTACCCCATTTATCATTTTGAAATAAAATGGCATTTTCTGCTTCGAGGAGTTTTTTCTCAGGTATGTCGTCATACACTTCGCCCATGCTAACATACGCTAAAACCTTTGTTTTTCGCTTTATGCTGTCAAACTTGGGGTAATGGCGGCGGTCGAACACCACTAAATCGTAGTGTTTGAAGGTGCTGGCGGGCAGCTCGACATCGTAATAGGCCGCCCAATGTTTAATTTCGCCGTTCGTACGCAGTGCGGGGGTGCAGCCCGCAAGGCATAGTAGTGCTGCAAGTCCTTGTTTTAGCCATTTATTCATGGGCAATCAGTGCTTTCAGGCCCTCGGCAAGTGGCGTGGTGGCCACAAACCCAAGGTTTTTTTCGGCGAGTGCGGAGTTGCCGAGCGAAAGGCGAATATCACCCACGCGCGCATCCTCGTGTTTTGTTTCGGGGACATTGCCCACGGCCGTGCCAATCGCCGCTGCAAGTTCCTTGAGGCTGGTGGCGCGCCCCGTGCAGCCATTATAAATAGCCGTTCCCTTCGCTTGGTCGAGCGAGGCCAGAATCAGCCGCACAATATCGCCGATATAGATAAAGTCGCGCGTTTGCTCGCCATCGCCATAAAAGGTGAGGGGTTGCCCCGCTTTGGCCTTGGCCGCAAAAATGCTGATGACCCCCGAATAGGGCGAGCTGGGGTCTTGCCGTGGGCCATAGACATTGAAAAACCGCAAGCCGACACTGGGCACACGCCCAGCATAGCGCGCGGCGGTCTGCTCGTTCTCGAATTTGTGATAGCCATAATTGCCCAGCGGGCGCGGGGTTTCGGTTTCGCTTAGCGGCAGGTTAGTATTATCGCCATACACCGCCGCCGAGGACGCATAGATCACAGGAATACCACGCACCGTGGCCGCGGCGAACACGGCGTTCAACCCATCGACATTGGTGCGGCTGGCGCGGGCAGGCTCTTTTTCGCACACCTGAACGGAGGCAATGGCAGCCAAGTGAATAATCGCATCGAAAGTTTTGCCGAGTGATTTCACCAGCGCCGCATCGGCCACGCTACCCTCGACAAGCACTGCCTCGTGGTTGAGGTTTTCGCGCTTGCCGCTCGATAAATCATCGAGCACCCCGACCGTATCGCCGCGCGCCACCAGCGCATCCACCACATGCGAACCGATAAACCCGCAGCCACCCGTTACCAGAATATTCATGCATCATGCATATCGAAACGAGCGCGGATTAGCAAGCAAGCCCTTGCGAAAAGCGCCTCGCGGGTTGACCTTGCGCGCGCGGCGAGGTTAAAGTGCAGCATGACCGACGCCCTCACCGCACTGCTCACCCGCCGATCCACCAGCGTGAAGGATATGCGCCCCCCCGCGCCGAACGAGGCGGAGCTAGCCCAAATCCTCACCGTTGCCACCCGCGTGCCCGACCATGGCAAACTGTGCCCGTGGCGTATTGTTATTTTAAAGGGTGAGGGGGCGCTGAAGCTGGGAGAAATTGCTGCCGAGCGATTCACCGCAAACAACCCCGATGCCACCCCTCCACACATCGCGGCGGAGCATGCCCGCTTCACCCGCGCGCCGCTGTGCTTGGCGGTGCTCTCCACCCCCATCCTTGGCACCAAGCCGGTGTGGGAGCAGGAATTATCCGCAGGCGCGGTGTGCACGAACATCCTGCACGCCGCCCACGCGCTGGGTTATGGTGCAAAATGGCTCACCGAATGGGTGGCCTATGACGCGGCTATCACCGCCGCACTCACCCTAAAAATCACCCCATCCGCGCAGGCGGATGCCGCCCACACCCGCATCGCAGGCTTCGTCTATCTTGGTACCAAAACCACCGAGACCGACGACCGCGAACGGCCGAAGCTAGAGGATGTGGTGGGGGAGTGGTGATAGGGCTTAATTATCCCACATCCGAGATAACCTAGTGAAGTAAGAATCATAATTACTTGTACCAAGCCTTTTGCTTACATACCCATCTAAATTTTCTTGTGTGCTATATACTGAAATTGATGCATGGCGAGATACTTGATCATTTACGAGCTTAACAAGATCCTTTCCCTTTTTGTTTAGGATACGTTCCACTGTATTTTTTGTCTTCCCACACACGTATAATTTTTTAGGTCCGATAGGTAAAATTAGATAGGCATTATCTTCCCCAAACGTTGGGGTCAT